>NZ_JASBRC010000005.1:0-223242 GCF_029960715.1 Arthrobacter sp. AL05
TCACTCAAGGGTCAGCCACCAGCAAGCCGCGTCACTAACCTCCGTGGTTAATACATCTAGCGCCCTGAGAGGCCCCACCATGTCCGTTGAGACCACTCCGGAAGTAAAGCCACCACCGAGCCGCAACAAGTTGCTCATCATCATCGGAGCCGCGGTCGTGGTCCTCTTGGCGGTCATCGCCATTGCTGTCTCGTCCCAGGCAATCCGGGCTGGCCAGGAAGCCGACGCCAAAGCCAGTGCTGAAGCCAGTGCCGCCTCCATGTCGGCGGCTTTGGATGCCGCTCAGAAGGTCATCGACGACCAGCGCGCAGCCGACGCCAAGGAAGCCAACACCGTTTGCGAGAAGCGGCTCATCCAGAAGCACCCCACAGCTACGGCTCAGGCGGGTAAGACTAAGTCCACCTACAAAGCTTCAGACAACAGCTACGACACCACGGGTGGGTACACCGACGTTCCGGCCGGAAACACCATCCCGATGCAGTTTGTCTGCTCCTCCATCAAGACCGGTGCCACGAGCTGGAACGTGTTCCTGAAGAATGATGGGCACGGTTCGTTGGTGCCATAGTGGGGATCTATATTCAAAAGACGGCAACCCATATGGCGTGGATTATGGAGTAAGAGAATGAACCTCAGGCAGAAGCTGGGAACAGCGGTCATCGGCGTGAGCATCCCAGCGATTGTCATCTTCGGTTCAAGCCTGCTGCAAGGCCCTACCGCAAACCAAGCGCCGAATGCCGCCGAATGGCTAAGCGCTATCTCAACGTTCTGGGGAGCGATTGCGGGTGCTATTGGAGCCATCGGTACGGCCGGCGCCCTGTGGCTAGGTGCCATTACTTTCCGCCGGCAGGTCAACGATCAACACCGCGCCCAGGCAGCCGCGGTCACACTACACGTAGCTCTAGAGGGCGGCTTAGACAACAGCCATGTCGTCCAAGTTGCAAGCAGCAATAACCTGCCCATCTACAACATGGAGCTAGTCTGTCTGGATTCCGAAGGCGGGCAGCTTGATCGTTTTGTGAAGCATGTCGTCACCCGCGAGTTCAGCCAGTACTTAGATGACGCATTGCCGTTGCACGAGGCTTTCGTTACCTTCACGGATAGCTCCGGCGTGCGTTGGCAGCGCTGGTCGAAAGGCAAGCTAATCGAGCTGGGGCGAGAGCCCGCTGATTTCGACATCGTAGAGACTCCCGCAGCCTCTTATGAAGAACGCAACAAGAAACTTCAGGAAAGGATGGTGCGGCGGCAAGCTACGCACGATGGGTAATGAAGGCCTCGTAAATCATTCTGGAGCCCGCCTGGCTGCGGCTGCCTGGCACCACAGTCGTGACGACTTGGATGCTGACGTGGCTGGTCTCATAGCCGCGGATAAGGCGGGTCACCTGGTCTCAGATTGACTTGGCTAAGTCTGCACAAACGGTTGAAAGCTTGGCTGCCATTGCTAACTCCTAGTGTGGTCAGAACTTGCTCCTTTGAGCAAGAATCGTTTTGTGAACGCCGGCCTGAGCCGCCCGTCGTGCGTAGTAGAAAAGCAAGTGGTGCGCAGCATCATGATTTTTGGGCTGAGCCACTGCCTCCTTGGCGTGCTTCGCCTTGCCACTGGGATAGACATATATCAATCCTCAGTTCGCTGGCACTTCATGCGATTTAATCAGTTAACTCGGGCAGCAAAAGTAGCGAAGATCGCCCATGCCCCGTTCTGGATTGAATCTAAAGGATTTCTTCTTATCGCTCAGAAAGTCGCCACGCGATACCTTGCACTCAATGAGTATGCATTTACCGCCGACTCTGAAACCTACGGCGTCCGCGTGCTCAATGTTCCAACAGAAGAGACGGCCAACAACGGGGTATCCTTGCCGGCTCAACATCTCAGCAGACTGTCCAAAAACCCTTCCTACCCGGCGCCACGCTTCTTGGCGAACACGGACCAGATGCCGTGGTCCCGGCATAGGCGCTGGACCCTGTTTTCGCCGGCCGTGATGCCCTTGCCGGGGAGTTCGTCGGAGATGAAACGATATCCGAACGCCGGGTCGTCGTCGTGGATGTCCAGGGCGGCGTTGACCAGGTGCGCATCCGCCCAGTCCCGGTCCGTCACCGGGCTGGCTCTCCACCGGTACTAGCCTTGCTTGCTGAATCCCAACACCCTGCAGGTCACCGCGACGGGAACACCGTCGGCGGCAAGATCCGTGACCAGCGGGTACATCATTTTGGGTTGATGTCCCTCGCCAAATCGGCAGCAGGCCGGCGCAGAATTTCATTCTCCTGCTCCAACAGGCGGTTGCGCTTCTTCAGCTCCCGCATCTCGGCCGACTCGGCGCTGCCGGGACGGCTCCGGAATCTTTACGTTCGGCGATGGCAATCCACCGTTTCAACGTGGTGACCGACAGCCCGAAATCCTTGGCAATCTGCGCCAGCGGCGCTTCGCCCTTGCGGGCCACATCAATAGCATCCTGGCGGAACTCCGCCCCATAAGCCGTCGGCATGGTCAACATCCTTCCACGAGCACCAGCTCGCTAGGTCAAGGAGTCAGCAAAACCGGGGGCAGTCCCGAACTCCTTGTGTGAGACTGGACTGGGCGGTAGGCCAAGCCCTTCATGTCATCACCCGCGGCCGTATTCAGGCTGACATCATTGAAAATTACGAGGCCGCCGCGCACTAAGGGGCATACCACTCAAAATCGGAGTCCCTCCTCTTGATCCTGATCAATGTGCCGTTTTGAGACTGCCTGTTTTTGGACGGCTTTTGAGACTGTAGGATGCGCAGAAATCGCCCTATGAGCTCGATGTAGAAAATTCTTCCGCTCCCGTCCCGGCCGCGGGACCGGACTTCGGGTTTCTAATTCGACAACAAGTCACTTCAGAAGATCAAAATACGCCGTATCGGTATTCCAAGCTATTGGATGCAGTAGCGTACCCACAGCGGGATTCAACGCGCTGTACATCATGCCGTCTCCCGCGTAGATGCCGACGTGTCCCCAGTTGTTCGCCCCTTGTGCGTTCTGGACCACCAGGTCCCCCTGCTGCGGATTGTCGGTCCGCGTACCGACCCTCCATTGCTCCACTCGCGGCAGGTTGACCCCGGCCTGCCTGTAGATCCACTGGACGTAACCGGAGCAGTCCCACGCCTTGTACGCCGTGCCACCCCATACGTAAGCACCGCCGACTCCTTCCTGGGTAAACCGCAGGATGTCCTTGCGGATTTGGCTAAGATTTGCGGGCACGACCGTGTCCGTCGGGGAAGGCACCGTATCCGAGCACCTGGCCGGAGACATCCCACCGTCGAGCGCCTCAACAATGGCCGTTGCTTCGGCCTCCCACCGCGCATACAGCTCAGGGAACGCCGACACCTGAACGGCTTGCGCAGCCTGGCCTTTATTCATGGATTGCCAACCCCGGATATCCAACAACCCCCGCGGGCTGCCACGGTTGGGGCCGGCAGGTCCGCCGTAAAAGGCCCGCACATTGAACTTGGGATCCATCAACTGCTCAACGGTCCCCCAGCCCGCAGCGGGACGTTGCTGGGCGGTGCCGAGGGAATCGTGATCGCTGCCGAGACCGTCATACGGGTACTGGAGCGACTCTGGTACATTCACGTTGGCGAGGACTCGGAGGCTGGATTCCTGAAGAGCCATCATGATTGCGATGATCTGACCCTCCCGGGGGACCCCCAATTGCTGGCCAATGGAAACGTAGTCCCCCGCGACGGCCATTTGCCTGACGGTCACACTGACCAGAGCCTGGTTGCTTGTGCGGATGCTCAGGGCACCGGATCCGCTGGTGGCTGGCTCGCCAGCCACGCCACTTTGCGAGCAGACGGACGGGGTGTCGGCTGCGCGCGCGCCGAGCACCGCCACGGCTGCGCTAAATGAAATGGAACCCACCAGGACCAAGGTTGAGGCCGCGGCCAGCGTAACCCGCAGAAGGGTCCGGCGCTTGACCAGCCCAGCCAACACCACGGCGGCCGGCATCAATAGACGATCCTGCTCGGGGCGGCGTAAAAGCCGACCATGACGCAGTGGTCCGTCGGGGCCGTCACAGCCGGCGGACAGTTCACCATGACGCTGACAGGTGCCGTATAGGTGTTGCGGGCAGAGAATGATTGATCCAGAACGCTAACGGAAGCGGTGCACACATGCAGTCCCTCCCATGGCGCTGGCCGCTCCCGAACCTTGGCCAGCTCGCTGTCGCAGTGCAGGGATTCGACCGCGGCCGAACGGTGCGCCTGCTGGTCAGCCAAAGTCGCGTAGCTTCCCGCGTTGACCCCGGTCGCTTCGAACTCCTGCACCAACACTGCCAAAGGATTGGACCCGTCCGGCAGCACGTCCCACCAGTCACGGAGCCGTGAGTAGACCTCCGAGTAGGAGGACGTTCGCGTGTCCCAGGTGTAGATCGCCGTTGCAGCCGCGGCGGCGAGCTGGCGGAAGTCAGCAGTGCGGGGTGCGCCCTCCGGATCGGCAATCACAACGTCGGGAGCCACCGTGGGAGTTTGTGCCGGCGTCCCGGGGTAAGCGTTCGCCGGGTTCTGAGGGATCGCCGTCGTCGACGGCGCTGCAACCGGAGCCTCTGCGGGCGTGGGCGACGGCCGCGTGAGAGCGAAAAGCGCCATGACCACAACCAAGAGCGCGACTGCTGCGATCCACCATCCACGCCGGCTGCTTGGACCATATTGAGCGTTCTTCTGCATCACGGACATTCGGGCCTCCTTGTCGCCGTTCATGGCGGGAGGACTGGTCCACAACATGACTCAGTAGGCAGTCCGCGGCCCGGCCTGGAGAATCCTCCAAGCCGTTCGATACAACCGGCGCGCGAAGCCGATCTGGACAGCCACATAGCGCTCGGTGACGCCCAACTGGGCCGCCAGAACTTCCAGAGCCCTCTTCCGTTCGGGTCCTCGAAGGCCGGGGCGAACGATACTTTCGGCTGTTCTGCGGAGTACCAGTGTGGGCAGGCACTCTGCTGCGTATTGGCACAAGTCTCCGATATTGCCAATGGCCCCCTGCTCAACGTCAAGCGCCTTTTGAACGGTTTTCGCCGTCTTGCGCACCACGGTCACCGCGTGCCAGCGCCGGCGGTCCTGTGGCGACGGCGGACCGTAGTGTCGCGGCCCGGTGAGACTGTCCACGGCAAGATCCCAAACTCTTGCCGGCACGCTGGCCCGGGTCAGCTCAATGATCATTCGTGCCCATTGCTGGTCAATAATCTGCTCGGCACTTTGAACTCCACCCCGGTCCATGCCCAGCAACGCCAAAGGAACAAATGCCGCCGGCCCGTCGGCATTCCCTGGTTCCATGATCAGCGGGAGTGTCTGATGGCTCAGCTCCCGACGGGTGTGCGCGGCGCACACGTTCGCGCACACCCCCTGAACCCACGCACCGAACGGAATACCGGGAAGCTGGCGGTAATGCCCCCGGGTCACCCCATCCCACACCGCGACCCGGATGTCCTGCATAACGTCGTCCACGTCGCAGGCCCGGCCGATCCGCGAGAGATGCGAAACCACGTACCGCTGTACACCGTCGACGGCGATCATGATTTGATCTACCGGAACGACAACCGTGGCGGGCTCCGGCGCACCGCGCAGGGAGATGTCGATACTTCCTACATTTGGATGATCTTGTGGGGCCTGATTCAATCTGGCTTCGACTCGCATGGTCTTCACCGCTTCAACTAAACGATTCCAATAAGTCCGGCACCGGCACGACCGGCGCTCTAAGAGTGGCAGCGAAACCCAAGGGCGACCACTACGACAGGAAAGCTATACAAACTATTTTCAAAGATAACTAAAGTATCGTCAAGACTGCGGGTCTTACTTTTCGGAGATCGTTAGGTGAGAATGGTTCCATGCCCAGGATCACTCAGCCTCACGACGAAGCCTGGTCGAACGAAGTCGAAGCCGCTGTCGCGACGTTTGGCAATAGATCACGGAACGAGATCCTCCGCTACCTCTCCGCGCACGGTCCGGCGACCCGCGGTGACATCGTGGCAGCAGTAAGCGCCGGCGAGCCGAGCGTAGCCAAGCACCTGCTTGCACTTGAGGAGACCGGCGCCATCGCGGTGGACCTTGAGCCGGGCCGACGCCATGGCCGCTCGCCGCGCTATTCAGCCAACCCCGCGCGGATCAAGGAGTTGCTGTCGGCTCATCTTCAGTATCTTCTGGAGGATTAGCTTCTGCTGCCTCTTCCGCTCCAGGATGGCGCTCTATGTCCTTGTTGAGGTATTCAGAGATGGCCCTCAACGTCTCCGGAGAAACATCACCCAGCGTCCGCGCCGCGAAGGTCTTCACCCTGGCCGCACGAAGCGACTTCACAAACTCGAGTTGCGAATCGATCCGCTCGGGCAAGTCGGCGCTGTCGCCGATCAGGTACGAGGAGTCGACGTTGAAGATGTTGCACAGCTCGGCCAAAAGCACCGGATCGCTAACCAGGCGACCAGTCCCCTCTTTCATATAGAACCAGCGCGCGCGGGACAACTTGATGCCCCGTGCCTCAAGTTCGGCCTGGACCTCGCGGAACGTTACGGGCTTCCCACGTTCGGCAACCACGACGTCGAGCAGCAAATTCAGACGACGGGCCAGCTGGGCCTGGGGAGACAACCTGTCACCGCGACCTGCCTCATCCATCCGCGCTGCCCACCCCTCGATCTGATGCGGGGCCGGAAGCCCGGTCAGGCGCTCCTACTCCCTTTTGCCCCAGTATTGCCTGAGTCATCCTGTGCGGCAATCAATTGCTCAATCCGACGGTCCACGTAGGCCATCAGGACTTGCTGGGCCGACGGGCGCAGGGGCAGGTTCCGTACCGCCGGCGCTGCCATGTCCTGACCGGCTTTGAGGAGCTCGAGCGGGAGTACGTCATTCGCGTCGAAGTGGTAGCAGACCTCGGTCAGGACTTCACTCAGAGCACGCAGGAACTCGGCCTGCTCGCGTGCGGATCCGTGTTGCCAGTACCGCTCGGCACGAAGCAGTAGCGCAGCCTCGGTGAAGGCCCTGATCTGCGGGTGGTCTGCCATGGCCTGATCCTCGATCCCTTTGGGGATTCATTGACGCGCACTGGTCTTTCCAACATGACCTCAACCGGAGTAGCCTGCTGCTGTAGACCCGTCTACAGCAACCCTTCACCATTCAACTGGTTGTGGTCCCCATGTCGAGCATTTTGATGAACCGAACACGAAGCCGAATCATCCGCTTCCTGATCAGGAACGGGCCCTCGACCTGTGGCCAGATCGGCAGGGAACTGTGCGCCTCACCTTCGGCCATCCGCAGGCAACTCGGCCTGCTCACCGAAGCCGGGCTGGTGCAGCGCTCATCGGCTCAGTTCAGTGCCTCAGCCGAGCAGGTGCAGCTCCACGCCGCGGCCCTCGAAGCGAGTTTCCAGGTCACCGTCATGCCGCCGTGATTTCCGGCGTACATGGATGGGGACAGGACTCGCGCCGGCGGTCCTCGCCGCATATCCACGAAGGGATCGGACAGGGGCATGAAACTTGAATTCTTCGAACCAGCCGAGGCTGCCACCGTCCTCAAGTGTTCAGAGGCATGGCTGAGAGACGGGGCTGCCAAGGGTGAGTTCCCGCACGCTGTCTGGGGCAAGGGGAAGATTGTCTTCACGTCGGTTCACCTCAGGGAGATTGCAGAGCTACGTGAAGTCCGAACCACTGGACCTGCGCCGCAGTCCGTTCGCATGATCGGGACGCGGGCACAGGCCCGCCAGAAGTACTCCTAGGTAACCCATCCACCCGGACGCTATCCGCGCCACACAACCGCGGAACGCTCGACGGCGTCGGCGGCATCCTGGAGCGCCTGCGGCATCAGGTGGCCATACACCTGCTCAGTCGTTCGCGTAGATGCGTGCCCGAGTCGCCTAGAGATCGTGAACAGCGAGACGCCATCCTGGATCAGCCAGGACGCGTGCGTATGGCGCAGATCGTGGATACGGGGTGACTTCTTCAGTCCACGCGCTTGGGCCGCTTTCACGGCGGTACTCCAGTAGTGGTGCCAATACAGCTTGTGGACAATTCGCTCGCCCTTGGGAGTGGTGAACAGGAGTTCTGAGCTAGGGCGGCTGGCCACCAGCGGAATCAGGACTTCCACCAAATGGGGATTCAGTGAAACCGTCCTCTTGCCGGCACCGGTCTTGGTCGCTCCAACGTAATACTCGGAGTCAGTACCGCGTTTCCATGCTTTGTTGATCCGCATCGTTGCCGGCTTCGACATCAGGTCCACGTCGGCCACAGTTACCGCAGTCGCTTCGCCAAAACGGGTACCGGTCATGACCAGGAACTCCGTGAACGACTTGTACCGCTCCCCCATGCATTCCAGGATCAGGCCGAACTCAGCATGCGTCAGGAACCTGGTCTCATCCTCTGCCTTTTCGCCAGACGGCAACTGGACGCCCCGGCACGGATTATCTTTCCGGTAGCCGAGACGGACAGCCGTCTCCATCGCCGAGAAAATCAAGCCATGGTTGTTCTTGATGGTTTTCGCAGACCGGCCTTTGGTCTGCATCGTCTTCATCCAGTAGGTCAGATGCCGGTAGTCGAGCTTGTCCACGGGTATGTGCCCGATGACGTCCGCGATGTGCAGCTTCAGCATGGTCTGATACGTGTGGACGGTGCCAACGGAGGGCCGGACCAGAAGGTCGATGTGCTCTTGGATCACGGCGGCGACGGTGGGCGCTTTGGTCTGGTTCGCGAGCATCGCATGCTGCGCGATCTCAAACGATTGGTTGTTGGCGTCAAGGAGGCGCTTCAGGGTGATCGCTTCGGATTCCGTGGGCAGCGTGATGCCTTGTTCCTGGCGGTTGGCCGGGTCCCGCCAGCAGACCATAAAGGACGTCGTACCGTCCTTTTTCGTGCGTTTTCTAATGCTGGCCATAGGAAAAATGCTACGCCGCTGTCCACACTTTAAGTACTTTTGTCCACACTCAGCACCTCTAAAAGCCACTGACCTGCGGAAACACTGTGCCCGAGGTGGGACTCGAACCCACACACCTTTCGATACCGCATTTTGAGTGCGGCGCGTCTGCCAATTCCGCCACTCGGGCGCGGAGTACACCAGGAAATAATCGCAGAGACACAGTGCTGTGAGCAACGCGATCGCTTCCAGTGCGCGAAATTACTCTACATGCAGATAGGCTGAATTCCAGAATCGCGCCAGTGACGCCGCATCGAACATGTCCGGTCCCAGCAGCGCAGCGGTGACAACCTAAGATGGTCTAGTTCCCGCCGCACCTTTCCAAGGAGTTCCCGTGTCAGAACAGACGGAGTCAAACACCACGTCCAAGCCGGCGCGCCGCGTGGTTGTCGCCGAGGACGAGACCCTCATCCGGCTCGACATCATCGAGATCCTGCGGGGTGAAGGCTACGACGTCGTCGGTGAAGCGGACAATGGCGAAAAGGCCGTCCAGCTCGCCGAGGAACTTAAGCCGGACCTCGTCCTGATGGACGTCAAGATGCCAATCATGGATGGCATCACAGCTGCTGAGAAAATCGTCAAGGCCCGGATCGCCCCCGTGGTCCTGCTCACCGCATTCAGCCAGAAGGAACTCGTCGAGCGCGCCCGCGACGCCGGCGCCATGGCCTACGTGGTCAAGCCCTTCACTCCGGCGGACCTCATCCCCGCCCTGGAGATCGCACTCTCCCGCCACGAGGAGATCAAGGCCCTCGAAAGCGAAGTGACCGACCTCCAGGAACAGTTCGCCACCCGCAAGCTTGTGGAGCGCGCCAAGAGCCTCCTGACCACCAAGATGGGACTGACGGAGCCGGAGGCGTTCCGTTGGATCCAGAAAACCTCGATGGACCGCCGCCTGAGCATGCGTGAGGTGGCCGAGACCATCATCAACCAGGTCAACTAGCCGGGCCGGGAACACCATAGCCTGATTCGCACGACAAAAGGGAGGGTCCCCGCCAGTGGCGGGGACCCTCCCTTTTGTCGGCAGTGACGGAACTAGATTTTGCTGTTCCGCTTCTTCCGTTCCGGCCACGGGCCCACCTTGTCCTTGGTGACCTCGGTGTTGCCGTGGCTTCCGGCGTCCGCGAGGTCGCCGACACGGTGTACCTTCAGCATATTCGTGGAACCGGCCTTTCCGGGAGGCGAACCGGCGGCAATAACCACCATGTCACCGTCGTCAACGAGGTCCATGTCCAGCAAGCTGCGGTCAACCTGGGCAGTCATCTCATCCGTGTGGCCCACCATCGGGACCAGCACCGGCTGGATGCCCCACGTGAGCGCCAGCTGGTTCCAGACGTGCTCCACCGGGGTGAAGGCGAACACCGGACGGATCGGACGCAGGCGCGACAAACGCCGTGCCGAGTCGCCGGACTGGGTGAAGGTACAGATGTACTTCGCATCCAGCTGATCGGCGATTTCGACGGCGGCACGGGTGATGGCGCCGCCCCGGGTCTTGGGCTTGGTGCCCAGCGGGGGGACGCGTTCCAGGCCGTGGACCTCGGTTGATTCGATGATCCGGGCCATCACCTTGACGGTCTCGATCGGGTACTTGCCCACGCTGGTCTCGCCAGAGAGCATCACGGCGTCGGCACCGTCGAGCACTGCGTTGGCGCAGTCAGAAGCCTCAGCGCGGGTCGGGCGCGGGTTGTCGATCATGGATTCGAGTACTTGGGTTGCCACGATGACCGGCTTGGCCCAGCGTCGTGCAAGTTCGACGGCTCGCTTCTGCACGATCGGCACTTCCTCCAGGGGAAGTTCCACACCGAGGTCGCCACGGGCCACCATAATGGCGTCGAACGCGTCAATGATCTCCGGGAGCTGCTCAACGGCCTGGGGCTTCTCGATCTTGGCGATCACCGGTACGCGGCGGCCTTCTTCGTCCATGATCTCGTGGACGCGGGTGATGTCCGAGGCATCGCGGACGAAGGAGAGGGCCACCATGTCCACGCCGCGGCGCATGGCCCAGCGCAGGTCGTCCTCGTCCTTTTCGCTCAGTGCCGGGACGTTCACGGCAACGCCGGGCAGGTTGATGCCCTTGTTGTTCGAGACGTACCCGCCAACGATCACCTGGGCAACCACCTTGACGGCGTCGACGTCGATCGCCCGAAGGGCAACCTTGCCGTCGTCGATCAGCAGCGCATCGCCGGGGTTGACGTCCTCGGTGAGGGTCTTGAGGGTCGTGGAGCAAATGTCCTTGGTGCCCGGGACATCCTCGGTGGTGATGGTGAAGGTGTCGCCTACAGCCAGCAGGTGCGGCCCGTCCACAAACCGGCCGAGGCGGATTTTCGGCCCCTGCAGGTCGGCCATGATGGCAACTGCCTTGCCCAGCTGACCGGCAGCCTTGCGGACGTTCTCGTATGTGTTGTCGTGCACGGCGTAGTCTCCGTGGCTCATGTTCATCCGGGCCACGTCGACCCCGGCTTCCAGCACGGCGAGCGTGTTGTCAAAGCTCGCGATCGCCGGTCCGAAGGTGGCCACAATTTTTGCGCGTCTCATATACCTACCCTAGTTGTCTCTTGGTTGTTTTAAGTTGTCGCGGGGACGAACGGCTGGCGTCCGTCCCGGCACCGGGAGGGGCCGGACTACAGGACGGCCATGGCCCGGTCGCTCGGGGATACTGGTGCCGGAAGAATGGTGCTGCCCATCAGGAACTTATCCACCGCCGCGGCGCAGGCGCGTCCCTCCGCGATGGCCCAGACGATGAGTGACTGGCCGCGGCCAGCGTCTCCGGCGACGAAGATTCCCTCCGTGTTGGTCATGTAGTAGCCGTCGCGGGCCACGTTGCCGCGGCCGTCGAACTCGGCGCTGACCTGCTCGGTAATCCCTGCCGGTTCCGGACCGGTGAAGCCGAGCGACAGCAGGACCAGATCGGCCGGGATGATCCGCTCGGTGCCGGCCTTCGGGAGCCGCTTGCCGTCGACGAATTCGGTTTCGGCTACCTTAACTCCGGTAACTACGCCGTTCTCGCCTACGAACTCCACTGTGGAGGCGAGATAGGTGCGCTCGCCACCTTCCTCGTGCGCGCTGGCCACTTCGAACAGGGTCGGGAACGTCGGCCAGGGCTGGTGGCCGGCCCGCTCCGCCGGCGGCTGCTTACCGATCGCCAAGGTGGTCACCGACGCAGCCTGGTGCCGGTGCGCGGTCCCGAGGCAGTCCGCGCCGGTGTCGCCGCCGCCGAGGATCACCACGTGTTTGCCGGCCGCGCTGATCTGGTTCTCCACGCTCTCCCCCGCCACCACACGGTTGGCCGGGACAAGGTAGTCCATTGCGAAATGCACTCCCTCAAACTCGCGGCCCGGGATCGGCAGGTCACGCGGTACGGTGGCGCCGGTGGCGACGACAACTGCGTCGTACCGGCGCCGGAGCTGCTCCCAGGTCACGTCGCTGCCGACGGCGACGCCGGTCCGGAAGCGGGTGCCTTCGGCCTTCATCTGCTCCAGGCGGCGGTCAACGTGCTCTTTCTCCATTTTGAAATCAGGGATTCCGTACCGCAGGAGGCCGCCGATCTTGTCATCGCGCTCGTAGACGGCGACAGTGTGGCCTACCCGGGTCAGCTGCTGGGCGACGGCGAGTCCGGCGGGACCGGAACCGACGACGGCGACCGTCTTACCGGACAGGCGGGCCGGCGGCAGCGGGTTGACCCAACCATTCTCGAACGCCTGGTCAACGATCGAGACCTCCACCTGTTTGATGGTGACTGCCGGCTGGTTGATCCCCAGCACGCAGGACGCCTCGCAGGGTGCCGGGCAAAGCCGGCCGGTGAACTCGGGGAAGTTGTTGGTGGCGTGCAGCCGTTCCATGGCTTCCTCGCCCTTATCCCGCCAGATGAGGTCGTTCCACTCCGGAATGAGGTTGCCCAGCGGGCAGCCCTGGTGGCAGAACGGCACACCGCAGTCCATGCAACGGCCGGCCTGGGCCTTCAGGACACCGTTTTCCTGCGCCTCATAGACCTCTTTCCAGTCCATGATGCGGACCGGGACGGGGCGGCGCGGCTGTGTTTCGCGCTGACGTACTTTCAAAAATCCGCGTGGATCAGCCACCGGTCACCTCCAGGATTCGAGACCAAACTTCTTCACCGTCGGGGTCCAGCCCCTCTTCGATGGCATCAAGACGGGTTTGCAGGACTGCCGCATAGTCGCGCGGCAGCACCTTGGTGATGCGGGCCGCTGTGTCGTCGAAGTTCTCCAGCAGCCGTGCCCCCAGCAACGACCCGGTTTCCTCGGTGTGCTTGAGCAGCAGTCCGTGGACTATATCCCGGTCCTCGGCATCCAGCTCGTGCAGCTGCAGTTCGCCGGATTCCAGGGCCTGCTTGTTCACGCGTTCGGTCTTCAGGTCCAGCACGTAGGCCGTCCCGCCGGACATGCCGGCACCGAAGTTTCGGCCGGTACGCCCGAGGACGAGCGTCTGGCCGCCGGTCATGTACTCGCAGCCATGGTCGCCGATTCCTTCAGCCACCGCCGTAGCGCCTGAGTTGCGGACCATAAACCGTTCGCCGACCTGGCCCCGCAAATACATCTCGCCGCTCGTGGCACCGTAGCCGATCACGTTGCCGGCGATCACATTGCGTTCCGCCGGGAAGACATTTGTGCGGTCCGGCCGGACAATGATGCGGCCTCCGGAAAGCCCCTTGCCGACATAGTCGTTGGAGTCGCCGAACATCCGCAGCGTAATACCGGCCGGCAGGAAGGCTCCAAGTGACTGCCCAGCGGTGCCCGTCAGGGTGATGTCGATGGTGTCCGTCGCCAGCACGTCGGTGCTGAAGGTCTTGGTGACCACATGACCGAGCATCGTGCCGACAGAGCGGTCGGTGTTGATAACATCCACGGCGATCCGAACCGGGGTCCGGTCACTTAGGGCTTCCGCAGCCATCGCAATCAGGCGCTGGTCGAAGTGCTTGTCCAGCTCATGGTTCTGTCCGGTGAGGTTGCGCAGCGGGGCCTCGTCGTCGAACTCGAGCCCATGCAGAATCGGGTCCAGGTCCAGCCCGTCGGCCTTCCAGTGATTGATCGCTTCGCGGGTGTCGAGCATCTCGGCGTGGCCAATCGCTTCCTGAATGCTCCGGAAGCCAAGCTCGGCCAGGATCTCCCGGACCTCCTCGGCGAGGAATTCGAAGAAGTTCACCACAAATTCCGGTTTACCGCTGAAACGGGAACGCAGCTCCGGGTTCTGCGTTGCGACGCCCACCGGACAGGTGTCCAGGTGGCAGACACGCATCATAATGCAGCCGGACACCACCAGCGGGGCAGTGGCAAAACCGAACTCCTCACCACCGAGCAGCGCGGCGATCACAACGTCCCGGCCGGTCTTGAGCTGCCCGTCCACCTGCACCACCACGCGGTCGCGCAGCCCGTTGAGCATCAGGGTCTGCTGGGTTTCGGCGAGTCCGAGTTCCCACGGCACACCGGCGTGCTTCAGCGAGTTCAGCGGCGAGGCGCCGGTTCCGCCGTCGTGCCCGGAGACCAGCACAACGTCGGCCTTGGCCTTCGTCACGCCGGCGGCTACCGTGCCGATTCCAACCTCGGAGACCAACTTGACGTGCACCCGCGCGGAGGGGTTGGCCCGCTTCGCATCGTAAATCAGCTGGGCGAGGTCCTCGATCGAGTAGATGTCGTGGTGCGGGGGCGGGGAGATGAGCCCGACGCCGGGCGTCGAGTGCCGTGTCCGGGCCACCCAGGGGTAAACCTTCTGTGCCATCAGCTGACCGCCTTCGCCGGGCTTGGCACCCTGCGCCATCTTGATCTGGATGTCATCGGCGTTGGTCAGGTAGAGGCTGGTCACGCCGAAACGCCCGGAGGCAATCTGTTTGACCGCCGAGCGCCGCGTCGGGTCGAGCAGCCGGTCCACGTCCTCGCCGCCTTCACCGGTGTTGGACTTTCCGCCCAGCCGGTTCATGGCGATCGCGAGGGTTTCGTGGGCCTCCTGGGAGATCGAGCCGTAGCTCATCGCGCCGGTGGAGAACCGCTTGACGATGCTGGAAACAGATTCCACTTCCTCCAGCGGGACCGCGGGACGCAGCCCGGCCTTGAACTTCAGGAGCCCGCGAAGGGTCATGAGGTTCTCGGACTGGTCGTCAACGCCGCGGGTATAGGCCTTGAAGATGTCATAGCGGCGCTCACGGGTGGCGTGCTGCAGCCGGAACACGGTCTCCGGGTTGAACAGGTGCGGCTCGCCATCGCGGCGCCACTGGTACTCACCGCCGCCGAGCAGCGGCTGGTGGGGCTGCTCAATGCCGTTTTCGGGGTATGCCATCCGGTGGCGGGCGGCGACCTCCGCGGCAATGACGTCCAGGCCGATCCCGCCGAGCTGGGAGTGGGTGCCGGAGAAATACTCGTCCACCAGGTCCTGGCCCAGGCCAAGGGCTTCGAAGGTCTGGGCCCCTGTATAGGAGGCCACTGTGGAGATGCCCATCTTTGACATGATCTTCAGGACACCCTTGCCGAGGCCCTTGATCAGGTTGTAGACACCGTCATGCTGGGTGACCCCAACAACGTCGCCCGCGGAGATCAGCTGTTCCACTGATTCCATCGCCAGGTACGGGTTCACGGCGGAGGCACCGTAACCGATCAGCACGGCGACGTGGTGCGTTTCCCGGACGTCGCCGGCCTCGACCACAAGGGCAGTCTTGGTGCGGTTGGCGCTGCGCAGCAGGTGGTGGTGCACGGCGCTGACAAGCAGCAGCGAAGGGATCGGCGCCCACTGGGCGTTGGAGTCGCGGTCCGAGAGTACAACGTACTGCACTCCGCGGTTGATGGCACCGGACACCTGCTCGCAGATTTCAGTCAACCGAGCGCGCAGCGCGTTCTCGCCGCCCTCGGGGCGGTACAGGCCGCGGACCTTCATGGCGACCCTGTCCCCGTCGGGGCTCTCGATGTTCGCGATCTTGGCGAGCTGGTCATTGTTGATCACGGGGAACGGCAGCGAAACCTGCGGCTGGCGGACCTGCTTGGTGTCCAGCAGGTTACCGTTTGGGCCGATGGCACAGGTCAGCGACGTGACCAGTTCCTCGCGGATGGCGTCCAGCGGCGGGTTGGTGACCTGTGCGAAGGACTGCACAAAATAGTCGAACAACAGCCGGGGCCGCTTGGAGAGCACAGCCACGGGAGTGTCCGATCCCATGGCTCCGAGCGGCTCCGCGCCGGTCCGGGCCATCGGGCCGAGCAGAATCTTCAGTTCCTCGGTGGTGTAGCCAAAGGTGCGCTGGCGGATATTGACCGAGGCCGCCGTATGGACCACGTGCTCGCGTTCGGGCAGGTCCTTCAGGTCGATCAGGTTTTCCTTGACCCAGTCCGCCCAGGGGTTGGCCGCCGCCACCTCGGCCTTGACCTCTGCGTCGCTGATGATCCGGCCGGCGTCGGTGTCCACCAGGAACATCTTCCCGGGTGAGACGCGCCCCTTTTTCACCACCTTGGAGGGTTCGACGTCGATCACACCGACCTCGGAGGCGAAAATGATCAGGCCGTCTTCGGTGATCCAGAACCGGCCCGGACGGAGCCCGTTGCGGTCCAGGGTGGCGCCGACGAGGTTGCCGTCGGTGAAGGAGACGGCGGCGGGACCGTCCCACGGTTCCATCAGCATGGAGTGGTATTCGTAGAAGGCACGGCGGGCCGGGTCCATCGTGGCGTGGTTTTCCCAGGCCTCGGGGATCATCATCATGATCGAGTGCGTGATCGGCCGGCCCGAAAGCCAGAGCAACTCCGCTACCTCGTCGAAGGAGGCCGAGTCGGAAGCGCCCGGGGTGCAGATCGGGTACAGCTCCTCCGGCGAATCCCCCAGCAGCGGGTTGGCCAGCTGGGACTGGCGGGCACGCATCCAGTTGCGGTTTCCCTTGACCGTATTGATTTCGCCGTTGTGGGCGATGGTCCTGAAGGGCTGGGCCAGCGGCCAGGACGGGAAGGTGTTGGTGGAGAAGCGGGAGTGGACGATCGCGAGCTTGGTCTTAAAGCGTTTGTCCGAGAGGTCCGGATAAAACGGCTCGAGCTGGGCCGTTGTGAGCATGCCCTTGTAGACGATGGTCCGGGAGGACAACGACGGGAAGTACACGCCGTATTTGTTCTGCGCCCGCTTCCGGATCCGCCAGGCCCGCGAGTCGAGTTCGTTGCGCTCCAGCACTTCCCCGTTGCTGGAGGCAAAGAAGGGCTGGGAGAAATACGGCATGCAGGCCCGGGCCATCGCCCCGACCAGGTCAGCGACGATCGGCACCTCACGCCAGCCGAGGACCGTCATGCCCTCGTCCGCGGCAAGGCTTTCGATGCCCGCCTTCGCGGCGTCGGATTCGCGCTGCTCGGCCGGGAGGAATGCCGTCCCCACCACAAACTGGCCGGGGGCGGGAAGCTCGAAGTCGGTAACTGCGCGGAAGAATTCGTCCGGGACCTGCATCAGCAGTCCGGCGCCGTCGCCGGTTCCCTCGTCGGCGCCCACGGCACCGCGGTGCTCGAGGTTGCGCAGGGCTGTCAGGGCCGCGTCAACAATGTCGTAGCCCGGCTCGCCCCGCAGCGTGGCGATAATGGCGAGGCCGCAGGCGTCCTTCTCCTGCTCCGGGTTGTAGAGTCCGGCCGCTTCGGGAAGCGCCGCGAACCGCTTGAAAGGTGACATGGCGGCCTGGTTCGGCTCGGACCAACTGGGGCTGTGCAGGGTTTGGGTCATGGGAGACGTCCTTCCTCCTGATCGTGCGTATGGGAGGGACAACATTGGCCCGAATCGGTGCGCCGGTGTGACGGGTGCAACAGAGTATGTTCTTACTCGAATTGTAGGCCAGCGCCGCTTCCTGCACTAACAGTTACGCGGCCCCGGCCCGGGCTTGCTCGAAACACCAACTGTTTAATGTCCGTTGCTTCCCTGCCGCCACGACGCTGTGGAACGGGCCTTGCGGGGGGTGACCCCACAGCCCGGCTTTCGGGGACTGAGCTACTTGGTGCCCTCAGCCTCCGGCGCGGTCCCGGTGCTCTGGCGTCCGGGTGTTCCGGCTGCCGGTGCTCCCGCGGCGGGCTTGGTGCCGCCGCCGGGTTCCTGTGACGTCCCAGCTGGGGCGGAAACGTGACCTGGACCGCTTTGGTTCTCAGGGAGAGTATCACGCAATTCACTATCTGAGACAGCAGAATCCGAATGGTGGACGTCGCCAGAGGACGCCGGAACGGTCGCCGGCACCTTGTTTTCCGCGCCGTTTCCGGCCTTAGTACCCTCCGCGGTGGGGGCGTCATCTGCGGCATGGGCCGCGTCATGGTCGTCCGGAACCGTGATTTCCTCCGCATCCGCGTCGGCGTCCGTATCCGCATCGGCGTCCGACGGCGCACGGCCCGCCAGGTACACGGTGTCGAGCTCGGTGCGCTTGCGCAGGCCCAGGATGACGAAGATGGCCAGCGCGCCCAGCAACACGACGATGCTGGTCCACACGTTCAGCCGGGTGGTAATGCCGAAGAAGGTGATCTGCTCGGCGTCATCGATCCGCATCGCCTCGATCCAGACCCGGCCCAGCGTGTAGTAGACCGCATACAGGGCGAACAGCCGGCCGCGGCGGAAACGGAACTTGCGGTCCAGCAGCAGCAGGATGCCCACCCCGGCCAGGCTCCACAGGGATTCGTAGAGGAAGGTCGGGTGGAAGAGTGTGCCAGCGGCCATACCCGGCGGGAAGTTCGGATTGTCCGCGTCGATCTGCAGCCCCCACGGGAGCGTGGTGGGCCCGCCAAAGAGTTCCTGGTTGAAGTAGTTTCCCCAGCGGCCGACCGCCTGGGCCAGCAGCAGCCCGGGTGCGGCGGCGTCGAGGAACCCGCTCAGTTTGACACCTGCCCTGCGGCAGCCGATCCACGCGCCCACGGTGCCAAGCAGCACGGCGCCCCAGATCCCCAGACCGCCGCGTTGGAGCTGCGGGATCAGGGACAAGTCGCCGGTGCCGTCGAAGCCGGGGCCGAAATAGGCATCCGGCGAGGACACCACGTGGTAAAGCCGGCCTCCGATGATGCCCAAGGGGATGGCCCAAATGGCGATGTCCCAGACGCTGCCCTCCGGGGCGCCGCGCTTGGCCCAGCGGACGGACGTGAGCCACAGCCCCACGACGATGCCCAGCAGGATGCACAGGGCGTAGGCATGAATGCGCAGTGACCCCCATGGCAGCGGGATGTCGAAACCGGACCATTCCGGGCTCGGAATACTCGCGGGGATCATCGCTGCCGCGTGGAGGACTGACTGCATGTGTTTAAGCTTCTTCCCTGGTGAGGCCGGTACTGAGGTCTTTCGTCAAGGACGCTACCGCATCGACGCCGCCGTCGCCGATGGCCACGACCAGCGCGGTGCCAACAATCACGCCGTCCGCGTAGGCGGCAATCTCGCGGACCTGGTCCGCGTTGGAGACGCCCAGTCCCACGCAAACCCGTTCAGCGCCGGCAGCACGCGCGGCGGCGACGACGTCCTTGGCCGCGGAGCTGACCGACGTCCGGGCCCCGGTGACGCCCATGATCGAGACGGCGTAGACAAAGCCCCGGCTCGCGTCAACGGTGCGCTTCATCCGCGCCGGTGAGGAGGACGGTGCCACCAGGAACACCCGGTCCAGGCCGTATTTGTCCGAAACGGCCATCCATTCGGCGGCTTCGTCCGGGATCAGGTCCGGGGTGATGAGACCGGCTCCCCCGGCTTCGGCGAGCTGGCGGGAAAAGTCCTCCACACCCATCCGGACCACGGGATTCCAGTAGGTCATGACCAGCACCGCAGCGTCAGTCTTGCTGGTAATGCCGCGGACGACGTCGAAGACATCCTTAACGTGGAAGCCCTTGGCGAGGGCCTGCGTCGTCGCTGCCTGGATGACGGGGCCATCCATCACCGGGTCCGAATACGGGATGCCGATTTCGATCAGGTCCGCGCCGTTCTCCGCAAGGGCGATGCCGGCTGCGATGGTGTCTTCCACGCTGGGGAAACCGGCCGGAAGGTAGCCGATCAGAGCTGCACGGCCCTCGGCCTTGGCGCGGTCAATGGCCGCAGCGGACTTGCTGGCGGTCCGGGCCGCCCCGGCGTCGGTCAGGTCATTCACAGCTGTTCCCCTTCGGCGGCGATCTCGTGTTCGGGTGAATCCTTATCCAGCAGGTCGAACCATTCGGCGGCGGTAGCCACGTCCTTATCGCCGCGGCCGGAGAGATTAACGATCATGATCTTCTCGGCTGCCCTTCCGGGCCCGACTTCGGCAGCGAGCCGCTGGCCCACCTTGATAGCACCGGCCAGCGCATGCGCGGACTCGATCGCCGGGATAATCCCCTCGGTGCGGCAGAGCAAGCGGAAGGCGTCCATGGCTTCACTGTCAGTGATCGGTTCGTAGCTCACCCGTCCAATGTCCGCGAGGTAAGAGTGCTCCGGTCCGACGCCGGGATAGTCCAGGCCTGCCGAAATAGAGTGCGATTCGATGGTCTGGCCGTCGTCGTCCTGCATCAGGTAGGAGCGTGCGCCGTGCAGCACTCCGGGCTTGCCGAGCGTGATGGTGGCGGCATGGCGGCCGGTTTCGACGCCTTCGCCGCCGGCCTCGAATCCGTAGATCTTCACCGAAGGATCATCCAGGAAGCCGTGGAAGAGGCCAATGGCATTGGAGCCGCCGCCGATGCAGGCGCACACCGCGTCGGGCAGGCGGCCGGTCTGCGCCAGGATCTGGGCGCGGGCTTCCTCGCCAATGACCTCGTGGAAGTACCGGACCATGGCCGGGAACGGGTGCGCCCCGGCGACCGTGCCCAGCAGGTAATGCGTGTTGTCCACGTTGGCCACCCAGTCGCGCAGCGCCTCGTTGATGGCATCCTTGAGGGTCTGGGAGCCGTTGGTCACCGGAATGACAGTGGCCCCGAGCAGTTCCATCCGGGCCACGTTCAGGGCCTGCCGGCGGCAGTCTTCGGCGCCCATGTAAACAACGCATTCCAGGCCCATCAGGGCGGCGGCAGTAGCGCTGGCGACGCCGTGCTGCCCGGCGCCGGTCTCGGCGATGAGCCGGGTCTTGCCCATCCGCTTGGCCAATAGTGCCTGGCCCAGGACGTTGTTGATCTTGTGCGAGCCGGTGTGGTTCAGGTCCTCGCGCTTGAGGAAAAGCCGGATTCCGCCGGCGTGCTCGGCGAAGCGCTTGGCTTCGGTCAGCAGCGAAGGCCGGCCGGAGTAGTTCTTGTTCAGCTCCGCAATTTCTGCGGTGAACTCGGGATCGGCCTTGGCCTTCTCGAAGGTGTCTTCCAGCTCATCCAGGGCCGCGATGAGTGATTCCGGCATCCATCGGCCGCCGTAGGAGCCGAAGTAGGGTCCGGGGGCATGCCGCAGGGATTCTCCACCCTGCAGGAACGCGTCCACGGTGCTTTCGCCTGAGCTGGCTGCTGGCGCATCGACCATCAGTCTCACCATCCTGTTCCACTGCTTATTTGATCTGGGGGCCGCACGGAAGCCTGGCCGGCTCCGGACGGGCATCGCCCGGCCGGAGCACGGATCAGGAACGTGCGGCGATTTCTTCTGCTCCTGCGGCCATAAATTCGGCGATCCGCTCCCGCGGGGTCGCGTCGCTGACCAGCGTTTCGCCCACGAGGACGGCATTGGCGCCGTTGGCGGCATAGTGCCGGACGTCGTCGACGCCGCGAACACCCGATTCCGCGATGACCAGCGCGCCGGCGGGGATGTCACCGGCGAGTTCGGCGAAGACGGCACGGTCGACGTCGAGTGTCTTAAGGTTGCGTACATTGACCCCGATGATCCGGGCATCGGCAGCAACAGCCCGTCCGACTTCTCCGGCGGTGTGCGTCTCGACAAGTACGTTCATCCCGAGTTCGCGGCTAAGGGCCGTGAACTCGCGCAGTTGCGCGTCGGACAGGGACGCCACGATCAACAGGATCAAGTCCGCCCCGTGTGCCCGGGCCTCCCAGATCTGGTATTCATCGATCATAAAGTCCTTGCGCAGCAGCGGAATGTCCACGGCTGCCCGAACGGCGTCGAAGTCGGCCAGCGAGCCGTTGAAGCGGCGCTGTTCGGTCAGGACGCTGATCGCGGCGGCACCGCCGTCGGCGTACTGCACCGCCAACGAGGCGGGGTCAGCGATGCTGGCGAGGTCGCCTTTGGAGGGACTCCGGCGCTTGATTTCGGCGATGACCTTCAGCTGCTCCCGGCTCGCCGAAGCGCCGCCAAGGGCGGTCCAGGCGTCGCGCGCAGGCGGGGCTGCAGCCGCGCGCTCCTTCAGTTCTGCGAGCGTCACAAGGCGCTGGCGGCCAGCCATATCCTCCCTGACACCGGCATTGATGTCATCGAGAACGCTCACCCTTAGTGGCCGGCGTTCTTCAGCTTGCTGCCGCCAACACCGTATCCGGCTTTGCGCATGGCGAAACCAATGACCAGGCCGATCGCCATCACCACGCCGCCGGCGATGAAAATCGGGGTGTTGGCGATAACAAAGGCGATCGACATAATGAGCGCGCCGACCAGCATGACCAGGACGGTGGTCCAGGCGGCCGGGCTGTTGCCGTGGCCCGTCGGTTCGCTGTGGTCAACGTCGTCGTAGGAGTAGCCGGTTCCGGCAGCCGGCTTGGGGGCGGAAACAGGGGCATTGCTCATGGGAATCTCCTCAGGGTAAATACTGCTTACATTCTGCCATTTATTGTCCGTGTAGTTGGCCGCGCCCGCGGAATCGGCTCAAGTGGGGTCGTCACCGCGGGACAACCGGTCCCAGCTGTCGATCTCGTCAGTTGGGCCGGCCGGCGCCGCAGCCCCGCCGGCGGCGGCAGTTGCCGCGGTGTCATATTTTGTGCGCGAGCGCCAAAAGCGGCCTGCGGGGATGATCAGCAACGCGCTGAGCCCCAGCAGGACGCCGGCGACGACGGCGAGGACCGGGAACACCGTCACGTCCACCTGGACGTCGCTGCCGGAGATTCCGGTGGCGGCGGCGATGGAGCCCTGGGCTGCGGCCGCCGGGTCCGCGAGGACGAGCACGGCGGCGCCGACGATGCCGGCGGCGGCGAGCAGGATCAGCGCGGTGATGATCCAGCGGGCGATCCGGCCGGCAATCGACGCGGCCAGGCCGCCGGCGAGTGCCACCAGGGCCAGTGCCGTGACTGTGGTGGCGGCTTTGCTGCCTTGCACGTGCAGGCCGTCCTGGCTGCTGACGGCCGCCCCGAGCTGGGCCGGATCGAGGTGGACGGTTAGCCAGCCCTGCGTTGTGGTGCCAAAGACGGCAAGTGCCAGCGCCGTAATGGCCAGGACCAGGGTGGACTTACGTGCCCAGCGCGGAACCACCGGGCTGGTGCTCTTCACGACGGTGCCGCTCATGGCTGCGTCCCGGGAATGGAAATCGAGTCCGCCGTGATGTTGCGCAGCGACCGGGCAGAGTGGACGGCCCGCATCGGGGCGGCGGCCTTGTTGACCGTCTCCAGCGCCTCGGCGGCGTTGACGGAGTCGGCCACAATGCCGCCACCGGCCTGCACGTAGGCGCGTCCTTCCCGCAGCAGGGCAGAGCGGATGGCAATCGCCATGTCCATGTCGCCGGCGAAGTCAAGGTAGCCCACCACTCCCCCGTAGATCCCGCGGCGGTGCGGCTCAAGTTCGTCAAGCAAGCGCAACGCCCGCGGTTTAGGAGCGCCCGAGAGCGTTCCGGCGGGAAATGTCGCCTTCAGCACTTCGTAGGCGGTGGCGTTGGGGGCCAGTTTGCCCACCACTGTGGAAACCAGATGCATGATGTGGCTGAACCGCTCGACTTCCATAAACTGGGTCACGTCAACGGATCCGGCGACGCAGACCTTGGACAGGTCGTTGCGGGAGAGATCCACAAGCATCAAATGCTCGGCGCGTTCCTTTTCGTCGGCGAGGAGTTCTTCAGCCAGCGCCGTGTCCGCCTCAACGGTTTTGCCCCGCGGTCTGGACCCGGCGATGGGATGGGTGATGACGTCCTCGCCGGTCACGGTCACGAGTGCTTCCGGGGAGGACCCGACGATGGAGTACTGCCTGCCGGCAGTATCCTCGAGGCTGAAGATGTACATGTACGGGCTGGGGTTGGTATTCCGCAGAACCCGGTAGACGTCCAGCGGATCCGCGCCGCATTCCATTTCGAAACGCCGGGAGATGACCACCTGGAACACTTCGCCGTCGACGATCGCTTCCTTGCCGCGGTCCAGGGCGGCGAGGTAGTCCGCTTCCTCCCAGCGTTCCTGCACGCTCGAGGCGAAGTCGAGTGCGGCGGCGTCGAGCACGGAGACCGGCTGCCGGACGGGGGCGCTGACCTTGGCCAGCAGGGCCTTGACCCGGGCGACGGCGTCGTGCCACGCCTCGTCGACGCGCTCGGTGCTGTTGTCGAAGTTGATGGCGTTGGCAATCAGCAGCACGGTGCCGTCCATGTTGTCGTGCACGGCCATGTCAGTGACGAGGTTCAGCGCCATGTCGGGCAGCTGAAGGTCGTCCTCGGGCGGGCTGGTCAGCTTTTCCCAGTGCCGGACGGTTTCCCAGCCGAGGAATCCGACCAGGCCGGAGGTGAACGGGGGCAGGCCTTCGAACCGGTCGGTGCGGAGGGCCTCGACGGTGTCGCGGATCGCGTCCACCGGGCTGCCGCCGAGCGGGACGCCGACCGGCGGTTCGCCGAGCCAGTGCGCCTGACCGTCCTTGGTGGTTAGGGTGGCCCGGGACCGGGCACCGATGAAGGAGTAGCGGGACCAGGCGCCGCCGACAGCCGCGGATTCCATCAGGAACGTTCCGGGCTGGCCCTGGGCGAGTTTGCGGTACAGCCCAATCGGGGTCTCGGCGTCAGCCAGCACCTTGAGCCGGACGGGGATAACACGGCTGTGGCCTGCGAGTTCACGGAACTCCGCCAGGCTTGGGCTAATGATTCCAAGGTCCTGCATGGCTGTGATTTCCGCCTGTTCTTTCAGTGGTGGTCCTGATGGTTGCTTGGCTCTGGCCGGATAGCGGCGCCGCCCCGGTGCGGTTGTCCGCCGCGGTCAACTGCCGGGTCAGTCGGCGGGGCCGGTGACAGCGTCGAGATCGCGGCCCGCAAAACAGGTCCGGGTCCCGGTGTGGCAGGCGGCACCGACCTGGTCCACCCGGACCAGCAGCGCATCGCCGTCGCAATCCATGGCGAGCGACTTGACCCACTGCACGTGACCGGAAGTGTCGCCCTTGCGCCAATACTCCTGGCGGGAGCGGGAGAAGAACGTCACCCGCCCGCTGGTCATGGTGCGGCTAAGTGCCTCGTCGTCCATCCAGCCCAGCATCAGCACTTCATGGGTGTCAAACTGCTGCACAATCGCTGCGACCAGCCCGGCGCTGTCGCGTTTTAACGCTTCGGCGAGCCCTGCGGGGAGCGGGCCCGCAGGCGCGGCAGGAACGGTCGCGGCGACGGCGTCCCCGTTATCCGGAGATCCATCAAGCGGGTGGGCACTACCAAGGGCGGGGGCGGGCTGCTCAGACATCAGCTCAAGTCTAGTGCCTTCACTCGGGCCGGCGCCCAGTTGGCCCGCGGTCCGCTTGCAGCGCGGTCCGCCGAGGATCGGCGCCACCGCGATAAGATCGGGGCCGCTAATGCCAAAACTACGGCAATTCAAGTGCACACGAGCCGCTGTCTCGTGCTAGTTTCACAAGTGATGCATTTCGTCGATCCCTCCCGAGAATTCTTGGCCGAAACCCTGCTCGCGGCCGGCCCTGACTCCCCCACGCTCTGTGCCGGGTGGCAAACCCGGGACCTTGCCGCGCACTTGTACCTGCGCGAGCGGAAGGCCGCCGTTGGTCTGGGGCTGCTGGTGAAGCGGCTGGCCAAGGCATCGGACCAGGCCACGGCCGCACTGGCAGCGAAGCTCACGGCGCCGGAGGAGTACACCAAGCTGGTGAGGTTATTCCGTGCCGGTCCCTCCGCGTTCTCGCCAATGAAGATCAAGGCCCTGGACGAAAGCGCCAACCTGATCGAATACTTCGTCCACACGGAAGACGTCCGCCGTGCCGTCGACCGCTGGGCGCCCCGTGCCCTGGACGAGGACTACTCCGACGCCCTCTGGGACGATCTGATCAAGCGCGCCGCCATCTTGTACCGCGGCGTGGACCTGGGCATTGTGCTGGTGCGCCCTTCTGGCCCCCGGCACGTCGCCAAGCGCGCACCGGTATCCGTGGCGATCGTTGGCGAGCCGGGCGAGCTCCTGATGCACGCCCACGGCCGGACCCGACATTCGCTCGTAACCTTCGAAGGCCAGCCGGACGCCGTCGCGCTCCTGCAGTCAGCCGAAGTCGGGCTCTAGGCCGCGCAAACGCCCTCACCCCGCAAGCTCGGCCAGCGGACCCTGCGGGCGTGGCCCAGGCGCGACCAACCTTCTTTTTGCGTAATTGCGCTTAGCGGACGTCGAACCCTGCTGCCCGGATGGCTGCCTTGACCTGGGCGATCATGTCCAGCGGTCCGAAGTGGAAGACCGACGCGGCGAGGACAGCGTCCGCGCCGGCCGCCACCGCCGGCGGGAAGTGCTCAGGTTTCCCGGCTCCGCCGGAGGCAATGAGCGGAACCTTGACTGCTGCCCGCGCCAAGCGGATGAGCTCCAGGTCGAAGCCGTCCTTGGTGCCGTCGGCGTCGATCGAGTTCAGCAGGATTTCGCCGACCCCGCGGTCGGCAGCTTCACGGGCCCATGCGATTGCGTCGATCCCGGTGCCTTGCCGGCCGCCGTGTGTGGTCACCTCGAAGCCGGAGGGGGTGGGCTGCGAGCCGGGGCGGGTGCGCCGGGCGTCGAGGGACAGGACGAGGACCTGGGAGCCGAAGTGCCGGGTAATCTCATCGATCACCCCGGGACGCGCGACGGCAGCGGTGTTTATGGCGGCCTTGTCCGCGCCGCAGCGCAGGAGCCTGTCCACTTCTGCAACACCACGGACGCCGCCGCCGACGGTCAGTGGAATAAAGACTTCCTCCGCGGTCCGCCTGACGACGTCGAACGTGGTCTCCCGGTTACCCGATGAGGCCGTGACGTCCAGGAAGGTCAGCTCGTCCGCGCTGCCGTTGTCATACCGGTGCGCGAGTTCGACAGGGTCGCCGGCGTCGCGAAGCCCTTCAAAGTTGATGCCCTTGACGACGCGGCCGGCATCGACGTCCAGGCACGGGATAACGCGGACAGCTACAGCCATGACTTCTCCTGGTATTGGCTCACGAAAAAATTTCCGACGCCGCTCAGATGCGGCAGGCGTGGATGGTGCTCACCAGAATGGCGCGGGCACCCAGGTCGTATAGTTCGTCCATGATCGCGTTTGTCTGTTTCTTCGGCACCATCGAGCGGACGGCAACCCAGTCCGAATCGCGCAGCGGCGACACTGTGGGCGATTCCAGGCCAGGGGTCAGGGCTGCTGCTGCTTCCACCAGCTCCTTGCGGATGTCGTAGTCCATCAAAACGTACTGCCGCGCCACGAGAACACCCTGCAGGCGCCGGATCAGTACCTCGGCGGCGGCGTTCCGCTCGCCGGCGCGGCCGATCAGCACGGCTTCGGAGCGCAGGATCGGCTGGCCGAAAATCTCCATGCCTGCTGCTTTGAGGGTGTTGCCGGTTTCAACGACGTCGGCGATCGCGTCCGCGACGCCGAGCCGGACGGAGGACTCAACGGCGCCGTCAAGGCGGACCACCCGGGCGTTGATGCCGCGCTCGGCAAGGTAGCCGCGGAGCAGTCCGTCGTAGCTGGTGGCGAGGCGTTTGCCTTCAAGCTCTTCGACGGCGGTGAAGTCGCCGACCGGGCCGGCGAAGCGGAAGGTGGAGGCGGCGAAGCCGAGCGGAAGCAGTTCCGCGGCTTCAACTTCGGCGTCCAGGAGCAGGTCGCGGCCGGTGATGCCGACGTCGAGCGTTCCCTGGCCGACGTAGACGGCAATGTCACGCGGACGGAGGAAGAAGAATTCAATGTCGTTGTCCGGGTCAACCATGACCAGTTCGCGGGTGTCGCGGCGCTGGCGGTAGCCGGCCTCGGCGAGCATGGCGGAGGCAGCTTCGGACAGGGATCCCTTGTTCGGGACGGCAACTCTGAGCATGGGGAAGGTCTCTCTTGGTTGGGACGAAGTCCGTTCAGAAACAGTCCGTCCGGGAATTGTCGGTTCAGGCACAGCGGGCCACGCAGTACACCGGGTTCGCAGGCACGGCCTGCCGGTTCCCGGAGCGGACGTGGCTAGAGATGCTTGTAGACGTCTTCCAGGCTGAGTCCCTTGGCCAGCATCAGAACCTGCAGGTGATAGAGCAGCTGGGAGATTTCTTCAGCGGCGGCTTCATCGGATTCGTACTCGGCAGCCATCCAGACCTCGGCTGCTTCCTCCACGACCTTTTTTCCAATGCCGTGGACTCCGGAATCCAGTTCGGCGACGGTGCGGGAACCCTCCGGACGGACGGCTGCCTTTTCACTCAGTTCTGCGAACAGCGATTCGAAATTCTTCACACCCGCAAGCCTACTTCCTCGAGGGGGGAGGGTGCCTGCCGGGCCGTTCCGTGACGGGCGGGATGTGGGCGATGACACAGTCCGCAAGGTCCGGCCGGCGCTGCCCGGGGTACGGCCGGCGCTGCCCGGGGTACGGCCGGACCCCAACCGCCGCGGCTTAGCTGAATTGTTTGAGCGTCACCGCTGTCGCCAGTGCGGCGGTGACGGCCTCGTGGCCCTTGTCCTCGGTTGAGCCGGGCAGCCCCGCCCGGTCAATACCCTGCTGTTCCGTGTCACAGGTCAGCACACCGAAGCCGACCGGAACGCCGGTGCGCACGGAGACTTCCGTCAGTCCGAGCGTGGCTGCTTCGCAGACGTACTCGAAGTGCGGGGTGCCGCCGCGGATTACGACGCCGAGCGCGGCCACCGCGTCGAAGTGCGGTGCCAGCCGGGCGGCGGCGACGGGGAGTTCGAAGGTGCCGGGGACCCGAAGCACTGTCGGCTCGTCGATGCCGGCGTCTTTCGCTGCGCGCAGGGCGCCCTCCAGAAGCCCGTCCATGATCCGGGTGTGCCAGCTCGCTGCCACAATGGCCAGTTTCAGCCGGGAGGTCTCCTCCGGCTGAAAGGTGCTGAGGTCAATCTGTGGTGCGCCGTGTCCGCTCATCTGGGAATCCTTGTTCTGCTCAGTTGTGGTGTGCGTGTCAAAACGTGGGAGCGGCCCGTGGCGGGCTGCTGCCGGTTAGTCAGTCGTGGCTGTTCTCGAAGCCGCCCGGACCCGATGCCGGCGCCACCGGCTGCACGTCCAGGACCAGCCGGTGGTCCATCCGGTCCTTTTTCGTCTGCAGGTACCGGATGTTCTGCTCGCGGGATGGAACTTCGGTGGGCACCATCTCCACAACACGGACCCCGGCCTGCGCCAGCCGGTCCTGTTTGTCCGGGTTGTTGCTCAGCAGGCGGACCTCGTGGAGGCCCATGTCCGCGAGGATCTGTGCCGCGGCCTGGTAGCTGCGGGCATCCACGGGCAGTCCGAGCTGTTCGTTGGCCTCGACCGTGTCGAAGCCTGCCTCCTGCAGGGCGTAGGCCTTCATTTTGTTCGCCAAGCCGATTCCCCGGCCCTCCTGGCCGCGAAGGTACAGCAGGGTTCCGCCGAACTCGTTGATCATCTCGAGGGCATACGCGAGTTGCTCGCCGCAGTCGCAGCGGTACGAGCCGAAGACATCTCCGGTGAGGCACTCAGAGTGCAAGCGGACCAGCGGAGCCTGCCCGTCGACCGGTGGCAGCGGGGAGCTGACGGCCAGGTGCTCGGCGCCGGTGGCCTGATCGGTCCAGGCTTGCGCCACAAAGTTGCCGAAGGCCGTGGGCAGCTGGACGATCGGGCCTGCGCTGACCGGATGCGGCAGGTGTTCGGCCGCCAGCTGTTCTTGTGCTTCAGACGTCGTCATCGTTTCTCCTCCATTAAACGGGGTCCGTTGGATGACTGGCGGGCTGCGCCGCCTCGAGGTAGGCCACCAGATCCGCAATCGAGATCAGCGGGCAGCCGTGCTCAAGGGCGAAGCCGCGAAGTCCGTCCAGCCGCATCATCTCTCCGTTGTCATACACCACTTCTGCAATCACACCCACGGGCTCGAGTCCGGCCAGCTTGCACAGTTCTACAGCCGCTTCGGTGTGCCCGGCGCGTTCCCGCACTCCCCCGTTAACGGCCCGGAGCGGAAAAACATGCCCGGGGCGGGTCAGAGCCGCCGGCTGGCTCCCGGGATCGGCAAGGATCCGGGCTGTCAGGGCGCGGTCCGTGGCGGAGATCCCGGTGCTCACGCCCAGCGCGGCGTCGCAGGACACTGTGTAGGCGGTGCCCTTGGCATCCTCGTTGATGTCAACCATCGGAGGCAGCGCGAGGGCCTCGGCCCGGCCGCCCTCGAGCGGCACGCAGATCACACCGGAGCTGTACCTGATGGTCCACCCCATCAGCGACGGCGTGGCATGCTGCGCGGCGAAGATGATGTCGCCTTCGTTTTCGCGGTCCTCGTTGTCCACCACCAGGACGGGACGGCCGGCGGCAATTGCGCGGACGGCGTCTTCAATCAGGTCGAGCCCGGCCGGCGCGGTAACGGGTGCGGGCCCGGCCGCGTCGCCGGCTTGGCTAAGGATGCCTTGACGGGCAGGAATGTCCTTGACGGTGTTCACGCTGTTGCCCCCTCCGCGCGTACTGCTGCTCCCCCGGCTGCAGCGCCGGAAAAGGCGAGCAGGCGCTCAGTGTACTTCGCCAGCACGTCAACTTCGAGGTTCACGCGCCCGCCAAGTGCTTTGGCGCCCAGTCCGGTGTCGGAGAGTGTGGTGGGGATCAGCCCCACTTCGAACCACGGGGCCGGTTCGGCGGCCGGGCTCACCGCCGTCACGGTTAGCGACACGCCGTCGACGGCAATCGAGCCCTTCTCCGCGATATAGCGGGCCAACCCCACCGGAACACCGAAGCGCAGCCGGTCCCAATTGCCCAGCGACTCGCGTTCGAGCAGTTGCCCGACGCCGTCGACGTGGCCCTGGACAACATGCCCGTCGAGCCGGCCGCCGGCCGGCACGCAGCGCTCGAGATTAACGGGGTCCCCGGGGGCAAGCTCGCCTACTGTGCTGCGGGTGAGCGTCTCGCCCATCACGTCTACGCTGAAGTCCCGGCCGTCGATCGCCGTGGCCGTGAGGCAGACGCCGTTGACGGCGATGGATCCGCCTAGGGCCAGCCCCTCGGTGCTGGCGGGAGCGTGCAGCCGGACGGTGGCGCTGATGTCACCATTGCGTTCAACGGACAACACCTTCCCCTGCTCGGCAATAATTCCGGTGAACATCAGTTGCCTCCTGCGGCGGTGTCCGCGCCTGCGCGGGACGGGGTTGAATCGGCTGAAGAGTTGTGGGCGGCCGGCACTGCAGCCGGCGCGTTGCCGGTCCCCGCCGGGGTGGTTGGCGTGGGGCCGGTTGGCGTGGGGCCGGTTGGCGTGGGGCTCAAGTGCAGCCGCAGGTCTCTGCCAAGCAGCTGAACCGCGCCGCCGGACGCCGGATCCCAGTCCCACCTCTGGGCGTTCGCCAAAGTGGAGATGCCCAGGTCGTCCAGGGCCGGAGTTCCGGAACCGAGCAGGGTTGGGGCCAGGTAGACGATCAGTTCATCCACGAGCCCGGCGGCCAGGAAAGCACTCAGGATCCGGGAGCCGCCTTCGACCATAAGGTGGCGGACACCGGTGGAAAACAACGACTCCAGGGCCTCCAACGGCTCACGGGTGGGCAAGTGCAGCACCTTGCCGTCGGAGCCGTGAACGGCGGCGTCTTCGGGGATCCCCCGCAAACCCATCACAGCGCGCAACGGTTGCCGGCCGGCGGGTTTCCCGTCCGGTCCCCGGGCAGTGAGCCGTGGGTTGTCGACCAGGACCGTTTGTGTGCCGACCAGGATTGCGTCGATCCGGCCACGGAGGGCATGGTTGTCCGCCAGCGATTCGGGGCTCGAAATCCATTGGCTGGTGCCGTCGCTGGCGGCGATCCGGCTGTCGAGGGTCTGGGCGATGTGCAGGGTGACAAAGGGCCGGGCGGCAGCAACGGCGTCGAACCAGCGCCGGTTCATGTCCAGCGAGGCCTCGGCGCAGAGCCCGGAGCGGACGCGGACGTCCGCTCCGCGTAGCGTGGCCGCACCACCGGCCGCCGGGTCGTGTGGGTCATCTACCGCGTAGACGACGTCGGTAATACCGGCTTCAATGATCGCCTGGGTGCACGGCCCGGTGCGCCCGCGGTGGTCACACGGTTCCAGTGTGACCACCATCGTGGTGCCACTGAGGTCGATGCCGGCGGCTTTGGCTTGGTCAATGGCGTCCGCTTCGGCGTGCGCGGTGCCCGCCCCGCGGTGGTAGCCGGTGACGATGGGGGTTCCCGCGGCGGAAATCACGACCGCGCCAACCAGCGGGTTCGCGCCGCGCGGCCCCTGCAGCGCCGCAGCCAGGGCGGCGTCCATGGCGGCAAGCTCGGCGGTACTGAAGCCTGCAGCGGCCAGCGCCTCGACCGTCGTATCGGGCGTGGTATTCAGGACGCTCATCAACACCTCACCGGGCTTTCGCAAACCGTGGTGGTGGTCAAGAGCCATCGCAGAGAGTACATCTGGTTGCCGTTCCTTCCCTCAAAAGCGCGATGGCTCCGGGGGCATACGACAGCAACATTCCGCGGCGCCGGCAGGGCTCCGCAGTAACAGCTGTACGTGCTTCTCTCATCCAGACTTTAACTGTCGGTACCGGAGTTCCACCGGTTCAACCGTTTGCCGGCTATCTTCCCGAGGGAGGCGCCGGCGCGCGGGTCGCGGACTATAACCGCCGGTTCGGACTTACACCGACCCCGGAGCACGTATGTGTGTAGCTATTCTGGCACAACCGCCGGGCAGCCGCGGGTATTCCCCCGACCGGATGTTACGGCGTTGGTCCTTGGCGCCCGCGTTGCCGGCCTCAGCGTTAGCGTTGCCCGGCGGCCCGAAGCCGTTCGATGGCCTCTCCCGGATCCTCGGCACCGTAGACGGCGGAGCCGGCGACGAACACGTTGGCACCGGCGTCCGCGGCGCGGCGGATGGTGTCCTCGGTGATTCCGCCGTCGACCTGCAACGCCACCTGGAGGCCGGACGCGTCGATCGCCGCGCGGGCCCGGCGGATCTTGGGGAGCGTGAGGTCCAGGAAGGCCTGGCCACCGAAGCCCGGCTCCACAGTCATGATCAGCAGCATGTCCAGTTCCCCGAGCATGTCAAGGTATGGTTCGACGGCGCTGCCCGGCCGAAGGGCCATCCCGGCCTTCGCGCCGCGGGCCCGGAGCTCACGCGCGAGCTTGATCGGCGCGATGGAGGCTTCGGCGTGGAAAGTCACCGACGCGACCCCGGCCTCCGCGTACGCCGGAGCCCAGCGGTCCGCATCGTTAATCATCAGGTGGGCATCCAACGGCACCGGGCTGACCTCCTGCAGCCGTGCAACGACAGGTAAGCCCAGCGTGAGGTTGGGCACAAAGTGGTTGTCCATCACATCGACATGGACCGCATCCGCGTTGCCGATCCGGCGCAGTTCTCCTTCGAGGTTCGCGAAGTCGGCGGAAAGAATGCTCGGGTTGATACAGCACGTGGCCATGTGGAATTCCTTGTCATTCTGCTCGGATGTCCCGGTGCGGGTCGCTGCTCTTTAGTGCTTCAGTATTTCGTGTTGCTCAGGCTAATTTGTGGATTAGCGCCAGGAACATGGCGTCGGTCCGGTGCACGTGGGGCCACAGCTGGGCAGTGAGCTCGTGTCCGGCGTCGAGGTGGCCGGTGAGGCTGACGCTGTCCAGCACCGCACCGGCGTCGAGCAGTTCAAGGTCGTCGCGTTTGCGCAGCACATCGCTCACAACTGCGGTCGTTTCCGCCGGGTGCGGCGAACACGTCACGTAGGCCACCACGCCGCCGGGCTTCACGGCGTCCACTGCGGACTTGAGCAGTTCCCGTTGCAGCGGGCCGAGGTCCGTCAGGTCCTTGGGGGTCCGGCGCCAGCGTGATTCCGGCCGGCGGCGCAGGGCGCCCAGGCCGGTGCAGGGCGCATCAACCAGGACACGGTCGAAGCTTTCCGGCATCTCGGTGCCCACCTCGCGGCCGTCCCCGGTGCGCACATGCCAGACTTCGTGCGGGACCGCGGCGAGGGCCTGCCGGACGAGCTTCGCGCGGTGCGCGGCGGGCTCGTTGGCCAGCAGGGTGGCCCCGTGTTCGCGGGCCAGTGCGCCGAGCAGGGCTGCCTTGCCTCCGGGTCCGGCGCACATGTCCAGCCATCGTTCAGCCGGACTTTCCGACCCGGCGGTGCTGTCGCCGGTTCCTCCCTCGCCGGTCCTCGTTGTGCTGCCGCCAAGGTCGACGGCGGCCAGGGCCCGGGCCACGAGCTGGGAGCCAACGTCCTGAACACGGGTGGTGCCTTCCCGCACGGACGCGAGCCGGCCGAGGTCTCCGCCGCTGGAGAGCGCCGAGCCTTCGACGAGTTCCCCGGGTGTGGCGCCGCCTTCGAGCGCCTCGTCCAGGCTGCCGAGCCCGGGCAGCGCCACAAGGTTGACCACGGGAGCGGCATTGTCCGCTTCAAGCAGGTCACCGATTTCGCTGACGGGACGCCCGTGGGCCACCAGGGACTGCCGGAGCGCCCGGACAATCCATTCGGGGTGTGCGTAGCGGATGGCTGCCTTTTTGGTCTCATCCGTCTCATCGCTGAGCAGCAATTCCAGCCACTCCTCAAAGTTTCGGGCTGACACCTTGCGCAACACGGCGTTAATCAGGGTCGATGGCCCGGCGCCGATCACCGCGCGGGCCAGGCCCACTGTCTGGTCCAGCGCCGCGTGGGCGGGGACCCGCATGGCCAGCAACTGGTGTGCCCCGATCCGCAGCGCATCAAGGATCGCCGGGTCCAGCTGGTCCAGGGGCCGGTCCACGCAGCGGGCCAGGATGGCGTCATAGGTTCCCTGGCCACGCAGGGCCCCGTAGCTCAGTTCCGTGGCAAACCCGGCGTCGCGCTTGTCCAGGCCGTGGTGCCGGATCCGGGCGGGGAGGACGAGGTTCGCGTAGGCGTCCTCGGCTGCGACCGCGCGCAGCACTTCGAAGGCCACAAGCCGGGCCGGGTCCGCCCGGCGGGTTCGCTGGGACGGCGCGTTCTCGGTGAAACCGCGCTGCGGACCACGGTTCCGTTCCCGGCCCTGAGCATTCCGATGGCTGCCGTCGCGGCCGCGGCCGCCCTGGCCACCGCTTTGTCCGGCGCCGCGCTGGCCGCCTGAACCGCCGCGCTGGGGGCCGTTGCCCCGGCCGCTCGTCCCGGACTCACTCATTCGAATACCACGCTTTCCAGTGTTGCCTGTCCGCGCGCCCAATCAGCGGCGGTCATCATTTTTTTGCCTGACGGCTGGATCCGGGTGAGTTCCACCGGGTGCGAACCGGTGCCCACCAGCACTCCTTGACCCGCCAGTGCCAGCTGACCCGGTTCCAGGTCGCGGCCCGCTGGCCGCAGCAATACCGGTTCCAGCTTGATCCGCTGGCCGCCGAGGGTAGTCCACGCACCGGGTTCAGGGGTGACCCCGCGCGCCCGTCGTCCGATGGCCAGGGCCGGTTGCTGCCAATCGAGCCGGCCGTCGTCGAGGGTCAGTTTGGGGGCTGCGCTGATGTCGCCCTGCTGCGGCACCGCGGCGGCTTGGCCTGCGTCCACCGCGGACAGGGTCTGGGTCAGCAGCACGGCGCCGCTGTGGGACAGCCGCTCGAGGAGGGCACCGGCGGTGTCCTCCGGCAGGACTGCTTCGGTCAGGGTACCGAACACCGGGCCGGTGTCCAGGCCTTCCTCCAGCAGGAAGGTGACCGCGCCGGTGACGTCGTCGCCGGCGATCAGGGACCGCTGCACGGGAGCCGCGCCGCGCCAGGCCGGCAGCAGAGAGAAATGCAGGTTGATCCAGCCATGGCGGGGAATGTCCAAGGCCACCCGCGGGATGAGCCCGCCGTAGGCCACAATTGCTGCGACGTCCGGGGCGGCAGCCGCTATTTCTGCGGTCACGGCGTCGTCGACTTTCGAGGCATGGATGATCTTGATGCCCAGTTCCGCGGCGCGGGCAGCCACTGGCGACGGCGTCAGCACGCGTTTGCGCCCGAGCGGCGCGTCCGGCCGGGTCAGGACGGCGACAACGTCAAAACCCGCCGCCACCAGCGCATCCAGGGAGGGCACAGCCACGGCCGGTGTTCCGGCGAAAAGGACCCTCACTGGGAGTTGCCGAAAGCGCCGAAACTGCTGGAACCGAAGCTGGTGCCGACTGTCCTGGCCCGTTTCGCCATGGTCTGCTCCGTAATGGAGTCGTAGTTGGCGTTCCGGATCGCGCGCAGTGCGCTCTTGCGGTCTTCGCCCTCCAGCCGGTCGGTGAAGAGGATTCCGTCCAGGTGGTCCGTTTCGTGCTGGAAGGCCCGCGCCAGCATTCCTTCGCCCTCCACCGTGACCGGGTTTCCGTGCAGGTCCACGCCGGTGACACGGGTGTGGCGCCGGCGGCGGACCGGAAAACCAAGACCCGGGATGGAGAGGCACCCCTCAACTTCGTCGGGTTGGAAGTCTGCACTGTTCTCCAGCACAGGGTTGATGATGTGTCCCTCGACGCCGCCGATCCGGTAGGTGAAGACCCGCTGGCTGACGCCGACCTGGGGTGCGGCCAGGCCCGCACCTTCGACGTCTTCCATGGTTTCGGTCATGTCGGCAACAAGCTTCGCCAGCTCAGGCCCGAACTCCGTCACGGGATCGGCAACTGTGCGCAGCACAGGATCCCCGATGATGCGGATATTCAAAATGGCCATGTGCAGTCTGTCCTTACAGTGGGCGGCGATGGGATCCAGTCCAGTTTAGTTGCACATCAGCCCTTGACCCGGACGCGGCCAGCAAATCCGTCCGGGTGGATCGATGGTCTGCTCGCGCGGTGTAGGTGTCCGGTTTGACTGGCTGTGGCTTCCGGATGCCGGGGCTGGTCCGTTCTGAGGGCAGGGAAGCGGGCCGGGATTAGGGCGGGGATCTGCGGTCCGCACGGAGTCGCCAAGGCTGTGTCGCGCAAAATGTCAGACCCCCCGAGCAGAATGTTTATATGGAAGCCAGCAGGGATTTCATCACCGTCCGGGACACGGACCGGCGCGTAACTCCGGCCGGGCAGTCCGGAGTGGATGATGCCCTTGCCACACTCCGCGCAGTGGGCTCGACGGCAGTCGAAGCTGCTGCGGGGCTCGGGTTCGCGTCAGCGTCGGATTTCGCCGGCACCGTAGAGGAGCTCTCGCGGGTCGTGGAGTATTTGCAGGTTGTGGCAACCGGCGCGGTGGAACGGACCCGGAAGCAGGCGGCGGCCACAACAGCAGGCATTGTCGCTGGCAACTCGTGGACCACGGGCTGGCGGGAGGACCCCGGCACCGGGGCCGGCTGCGGCACGGGTGCGGGTGCGGGTGCAGAACCCGAGGTTCGTGCTGCCGGCCGGGAGGTCGCGGCCGGGTTGGAGCGCGCGGCTTGGGGCGAACCGGCACGGCGATCCTTGGACGCTGCGCCGGCCCCGGCTGTTGCGGTGGACGACGGGTACCGGAACGTCACGGAGTTCCTAAGGGCGCGGTTGCGGATCAGCTCCGCGGAGGCCCGGCGCCGGCTCTGCCTCGCCGGAACCCTGTTGCCCCGGCAGGGATTCACCGGGCAGGACCTGCCTGCGCTGCGCGCCGAGCTTGGTGCCACGGTGGCAGCCGGAGAGGTCCCGTCCCGGTCCGCGACCATCATCACCCTGGCCCTGGACCGGGTGCGGCACGTCTGCGACGAGGCAACCGCCGCCCGGATGGAGCACGCGCTGACCCGCACCGCCGCGGACAACGACCCGGACTTCCTCGCCCGCGTGGCCCGAAGCTGGACCGATGCGATTGATCAGGACGGCGCCGAACCCTCCGAAGAACTGCTCCGCCAACTCCAGGGCGCCTTCATCCGCAAACCCCGCCAAGGCCTCGCGCACCTGGAAATCTTCGCGACCACCGAACAGTTCGAGCACCTCCTCACCGTCATGAACACTGCCACCAACCCGCGGACCAGCGCTGCAGTGTACGCCGAAGCGTCAGGTGCATCGGATGCGTCAGGATCGTCGGGTGCGTCAGGAACGTCGGGTGATCCGGGTCTCGGAGGGGCCGCGGCAGCACAGTTGGACCTTCGTTCGCGCCCACAGAGGCTGCTGGACGGCCTGGTCGGAGCCTGCAAGGTCGCCCTCGCCACGGGATCCCTGCCGGCCGCGGGTGGACTCAGGCCGCAGGTTATGGTCACCATCGATTACCGCGGGCTACTGGCCCTGCTCCGAACCAGCCAGGACAGCCGTTCAAACCAGACCAGCCGTGCAAACCGGCAGGCCGGCACCAGTGATTCCGCCGGCCGGACGATGGCCCATACCGGGTCCCTGCTCTTCTCCGGGCCTGTCAACGCCGCCACGGCACGGAAGATCGCCTGCGACGCGGACATCATCCCGGTGCTGCTCGGCAGCGAAGGCAGGGTCCTCGACATCGGCAGGGCCACACGGGTATTCCCGCCGCACATCCGCAAAGCCCTCATCGCCCGCGACCAGGGCTGCGCGTTCCCCGGCTGCACAATCCCGGCGTCCTGGTGCGAGGCCCACCATGTCGACTACTGGTCACGCGGCGGCACTACCGGAACTGACAACGGAACCCTGCTGTGTTCGCACCATCACCATGTAATCCACAAGGAGCAATGGACCATCCAGGTCCGCACCGGGGTTCCCTGGTTCATCCCGCCACCGCACGTCGACCCACGCCAGCAACCCCGGCGCAACACCTACTTCCACCTTGCAAGCACAGAATTCACCGCCAGTTAGCTCTGCCAGGCAGATACACGGCATAGCCACAAGCACGGTGTCGGCTGGCCCATGCACGGCGCATGCGGATTGGTGCCCCGCGTTCCTGCCACCGGGGACCGAATGTTTTAGGGTAGGCCGATGCCTGGCATCGAGGGGTACTGGCTGCCACGTTTGTCACTGGCACGCACCTTCTAGACCCCATCGACTACCGGGAAGTCAAGGCTCGGCTCGAGTCAGCTGGCGGTGGTTGGGTTCGGCCCCCAACTAAAGTTCCTCTTTGGCAGATCCTGAACCGCCTAGCCGACGACGCGGCATATCCTTTGCACGGCTCCGCCGATCCGGGAATTAACGTTTTTGAAACGCCGACCCCTGTTGACTACTCGCCTGATGACTTAAGCGAGCAGAAAGCGGTCTTCGCTCCCAGTGACGTACGGATACCCCTGGCTGGCCTAGATCCAGAGTCCGAGCAGGGTATTCCGAGGCGGCGCCGCGAAATGCCACGCTTGGCTGCGTCCGAACCGCTGTTTCTGCTGACATCCAGGTGGCGGAGTTCCGCAGCGACGCCTGGAAACGATGACGCTGACGTGACGGCGCCCGGAGCCACCTCAGCGGGCTACCGGCGGCGCGATCGGCAGGAGGGCAGTTCCGGCCGCTGTGGTGTCGGCGGACATTTCCCAGACGCGCCGCAGGGCGCAGAACTTCCACCAATGGTGCTTGAGGACGTCAGGGTTGGCGCGCAGCGGACGGACTTCAGTCTGCCCAATCGCCACCGCTAACAGGATCGGGGATTCACCGTGCTGCCAGGCTTCCCACTCCCCTGCCACGGGATCCACCAGGCTTTCCTCGGCCTTCATGCCGGCCACGAGCTGCATCACCACTTTGTCATCGAGTGGTTTGACTGTGCCATCTCGGCTGGTGCCCTTGGTTTTGTAGTCGATGAGGCAGGTGCGGCCGTTAATCCTGGCGACAAGGTCCAAGGTCCCGGCATAGCCTACGGTCTTGTTCCAGACCGTGATTTCCGGGGCAACGGGTTCCACTTGGAAGAGTTCCCACCACTCGTCGAACCTGGCCGCGAAAGCTTCCTCACCGTTCTCGGAGAGGGCCTCGCGGGTTTCCTTCATCTGGTGCGGCCGGCCCAAGGCACGCAAAGCCACTTGCTCACAATAGTTGTGCACCCGGTCTCCGCGTTTCGCGGCATCGTCGCGGTAGGTTCCGGCCGCTTTGGCGGCACGGCTCACCGCCTGGCGAAGCTTGGCCGGACTGCCGAGAATACCGGGCAACCCGGGGTCCTGGGCGAGGCTGTTGGCGCCCATGTAGCCAAACCAGCCGTCCAGGCCATGGGGCTGCTGGCCGATCACTGTGGTAATCGAGGGCACGGAAAACTGCTCCGACGTGGACCGGGCATACATCCGGCCGTGATCCGTGGCGTGGGCAAGAAGTGGGGCGGTCATAACAAGACTCTTTCACGGGGGTAAGACAGTGCAGAACACCGCGATCCGCTCAACCGAGGCTCACACCATGCGGCTCACCAGAACGATCGCCGGTGGCAGGAACTCAGGACGAAGCCCGCAGCATTTAACTGAATGGTCCGCCCCGCTCACTGAGCGGGGCGGACCATTTAGTGCGTGGGCGATACTGGGTTCGAACCAGTGACCTCTTCGGTGTGAACGAAGCGCGCTACCACTGCGCCAATCGCCCCAATGCCATTGAATGCTAGCCCACCCTGAGCAAATTTAGAAATCGGGGCGGCACGCTACCGTGATGGCGCCGTATGCGTCCTTCAACACTGCCCTGCTGAACTGCGGCCCGCTGGGAGGGCCACCGGGCTGCGACCGGAAAAGCCTTCCCTAATTACATGGCTGTAATTCGAAAAAAACCCTAGAATTCAGGGATACAGCGGTCTTGAAGTCAGTCATCGTCGGCTCGATTTGTAAGTTCCCTGAACCTCCTATAGAGTTCTTACTCGTTGGAACGCGAGGAATTGCCGATTGCGGCGGGGATTTGCTGACAATAATGCGGACGTAGCTCAGCTGGTAGAGCACCACCTTGCCAAGGTGGATGTCGCGAGTTCGAATCTCGTCGTCCGCTCGCAGGACACTGTCACGGTAAGGTTCTTTGGAATCGTATCTACACGGTGGGTTGGCCGAGAGGCGAGGCAGCGGCCTGCAAAGCCGTATACACGGGTTCGAATCCCGTACCCACCTCGGTGAAAACCCTGGTTTCCGGTGCAGATCGGATGCAAGGGGCGATTGGCGCAGCGGTAGCGCGCTTCCCTGACACGGAAGAGGTCACTGGTTCGATCCCAGTATCGCCCACCAGAGCAAGGCAACTTGCTTGATGCAGTACCACCGGCCAAGCCGGCATGGACTAAAATGCGGACGTAGCTCAGCTGGTAGAGCACCACCTTGCCAAGGTGGATGTCGCGAGTTCGAATCTCGTCGTCCGCTCTCTTCATTGCAATTCCACTCCGGATACTTCCGGTTGCGGGCGATTGGCGCAGCGGTAGCGCGCTTCCCTGACACGGAAGAGGTCACTGGTTCGATCCCAGTATCGCCCACCACAAGAGCAGCTCCCCCGGAGCTGCTCTTTTTTGTGCCCGGCCCCTTGTCCAGGGTTATAGGGTTAGCGGCCAAAATGCGGGTTATAGGACAAAATGTGTGTCAATGCCGGGCGCGTCAGGTGCGTCCTGCCCATCCTCTTCTGGCCCACAGCCCTTCGTCAGCTCTGAGTCCGGCCCCTCCGGTCTGCTGGCCTGAACGCTGGGAGGAATCGCCTCTTACCCTGTGAGCGGACACCCTTGGCACCCCCGCCAGCTCCGGTTAGGGTAGAAAATGCAGGAGCGATCTGGCTCCACGACCGAAGGGAGGTGCCCGTGGGATTACTTGACGATCTAAAGGGCAAGGCTCAGCAAGTTATTGGTGGCAACGAACGAGCCATCAAGGACGGCATCGAAAAGGCCGGCGACTTCGTCGACTCTAAGACCGGCGGAAAGCACGCCGACAAGATCGATGCCATGCAGCGCGGCGCTTCCGGCTTCGTGGACAAGGCGAACGAGAAGCCCAATACGGCTCCTGTCGCCGATCGAACTCCCGTGGCCGATGAGCCGCCCGCCGCCGGCGAAGACCGCCGGCCAGGCCTCTGACCCAGATACGTCAGCGAGGTGCCGGTCCCGCCGAGAGGCGGTGCCGGCACCTCCGGCGTTTAACGGCTCCGGCGTTTAACGGCTCCGGCGTTTAACGGCTCCGGCGTTTAACGGCGCCTCGACTACACGGACCAACCACTGGCCAAGGCGAGCCCCCTACGGCACGCCAGCGAATGACTCGCCGCAGCTGCGGAGCAGGATTCGCTACGAGGGCTCGCGGTTCTGGCCTTCCCTGGCCAGTGCGGTAAGGCGTGAGACGGCCCGGAAGTACTTCTTTGTATACCCGCCGGTCATCATTTCTTCGGTGAAAAGCTGGTCGAACGGCACACCGCTGGCAAGGATGGGCACGTCTTTGTCGTAGAGCCGGTCCGCGAGTACCACGAACCGCAGCGCCACTGCCTGCTCGGTGATGGTGTGGACGTTTTTCCAGACCACGCCTTCGATCCCGTCGAGCAATTGACGGTAACGGCTCGGGTGGACACCGGCCAGATGGTCGATCAGGGTGCTGAACTCATCGCGCGCCACTGTCTTTCCATGGAACTCCGCCTGCATGCGGTGCGTCAGCTGTTCGTTGGGCAGCGGCTGCGGCGCGGCGGGCAGACCTCGGTGGCGGAAGTCCTCACCATCAATCCGGACCACGTCGAACTGGTCCGCCAGGACCTGGATTTCCCGGGCGAAATCGACGGCGGCAAACCGGCCGTCGCCGAGTGAACCGGGCAGGGTGTTTGAGGTGGCCGCGAGCTTGACCCCGGCGTCGGCCAGTTCGCGCATCAGCCGGGACATCAGCACGGTGTCGCCCGGATCATCGAGCTCAAATTCATCGATGCAGACCAGCTTGTAGTGGCTCAGCGCCTCCACGGTTTTGCGGAAGGAAAGCGCCCCGACCAGGTTTGTGTATTCCACAAAGGTGCCAAACGCCTTGGGCCCCGGGGCGGCGTGCCACAGCGAGGCGAGCAGGTGGGTCTTGCCGACGCCGAAGCCGCCGTCGAGGTAGATCCCCGCCCGGGAGATGTCCTTTTTGCCGAAGAATCGTTTGAAGAGGCCCTCCCCATCGCGCGACCCCACGTTGGCCGCAAAAGCTTCCAGCGCGCCGACGGCGGCACTTTGGCTGGGTTGGGCCGGGTCCGGCCGGTAGCTGGAAAACGACACCTCACCAAAGCGCGGCGACGGATAAAACCCGTTAAGGAGTTCGTCCACTGAAACGGCCGGGGTGCGGGCGGTGAGCTGTTCGATCTGTACCAAGGTGGTCCGTTCTGCTGGTCTCTTGTCCCCAAAAAGAATACCGGCAAAGCGCGCGCCGACTGTCGGCCCGAGGAGTGTAGCCGGACGGCGCGTGACGAAGGCCATATTTCCGTCCGTGAACCAGGGGAGGAAATCCCGGCGGGCCGTGGTTAGTGTTGGAGAAGGCCCGGCGCCGTGCTCGATCCTGCAACGGCCCGGCCTCCTGACCGTTTCAGTGAAAGGCCACCAAATGCCCTACCCCGTTGAGCAGAATGAGAAGTTCGCCGGCTACGCCCACCCCGAGCGCCTAGTGTCCACCGAATGGCTGGCCGCCGCGATCGAATCCGGCGACCTCAACGACGGCCGGCTGGTGGTGGTGGAATCCGACGAGGACGTCCTGCTCTACGAGGTCGGCCACATTTCGGGAGCCGTGAAAATCGACTGGCACACGGACTTGAACGACGAGGTTACCCGCGACTACGTCGACGGCGCGGCGTTTGCTGCCCTCGCGGCGGCGAAGGGAATCTCCCGCGACAGCACAGTTGTCATCTACGGCGACAAATCAAACTGGTGGGCCGCCTACGCCCTCTGGGTCTTCGAGCTCTTTGGCCACAAGGACGTCCGGCTGCTCGACGGAGGCCGGGACAAATGGGTCGCCGAAGGTCGGCACCTCACCACGGACAAGCCTGCCGTCGCCCCGGGCGAGTACCCCGTCGTCGAGCGGAACGACGCTCCGATCCGTGCCTTCAAGGAAGACGTCATGGCACACTTCGGCAAGCCCCTGATCGACGTCCGCTCCACCGAGGAGTACACCGGCCAGCGCACGCATATGCCCGCCTACCCCGAGGAAGGCGCCCTGCGTGGCGGACACATCCCCACTGCGGCGTCCATTCCCTGGGCCCGGGCAGCCGCCGAGGACGGCACCTACCGGACCCGCGCCGAACTTGAGTCGTTGTACCTTGGCGAGGCCGGGCTGAAGGCGGGAGACGATGTTGTGGCGTACTGCCGCATCGGCGAGCGTTCCAGCCACACGTGGTTTGCACTCAAGTACCTGCTGGGCTTTGAGTCAGTGCGCAACTACGACGGCTCCTGGACCGAATGGGGCAACGCGGTCCGCGCCCCGATCGTCAAGGGCGCTGAACGCGGCAGCGCGCCGGCTGCCGGGTAGCCCGCAGGCTGCTCCGGGCTCCGGGCGGAATGCGGGCGCCGAGCGTGCGGAAGCTGGAAGACGTAAGCTGGACGAGATGAATACTCCTGCCCTCCCCACCGCACTGGCCGAAATCGTTGACGACTTCCAGGCCGTCACGGAACCCGACCGGCTCCAGCTGCTCCTCGAGTTCTCCCGCGAACTTCCGGAACTTCCGGACCGGCTCAAGGACCACCCGGAGCTGATGGAGCAGGTGGTGGAATGCCAGTCGCCGCTGTATCTGACCATTGAAACGGAGCAGTCCGACGGCGGCGCGGCAGAACGCGTACAACTCTTTTTCAAGGCTCCCCCCGAAGCCCCAACCACCCGCGGCTTTGCGAGTGTCCTGCATGCGGGTCTTGACGGCCTGAGCCCGGCCGAGATCCTGGCAGTCCCGGACGACATGCCCGAACTGCTGGGCCTCACCCGCGCCATCACGCCGCTTCGGATGCGCGGGATGACCGCTATGCTGGGCCGGATCAAACGCAAAGTTGCTGCCCTTCCGCAGCAGCCCTGACCGACGCACGGATCGTATGGCACGCAAGCAAGCTTCACAGGGAACCCCGGCGACCGCCGCGCTAACGGCTGCCGGGGTTCCTTTCCTCGTCCACCCCTACAGCCATGACCCGGCCGCCGCCAGCTACGGGCTGGAAGCCGCGGAGGTACTCGGCGTCGATCCCGCACGCGTGTTCAAAACCCTGATGGTCGACGTCGACGGCCGGCTAGCCGTCGGTGTTGTGCCGGTGAGCGGCAACCTGGACCTCAAGGCGATGGCGGCCGCCCTCGGCGGCAAGAAGGCGGCGATGGCGGACCCCGCGGCGGCCGAACGCCGCACCGGCTACGTTTTGGGCGGCATCTCGCCGCTGGGACAACGGCAGCCCTCCCCCACCGTGGTCGACGCCAGCGCACTGGCCCTGGAAACGATATTTGTCTCCGGCGGTCGGCGCGGCCTGGACCTTGAGCTAAGCCCGGCCGAATTGATCCGGCTTACCGGCGCCCGCACGGCCCGGATCGGCACCGGCAGGAACTAGCCGGCTTCCGCACGCCGGGGGTGCAGAAAAGAGCAATGTTGTCGGCAAACATTGCCGTCAACTGTCAACCCGGCGGGGCTCCGGCTCCGGATTCGGCTGGCCAGGGTTAGGGCGGGGCGCAATCTGCTGCCCCAGCCAAGCCGTGACCAGCCGCTCCCAGCGCTCCGGATCCACATTCCACTCCTTGGTGTGGCGGGCGCGGTCGAAGGTCTCGAAGGTAACCATCTCCGGGTTCTTCTCCGCCAGGGCCGCGGACGGGCCGTAGGGGACGTATTCGTCGTCGACGCTGTGGATGATCAGCGTCGGCGTCCGCAGTTCCACCGCACGGGATACCCAGTCCATCGCCTTCAGGTCCACCGGGGCGGCGAGGCCGGTCAGCCGCCGGCCCAGCTTGTGGCTCATCATAAGCTGCCCGTAGCGGCCGACCGCAGAGGGAATCCTGTTGAGTTCTGCATGGTGCGCCAACACATTCACCCAGTTAATGACCGGGGCATCGAGCACCATCGCGCGGATCAGGGGGTGGTAGCGGGACAAATCGGCGGTCTGGAGGCAGATGGCCCCGCCCATGGACCAGCCAAAGAGCACCACTTCACGGGCGCCGTGGCTGAGGGCAAAGCCGATGGCGGCCTCAACGTCGCGCCACTCGGTGGAGCCCAGACCGTATCGTCCGTCGTTCGCCGAAGGCGCCAGCCCGTCATTGCGGTAGGAAATCAGCAAGCTGGTCAGGCCCAGTTCCCGGGCAGTCGGGACGGCCCGGAGGCATTCCTGCCGGCTCGCCCCCCGGCCATGGACCATGATCGCCCAGATCCCGGACTCGTGCGGGCCCCGGACCAGCCAGGCCGGCGCTGTTCCGCCGTCGACGTCGATGTCCACGTCTTCCGGGGGCAGGCCGATGCTGGCGGGATCCGGGAACGCGGCTCCGCTCCAGTAGCCGCGGCGGGCCGTGCTGAGGTCGCCGCTGTAGACAGCCTCGACTTCCCGCTGCACGGTGCGCTCTGCCGGCGAATAGGACACGATCCGGCCGATCCGGGCGTGTCCGCGTCCGCCGTCGAAGAACAATCCATAGACGCCCTCGACCGTGGACTCGGGCGTCGCGGCGAGGATCACCTGCAACCCGTGTCCGGCCCGGATGACGGCGAGAATTTCCTGGTCCTCGTCCTTGACCTTGGCGGGGGTGATCACGCGGCGGGCGAAATACAGGGCGAGTGCGGAGGATCCGGCAGCCAGCAGCCCGGCCGCTGCACTGCCGCCAATGATGCCGCCGAGGGCCCATTTAGCAATGCCCTGGGCCGAAGCGTCGGTTGCGGTGGCAGCAGCGGAGCGGGTGGCCCGGCCGCGGGCGGCGGGGATCCGGTGCGGATCCGGCAGGAGGCGGAGGGAAGAAGCCATGGCACCATTCTTACCGAAGTCCGCGCCCGGCACGGCATCCGGGGACATCTGGCCGCAAACCGTGCGGGCGTACCGGTGCGCGACTAGGCTGGGGGCATGAGTGATCCAATCGTCATTTTGACAGAAGAGCCCCTCGGCGCGGACGACCGCGTCAACATTGAAACACTGCTCGCCGGAGGTGATACCCCGCTGGTGGTCCTGGTTCCGGCCAGCACGGAGCGGCACCTGCTGGTGGATTTCCTGGAGAATCTCTCCTTGCTGGAAATTTCCAAGGCCTTCCGTGAACTGACGGCACACTCCGACCCTGCGGGGGAACGCGCCGAAGCCGCGGAAACCCTGGCCGCCTCGCTCGCAGCGCTGGCAGGACTCGGCAGCGGCGTGACCGGCGAAATCGTTGAGGGCAAAGCCGTCGACGGAATGGTCGCCCGGGTCAAGGAACTCGGCGCCGGGCAGGCAGTTGTCATCACCCGTCCGCATGCCGTGGCAGACACCTTCCACACGGACTGGGCCACCAAAGCCCAGGACAAGCTGGGTCTTCCGGTCCTGCATCTTTATGCCGGATCGGGATTTATCGGGGACTCCTGAGCGTTACTGAGGCTATGAGCATCTTTACAAACAGGCCAAAAGTCACGCCCGTCAAGGATCCCGCCGCCGAAAGCGCGGGCGGATCCGATGCCGGCAACGCCAGCCCGACGGTGGAAAAATCCGACGAGCAGTGGCGCCAGGAACTGAGTCCGGAGGAGTACCGCGTGCTCCGCCAGGCAGGGACCGAGCGCCCGTACACCGGCGAGTACTGGGACTCCCACACCGCTGGCGTTTACCAGTGCCGCGCCTGCGGCACGGAGCTCTTCACCAGCAAGGAGAAGTTCGATTCGCACTGCGGCTGGCCCTCCTTCTGGGCCCCGCTGGCGGACGGCACCGTCCGGTATATCCATGACCGCACCCAGGGCATGGAGCGTGTGGAAGTCCGCTGCGCCCACTGCGATTCGCACCTGGGGCACGTGTTTGAGGGCGAGGGGTACGGAACCCCGACCGACCAGCGCTTCTGCATCAACTCCGTTTCCCTGAAGCTGGTTTCGGCCGGCGACGCCGGGCAGTAGTCCGCACCGGGTACGGCTGCGACCAGGACCCCCGGCGGCACCGCAGCAGCGGCGCCGCCGGGGGTCCTCTGCAGTGCTCGCCGGTTCGCCCCGCCCGAATCTCCGGGAAGCCCCGCGGCCGCTGGAGCTGGCCGGGGTCCTGCGGGCGGTTTGCCCCAGACTTTCTTATGCTCAAGCTTGTTTTGTGTTAGTACCTCTGTTTGCTTGCTACGCTCGTTTCAGCTACTGACGAGCGACGCTCCCAGCAAACAGAAAGGCGCCAGCTGACGATGACTACCACTGCTGTCACCACCACTGCCCCGATCACGGCCGACTCCCCGGCGTGGATGGAGCTCAAGGCCGCCGCCACCGCGCTGCAGGCACTCCAGGTCCAGGACGGCTCCGTGCCGGAGACCGCCAACCACGAACCGGCCCGCGGATATGTCCGGACGATCTCGTCGTCCATCACGGCTCTCGCGCCGTCCTTTCCGCACGACGCCGACTACCTCACCCTCCTTGTGACCGACTTCGGCCGCTGGGCCGACGGCGGCTTTGGCGTGCCCGATTTCCTGGACTCCCTGCAGGCCTTCCAGCCGCAGCAGCACCGGGTCAACGGCCTGCAGCACCTTGTGGTCTTTCCGATGTACACGCAGAACGGCAGCAGCAACCGCCTGGTCGAGGCCGTCCTGATCGAGGTCATCTGGCCCGAGTTCATTGCCGGGCTGGAGGAGGGCGACTACTCCAACAAGCTCTTCGTGCCGATTCGTTTCCTGGATTTCACCCCCGGTTACAACACCAATTCCGCGGTGCTGTTCCCGGAAACCGTCGCGGTCCGCCAGACTCCTACCTTCACCTGGGGCGCCATCTTTGCCGACCGTGAAGCAGCCCGCTTCCGCCGCGTGCTCAGCGCCGCCGCGGACATCACCTCGCTGCAGCTGCCGGAGGACGCGGCAGCCCTGCTGACGGACCAGGAGCTGACCCAGGAAACCTTTGTGATGTGGGACCTGATCCACGACCGCACCCACATGCGCGGTGACCTGCCCTTCGACCCCTTTATGATCAAGCAGCGGATGCCGTTTTTCCTGTACTCCCTCGAGGAATTGCGCTGCGACCTGACCGCATTCCGCGAATCCGTGAAAATCGAAAAGGACGAGGACGCCGATCCGGAGGCCCGCCGGCACGCCAAGCTGGTCCAGTACGCCGTTATCTTCGACCGGATCTTCCGCTTCGCCATTACCGGCAGCCGGGTGCGCAACTACGACGGTCTGGGTGGCCAGCTGCTCTTTGCCTGGATGCACCAGCACCGCGTCCTGCACTGGACCGACAGTAAACTCAGCATCGACTGGGACGAGGCCGCCGACGTTGTGGTTGAACTCGGCGCCAGGATCGAAGAGCTCTACTGGCGCTCCATCGACCGGCCGAAGATGGCGCACTGGCTGGCCGCGTACGAGCTGATTTCCGGCACCGTCACACCCAACCCTTCGTCCGTCTGGGCCAAAGGTCCGGATGCGCTGCCGCTGGCCGGCCCGCCGCGCGGACTCACCGACCAGGTCCTCGACGACGAGTTCCCGCTCTCGATGTTCTACGAGGCACTTGAGAAGAAAATGCGCCCGGTCATCGAATCCACGGCCGGCATCACGGGCACCTCGGAGACCTCAAATACCAGCACGGCCATGAACGCCGCATGAGCGCCGGACGGCCCCTGAACGTGGTGGTCACCGGCGGCAGCGGCCCGTCCGGAATCGCCGCGGCGCGCGCGCTGACTGGGGCCGGGCACACGGTCTTCACCGTGGGCTCGGACCGGGCCCGGATTGAAGCGGCCGCCGCGGAAGCCGGAAGCGCAGTCACGCCACTGGTGTGCGACCTCGCGGACCTCGCTGCAGTCCGGTCGCTGCACTCCACCGTGCACTCGATGCTGGCCGGAAAAGGCGGGGGCGTCGACGGCGTCATTCATCTGGTGGGCGGCTGGCGCGGCGCCAAGGGCATCACCGACCAGAGCGACGAGGACTGGGACTTCCTGGAACGCGGCGCAATCACCACGCTGCGCAACGTCTCGCGCGTGTTTTATGACGATCTTGCGGCGTCCGACGCCGGCCGCTTCGCCATGGTGTCCTCCACGGCCGTAGGCCGGCCGACGGCTGGCGGTGCCAGTTACGTGGCTGCCAAGGCGGCAGCCGAAGCGTGGACCCTGGCCGTGGCCGACGGTTTCCACCGCGGGCAGGCGGGGGCCGCCGGTCCCGGCAGTGCCGCCGTCCCCGTTGAACAGCACAGCGCGGCGGTGATTTTTGTGGTGAAAGCCCTCGTGGATGCCGCCATGCGCGCGAAGTCGCCGGAACGCACCTTCCCCGGATTCACCGACGTGACGGAACTGGCTGCGGCCGCCGTCGGGCTCTTCACCTCCCCCGCGGCGGAACTCAACGGCCGGCGCGTACTGCTTGGGCAGGTTCCGCAGCCCTGACCGACCCCTTGCGGCTTAGTGCCGGGGCCCGGATCTCCTTAGACTGAAAGAGTGAGCAAATCGATGACAAGCACAGTTGAAACTGCCCCCGCCAGCACAGCGGTGCGGCTCCACGATCCCGCCGTCCGCGGCTTTGCCTCGGATAACTATTCCGGCGTACATCCGGAGGTACTGGCGGCCCTGGCCGCCGCCAACGAGGGCCACCAGGTTTCCTACGGCGAGGACGACTACACCGCCCGGCTCCAGCAGTTGATGGAGGGCTACTTCGGCGCAGGGATCGAGTGCTTCCCGGTCTTCAACGGCACCGGCGCCAACGTGCTGTCGCTGCAGTCCCTGCTGCCTCGCTGGGGGGCCGTGGTTTGTGCCTCCACCGCACACATCAACATGGATGAGAACGGCGCCCCTGAGCGGATCGGTGGCATCAAACTGCTCCAGGTCCCCACAGCGGACGGCAAGCTGACTCCGGAGCTAATCGACAAGGAAGCCTGGGGCTGGGGCGACGAGCACCGCGCGCAGCCGCTGGCCGTGTCCATCACCCAGACCACCGAACTCGGCACCTGCTACACGCCGGACGAAGTGCGGGCGATCGCCGAGCATGTCCATTCCAAGGGCATGAAGCTACACATGGACGGCGCCCGGCTGGCGAACGCTGCAGCCCACTTGAATGTGCCGCTGCGGGCCTTCACCCGCGACGCCGGCGTCGACATCCTCTCCTTCGGCGGCACCAAAAACGGCTTGCTCTTCGGTGAGGTCGTCATCGCCCTGAACCCGGCCGCGGCCCAGGGCCTGATCTACCTGCGCAAGATGAACATGCAGCTCGCCTCCAAGATGCGGTTTATGTCCGCGCAGTTCATCGCCCTGCTCGAAGGGGACCTGTGGCTGCGCTCCGCCTCGCACGCCAATGCCATGGCTGCCCGGCTTCGGGCCGGCGTCGAATCCATCCCCGGCGTCGAGCTAAGCCAGAAGACGGAGTCCAACGGCGTGTTTGCGGTCCTGCCGCCCGGCGTGGCGGACCGGCTGCGCGCGTCCTTCCGTTTTTACGACTGGAACGAGGCGGCCGGCGAGGTTCGCTGGATGTGCTCCTTCGACACCACCGAAGACGATGTTGATTCCTTTATCGCCGCCATCAAGCGCGAGCTCGCCGCCGGTTGATCCCGGCAGCGGGCCCGCCGCCCTCGCCCGCCCAAAGCCGGAGCGGGCAGCGGCGGCGAGCCTGCAGGGCTTGTGCACACTCCGTGCATAATCTTCCATTGTGAACGCACTCGACCAGGTTCCGGCAGATTTTCTTTTTGCCCTGGGAACCCTTCGGCAGGCACGAACCCGGGGTGAACTGCGCCTGGAAGAAATCCCGGCCCCGGCGCGGCTGGCACCGTTCGCCGTGGCACTCGGGGCGGAGGTTGTTGCGCCCGGCGCATCAACGTCTTCCGGCGCAGTCCATGGACCCGCGGCGGCCGCCCTGACGCGAGCGTCCGAGAGCGAGGACATCGAACTGGCCACCGGCCGCTTTATCCTGCTGCACGATCCCGACGGCTCCGCGGTCTGGGAGGGGGAATTCCGGATCGTTACCTACATCCGCGCCCAGCTGGAACCGGAGATGGGCAATGACGAACTGCTGGGTTCCGTTGCCTGGACCTGGCTCGTTGAAGCCCTGGAGGACCATGCCGCACCGTACCGCTCGGCCGGCGGCACCGCGACCAGGGTACTGTCCGAAAGCTTCGGAACCCTCGAAGGCCGACCCAATTCGATCGACATCGAGCTCAGGGCATCCTGGACTCCGGCCACCCCGGACATCACCTCGCATCTGGAAGCCTGGTCCGACATGGTCTGCACGTTCGCCGGCCTGCCGCCGCTGCCCGACGGTGTCACAGCCCTGCCGCGCCGGCGCCGGGGACGGGCCTGGTTTGGAAGCTGACATCGGCCGCAAGGACGGGCACACCGACTCCTTTTGGCGGATGCGCGGCCCGCAGCACCGTGTTATCGGTAAACTAAACCCATCATGACCCCTCAAATTCCGGAAATCAGCACGGCAGGCACCGTACAACATCAGACCGAGGCCGCTGACGCCACAGCCCACATCGCCGTGGACGGCTTCGACAGCCTGGTTCCCGAGGTGATCGACCTTGACGCCCCCCGCGACGGTGTGCCGCTCGTTATTGAAACCATGTCCGGGCTGGAACGCTGCGCGGCTGCCCTCGCCGCAGGCCATGGCCCTGCCGGAGTCGACGCCGAACGCGCTTCCGGTTTCCGCTACGGCCAGCGCGCCTTCCTGGTGCAGATCCGCCGGGAGGGCTCCGGCACCTGGCTGATCGACCCGGAACCCTTTGGCGACCTTGGCATCATCAACGAGGCCCTGCGCGGCGTCGAATGGATCCTGCACGCCGCCAGCCAGGACCTGCCGTGCCTCTCCGAACTCGGCATGTGGCCGGACAGACTCTTTGACACCGAACTCGCCGCCCGCCTCGCCGGGCTTCCCCGGGTGGGCCTCGCTGCGGTGATCGAGCAGCTGCTGGGCTTTGGCCTCGCCAAGGAACACTCAGCGGCCGACTGGTCCACCCGGCCGCTGCCGGAACCGTGGCTCCGCTACGCGGCACTGGATGTCGAAGTTCTTACCGAACTACGCGAGGAGCTTATCGAACTGCTCACCGCCGACGGCAAACTGGACTTCGCCGAACAGGAGTTCGCCGCCATCCTGGGCGCCGGCCAGGCACCACCCCGGGTCGATCCGTGGCGGAAAACGTCCGGACTGCACCAGATCCGCGACCGGCGCCAGCTCGCCGCGGTGCGCGAGCTATGGCTCGAACGGGATTCGCTGGCGCAAAACCGCGACGTCGCCCCCGGCCGGCTGATTCCCGACTCCGCCCTGGTCGCGGCGGCGAAGGCGATGCCCGGCACCGTGCCCCAGCTGCTGGGGACCAAAGGCTTCCACGGCCGCGCAGCCCAGCGCGAGGCACCGCGCTGGCTGCGCTGCATCACCGCCGCCCGCGCCCTCGAGGACCTTCCTCCCCTGCACCTGCCCACCAACGCTCCCCCGCCCCCGCGGGTCTGGGCCGACCGGGACCCGGAGGCCGCCGCCCGGCTCGCCACCGCCCGCCCGCTGCTGCAGGCCAAGGCCGAAGAACTGAACATGCCTTTGGAAAACCTGTTGACCCCGGACTACCTGCGCCGTGTCTCCTGGCGTCCGCCCGTGGAGTTCAGCGAAGAGGGAATCGCCGAGGAACTGGCGAACCTCGGGACCCGGCAGTGGCAGATCGAACTGGTCACCCCGCTCATCGCCGAAGCCTTCCGCAACCCGCAGCCACTGCCGGTCAAGGAAGCCAAGACCGTGCCGGCCCCGGACAAAGCAGGCTAAGCCCGGCAGCCGCCCTCCCGGCCCGTTGCCAACCCGCCTCCATGCGGCCCGGCCACCTACTCCTTGCCAGCTATGTTACTGACAAGTAACATGTTGTCTGATGTCGCCCGGTTCTGCTGTCCTCGGCGTTTGCGCGCGGGGCAGGGGTCCGGCACCCAGGTCTCGATGAGGAGTAACACGTGAGCCACACCCGGAGCACCGCGAATCCGCGCACCATCCGTGAGGTCGTCTTCGTCGACGGCGTCCGCACCCCGTTCGGCCGGGCCGGCGAGAAGGGCATCTACGCCGGAACACGGGCCGATGACCTCGTAGTGAAATGCATCCGCGAGCTGATGCGCCGCAACCCGTCCCTGCCGGCCGAACGAATCGACGAAGTGGCCATCGCCGCGACAACACAGACCGGTGACCAGGGACTGACAATCGGCCGCACCGCGGCCCTGCTGGCCGGACTGCCGCGGACCGTACCCGGCTTTGCGATTGACCGGATGTGCGCCGGCGCCATGACGGCCGTGACCACCACCGCCAGCGGTATCGGCTTCGGTGCCTACGACGTTGTGATCGCTGGCGGCGTGGAACACATGGGCAACCACCCGATGGGGGCCGGTGCGGATCCCAACCCGCGCTTTATGTCCGAGCGGATTGTGGACCCGGCAGCCCTGAACATGGGCAACACGGCAGAGAACCTGCACGACCGCTTTCCCGCCATTACCAAGGCACGCACCGACGCCTACGCCGTCGCTTCCCAGGACAAGCTTGCCGCAGCATACGCGAAAGACCAGATCCAGCCGGACCTGGTCCCCGTGGCCACCATAAAGCCGGGCCGGGGCTGGACCGTCAACACGGTGGATGAGCCGCCGCGCCCGGGCACCTCCGTGGCGGACCTCGCCACGCTCAAAACCCCCTTCCGCGCCCACGGCCGGGTCACGGCAGGCAATGCAGCAGGCCTCAACGACGGCGCCACCGCCGCACTGCTGGCCTCCGCCGAGGCGGCCGAGGAACTTGGCCTGCCGGTGAAGATGCGCCTGGTCAGCTACGCCTTCGCCGGCGTCGAGCCGGAAGTTATGGGCATCGGCCCGGTCCCGGCCACCGAGAAGGCCCTGAAGAACGCCGGACTCGGCATCGAGGACATCGGCCTGTTCGAAATCAACGAGGCCTTCGCCGTCCAGGTGCTCAGCTTCCTGGACCACTTCGGGATCGCCGACGACGATCCCCGCGTCAACCGCTACGGCGGTGCGATCGCCGTCGGGCACCCGCTCGCTTCGTCCGGCGTCCGGCTGATGAACCAGCTGGCCCGCCAGTTTGCCGAGGACCCGGGCGTTCGCTTCGGAATGACCACGATGTGCATTGGCCTGGGCATGGGGGCCACCGTCATCTGGGAAAACCCGCACCACGCCGATTACGGCACCGACTACACCACCACCACGACTGGAGCCGCAGCATGAGCGCCGCCGATTTCCATAAGCTTGCCGAGCTGTTCCCGAACGAGACGGTAACGCACTCCTACGTCCAGGACATCGCGCTGCCGGCTGTCAACGGCAAGAGCCCCGGCACCTTCGCGCTGCTCACGCTCGACAACGGCCTGGACCACTCCAAACCCACTACCTTGGGCCCGAACACGCTGATCGAGCTCGGCACCGCCCTGGAGGGGCTGCGGGACCGTGCCGCGCGTGGCGAGATCGCCGGCGTTGGCGTCACCGGCAAGCCGTACTTCCTGGTCGCCGGCGCCGACTTGTCCACGGTCAAATCGGTCAGCGGCCGCGAGCAGGGCCTCTGGATGGCCCAACTCGGCCACGATGTCTACGCCACGCTGGCAAACCTCGGGGTTCCCAGCTTCGCCTTCATCAACGGACTGGCCCTCGGCGGCGGGCTGGAGATCGCCCTGCAGTCCACCTACCGCACCGTCTCCACCGGCGCCGGTGCGCTGGCACTGCCGGAGTCGTTCATTGGCCTGATCCCGGGTTGGGGCGGCGTCTACATCCTGCCGCGGCTGATCGGCCCGGAGAACGCCGTTAAGGTGATGATCGAGAACCCGCTGAGCAACAACCGCACCCTGACCGGACCGCAGGCCTACAAACTCGGCGTAGCGGACGCCATCTTCGAGCCCGCCGACTTTGTCGAGCAGTCAGTCGCCTGGGCTGCGCAGGTTATCGCGGGCGCCCTCACGCCCGAACGCGCCAATGCCGTCGACCCCGCCGTACCGGAGGTGGCCGATCGCTGGGCCGGTGCCGTCGCCGCGGGCCGCGCCTTTGTCGAAACCAAGACGTCGAACGCCTCCCCGGCCCCGGCCGAGGTGCTGGACGTGCTGGAAGCAAACCGCACCATGACCCAGGCTGAGTCGGCGGAGCTCGAGTGCCGGACCCTAGCGGACCTTATGCAGACCGACGAGTTCCGTTCCACTGTCTACGCCTTCCTGGATCTGGTGCAGCGCCGAGCCAAGCGCCCCGCCGGCGCCCCGGACCGCAAACTCGCCCGTCCGGTCACAAAAATCGGCGTCGTAGGGGCCGGCCTGATGGCCAGCCAGCTCGCGCTGCTCTTTGCCCGCCAGCTCAAGGTGCCGGTGGTGATGACGGACATTGACCAGGCCCGGGTGGACAAGGGTGTGGGTTACGTGCACGCGGAGGTGGATAAGCTGCTGGCAAAAAAGCGGATCAGCGCGGATGCCGCCAACCGGACCAAGGCCCTGGTCAGCGGCGCGGTTTCGAAGGAAACCTTCGCCGACGCCGACTTCGTCATCGAGGCCGTCTTCGAGGAACTCAACGTCAAGAAACAGGTCTTCAAGGAACTTGAGGCGATCATTTCGCCCGAGTGCATCCTGGCGACCAACACCTCCTCGCTGTCCGTCACCGCCATGGCTGAGGACCTGGAGCATCCGGAGCGGCTCATCGGCTTCCATTTCTTCAACCCGGTGGCAGTGATGCCTTTGCTGGAGATTGTCCGGGCCCCAAAGACCGACGACGCCGTACTGGCTACCGCGTTCGAACTGGCTAAGGGCCTGAAGAAGTCCGCAGTACTTGTCAAGGACGCCCCCGCTTTTGTGGTCAACCGCATCCTGCTGCGCCTGATGGGAGAAGTGACGGCCGCCTTCGACGAGGGTACCCCCGCCGGGGTGGCGGATAATGCGCTGCGCCCGATGGGCCTGCCGATGACACCTTTCGTTCTCGGGGCCATGGTGGGCCTGCCGGTCGCGCAGCACGTCCAGGAGTCCCTGCACGCTGCGTTCCCCGGCCGGTTCACCGTCTCGCAGAACCTGCAGAACCTGATCGCTCACGGGGTCCGGTCCATCTGGGACCCGGCCTCGGTGACGGCCGGTACGCCGACCATTCCGGCCGAGACCCAGGCCCTGATGTCCTTTGGGGATTCGCCGTCCACCGCCGGGGAGGTGCTGCGCCGCACTCAGGACGCCCTCGCCGAGGAAATCGGACTGATGCTGGACGAGGGTGTCGTCGCCGGTCCGGAGGACATCGACCTTTGTATGATCCTCGGTGCCGGCTGGCCGATGTTCCTTGGCGGCATCACCCCGTACCTGGACCGGGTCGGCGCCTCGGAGCGTGTCACCGGCCGGAAGTTCCTGGCGCCGGGTGTGGCGTCCGAGCCGGCCTAACGCCCGGAGCGGCCGGACGGTCGAAGTGACCTAACACCCCGCATGCCGGCGGCACTCCCGGCGGCGGGCATCAGAGTTCCTGAAGCCCGCCGCCGCTGCGCGTTAAGGTCGCTGGGCGTTAGGGTCGCTGGGCGATCAGATAAGGTGCGCAGTGGCCGCTGCCTAGCCGGCGTCGTGAGTAACCCGCAACGCCGTGCGGGCACGCGCAGCGGTTTCCCGGGCGACAGCGAGGCCATCTAGAAAAGCGCGACTTTCGGCGTTCGCGGGAAGAGGTCGTTGAGTTCGTCACGTTCCGCGGCGGTGGGGATCCAGGCCACGGCGGCGGCGTTTTGCCGGACCTGCTCCGGCCGGGTGGCTCCGGCGATAACACTGCTCACCGAGCGCTGGGCTGCAAGCCAGGAGAACGCCACCTGGATCTCGTTCAGGCCCCGCTCGGCTGCGAAGGCGCCCAGGGCCGCCAACTGTTCCCAGTCGGCGTCGTGGACCAGGTTCGTGCGGGTGTGGCTGAGGCGCGAACCCTCAGGTGCGGTGTCCCTGGCGTATTTGCCGGTCAGCAGGCCGTTGGCCAGCGGGAAGTACGGCAGCACGCCCAAGCCGTAGGCGTCCGCGGCCGGAGTGACCTCAAGCTCAGCGCGGCGGTCCAGCAGGTTGTAGTGGTTCTGGCTGGAGATAAACCGGGCTCCACCGCGGGCACGGGCCACGAATTCGGCTTCGGCGATCTGCCAGCCGGCACGGTTGGAGTGGCCGATGTAGCGGACCTTGCCGCTGCTGACGAGCTCATCGAGGGCATCGAGGGTCTCCTCGATCGGGGTCAGCGGGTCGGGTGTGTGGAACTGGTAAAGGTCGATCCAGTCCGTCCCGAGCCGGCGGAGCGAGGCCTCCGCAGCCTTAATGATGTACCGGCGGGAGCCACGGGCACCAAAGTCATTGCCGTTGGCACCGCCCATGTCCATCCCGAACTTCGTGGCGACCACTGCCTCGTCGCGGCGGCCGTTCAGGGCCTTGCCCAGCATGGTTTCGCTCAGTCCCGGTTCCCGGCCGTAGGTGTCCGCGACGTCGAAGAAGGTTATGCCGGAGTCCAGCGCCGCATGCACCACGGCGTCGGTCCCGTCCTGCGACTCGGTCGCCGTATTGGCCCGGCCAAGGTTATTGCAGCCAAGTCCAACGACGGAGACGGTCAGTCCGGAATTTCCCACGCGGCGGTATTCAGTCATGTACTTCAGCCTATAACGGCCCGGGCCCGTCCGCGGGCCGCTGCGGCGGCCGGCGTCCGGTGTGCTGCCCGGGCCGCGGAGGGTTATCCGGCGGTCAGCTCCAGCCCTTGATCGTCGAGGGCATCCTGGAGCTGGGCCAGGGTCCGCGGACAGATGCCGTGCATTCGGGCAAGTCCCCGCCCGCCGAGTGCCGCCACCTGTTCGAGTGACTCGACTCCGGCGTGTGCGAGGGCCCGGCGGGCCGGAGCCGAGATCCCCCGCGGCAGCGGGGTACGGCCCGGTTCAACGGATTTCGCCGCCATCTGGAATTCCTTTCCGTCGGGGTCCCCAAAAAATGGTCTGCAAGCTGCCCGTGGAGCGGCCCGCGGAACTAGAGGCTAAAGCTGTTCGCCGGCTTGGCTGAGTACTTGAGTCGAAAGCTGGACCCGTCGGTAGCGGCGCCGATGCTCAACTTGGTGAAGTCGAGGTCCTCGCCCCGAATGCAGACCTTGATGGCATTAACCGCCTTGTTGACGTCCGGGGTCAGGATAAAGATGTTGAGCTTGGAATCGGAAAATTCCGAGCGGTCCACTATTCCGAGGCCCCGCCACGCGAGGTGGCTGATCAGTGCGTCCTTGGCCTTTTCCTCGAGGTAACGGTCGCGATCCGTGCCACCCTTGGTCTTCAGTGCATACTGGGCCACGACCCAGAACTGCCCGTCCTCGGGGATTTCGGCAAAACCGTCTTCGGCGCACTGCACGGCGAAGGCATCCATCAGTCGCTCGGCAGCGCCGGCGTCGGCGACGTCGGTCTCATCGGTTTTGCTCTGGTGCCCGACGACGCCGTGGTTCATCACAAATTGGCTGTAGTCCTCGTCAAACCAGGCCTCCCTGAATTCGAGGACACCCTCATCGTTGCGCTTGTAAACCCGGATAATTCCGCTCATGCCCGTCCTTTCCTGAACCATTCGCGGTCTGTGCCGTCGAAGGGTGGCTGTTCTGCCTTGACGGCCTGGTAAAGCTGATCCGATGCGGCGCTGATCCGGGCCGCCACGTCCTCGGGGTAGTCCATCTCCACTCGGTGCTCGGCAAACTCGTCCTCATCGTCCACGTAGACTCCGCGCTCCGCGGTACGGATGACGTCCAGGTCCATGTCGATCAGGTGGAACTCGGTGACGCCGGGGCGGATGGTTCGCCAGCCGTGGTCCGTCGCGAGATCCACGTAAACCCTGACGCCGGCGGGATGGCCCGCTGCGTAGAAGGTGGCGACGTACTCGCCGCTTCGCGGAACCAGCAGCACGGCGTCCGATTCGGTGTAGAACGCGGCGCCCGGACGCGAACAGAACTCGTTGGTTCCCTGGAAGATCCACCAACCGTGGACGTCCTCGCCGAGGTAGGTACCGGGCACCACCCAGTGGGCCTTGCCGTTCCATTTGCGGTTCCGGGAGACTACCAGGTCTCCCGGAACCAGGTCCTTGGGGGTCCTCACAGAATCGGCAGGCTGCCGGTGCTGGGGTGTTCCTGGCCGGGGAGGGGACGCGCGAACGGTACCTTGGTCCCCAGGACCTGAGCCACGACGTCATGGGTGATCTGCTGGGCGGTCAAGCCGACCCGTTCGAGCACCTGGCTGCGGGTTCCATGGTCCAGGAATTCCACCGGCAGGCCCACTTCGTTCAGGGCGGTGTCCACTCCGGCGGCGCGCATTTCCTGCCTGATCCGGGACCCGACCCCGCCGGCGCGGACCCCGTCCTCGATGCAGATGACGAGCCGGTGGTGGGAGGCGAGGGCGACGATGGATTTCCGGACCGGCAGGACCCAGCGGGGGTCCACCACTGTGGAGCTGATGCCTTGCGCCCCGAGGCGGTTGGAGACGTCCAGGGCGAGTTCGGACATGGCCCCGACGCTGACGATCAGGACGTCGTTCTCGCTGGAGCCGACCGGGCGCCGTGCCAGCACGTCCACGCCGTCGCTGAGCCGCTCGACCGCCTCAACTTCGGCCCCGACAGTGCCCTTGGAGTAACGGATCACACTGGGGGCGTCTTCGATGGCGACGGCCTCGCGCAGCTCCTCACGCAACCGGTTGGCGTCCCGGGGCGCGGCGAGGTGCAGGCCTGGCACGATTTGGACCATGGCCATGTCCCACATGCCGTGGTGGCTGGCGCCGTCGGGCCCGGTAACGCCGGCCCGGTCCAGGACGATTGTGACACCGGCTTTGTGCAGGGCGACGTCCATCAGGAGCTGGTCGAAGGCGCGGTTCAGGAAGGTCGCGTAGACAGCGACGACCGGGTGCAGTCCCCCGAACGCCATGCCGGCGGCGGAGGTGAGAGCGTGCTGTTCGGCGATGCCGACGTCGAACACCCGCTCCGGGTGCCGGGCAGCGAACTTGTGCAGGCCGACCGGGATCAGCATGGCGCCGGTGATGCCGACGATGTCCTTTCGCTCATCGGCGATCTCGGCGATCTCGTCGGCGAAGACGGCGGTCCAGGATTTCGCTCCGCCGGCCTCGGTTGGCGCTCCCGTCTCCGGGTCAATAATCCCGACGGCGTGGAACTGGTCCGCTTCGTGTGCGCGGGCGGGCGCGTAGCCGTGACCCTTTTCGGTCATGGCATGCACAATCACCGGCCCGGCGTAATTCTTCGCGGTGGACAGTGCGTGCTCCATGGCCTGGAGGTTGTGGCCGTCGACCGGACCGATGTATTTCATCCCGAGGTCCTCAAACATACCCTGCGGGGCCCACCAGTCCTTAACGCCCTTCTTCATGGCGTGCAGGCTGCGGTAGGTGAACTGGCCCGCGGGTCCGCCGTTCTGCAGCTTGCGCCGCCACCAGTCCAAGGTGCCTTCGTAGGCAGGGGCGGCGCGGAAGGAATCGATGGTGGGGCGCAGCGAGGCGAGGTAGTCAGCGAATCCGCCCACGGTCGGGGCGTAGGAGCGGCCGTTGTCGTTTACGACGATCACCACCCGGCGCTTTTTGTCGGCCGCGATGTTGTTGAGGGCTTCCCAGGCCATTCCGCCGGTCAGCGCGCCGTCACCGACCACGGCGATAACGTAGCGGTCCCCGTCGCCGGTGAGCTGCCGGGCCCGGGAGATCCCGTCCGCCCAGGACAGCGAGGACGATGCGTGCGAGCTTTCGACGATGTCGTGCTCTGATTCGGCGCGGTCCGGGTAGCCCGACAGACCGCCTTGCTGGCGCAGGGTGCTGAAATCCTGGCGTCCGGTGAGGAGCTTGTGCACGTACGACTGGTGGCCGGTGTCAAAGACGATGCTGTCCCGGGGAGAATCGAAGACCCGGTGCACAGCGATGGTGAGCTCCACCACACCAAGGTTCGGGCCCAGGTGGCCGCCGGTCTGGGAGACGTTGGCGATCAGGAAGTCCCGGACCTCGGCTGTCAGCCGGTCCAGCTGCGCCTCGGACAACTTACTCAGGTCCTGCGGGTTGCGGACGGTCTCCAAGATTCCCAACGGCCCCTCCTTCGGGTGGTAGACATGCCTTTTAACTCTAACGCCTCAGGCATGGCGCCGGTGCCGGGCCACGAAAGCCCCGGTCCGTCGGGAACGGGCCGGGGCTTTCGGGTTGATACTTCCGGACTGCGGCTAGTTCGCGGAGATCTGCCGCAGCACGTACTGCAGGATGCCGCCGTTGCGGTAGTAATCGGCCTCGCCCGGGGTATCGATGCGCAGGACCGCATCGAAGCTCGTGACGGTACCGTCCTCGGCCGTGGCAATGACCTTCAGCGTCTTGGGTGTGGTGCCGTCGTTAAGGGCTGTGACGCCCTCAACCGCGAAGGTTTCCGTGCCGGTCAACCCGAGGCTGGCCGCGTTCTGGCCGGCCGGGTACTGCAGGGGCAGGACGCCCATGCCGATCAGGTTGGAGCGGTGGATGCGCTCGTAGCTTTCGGCAACTACAGCCTTGACGCCCAGCAGCGCAGTTCCCTTGGCTGCCCAGTCACGCGACGAGCCGGAGCCATACTCCTTGCCGGCGAGGACCACCAGCGGGATGCCGGCCGCCTCGTAGTTCTGCGCGGCGTCGTAGACGTAGGCCTGCGGGCCGTCGGCCTGGGTGAAGTCACGGGTGAAGCCACCTTCGACGCCGTCCAGGATCTGGTTCTTGATCCGGATATTCGCGAACGTACCGCGGATCATCACCTCATGGTTGCCACGGCGTGAGCCGTAGGAGTTGAAGTCCTTGCGCTCCACACCGTTGGCCAGCAGGTACTGACCGGCAGGGGTGTCCGACTTGAAGGAACCCGCCGGTGAGATGTGGTCGGTGGTGACGGAATCGCCAAGCTTCAGCAGCACCCGGGCGCCGGTGATGTCCTTGACGGGCTCCGGCTCCGCCTTCATGCCGTCGAAGTACGGGGGCTTGCGGACGTACGTGGATTTAGGGTCCCAGGCGAACGTGTCGCCGGCCGGCGTGGAGAGAGCTTTCCAGCGGTCGTCGCCGTCGAAGACGCCCTCGTAGCCGCGGGCGAACATTTCCTTGTCGATCGAGGAATCGATTACCTGCTGGACCTCAACCGGGTTCGGCCAGATGTCCTTCAGGAAAACGTCGTTGCCGGCCTCATCCTGGCCCAGCGGGTCAGCATCAAAATCGAAGTCCATGGTGCCGGCGAGGGCGTAGGCGATGACCAGCGGCGGGGACGCCAGGTAGTTCATCTTCACGTCCGGGTTGATCCGGCCCTCGAAGTTGCGGTTACCGGACAGCACAGCTGCAACGGAAAGATCGTTGGCCGCGATGGCCTCGGAGATTTCGGCGTCGAGCGGGCCGGAGTTTCCGATGCAGGTCGCGCAGCCGTAACCGACGATGTAGAAGCCGAGCTTCTCCAGGTAGGGGGTCAGGCCCGACTTGTTGTAGTAGTCGGTGACAACCTTGGAACCGGGAGCCACGGAGGTCTTGACCCACGGCTTCGAGGTCAGGCCCTTGTCGACGGCGTTGCGGGCCAAAAGCGCGGCGGCCAGCATCACGGACGGGTTGGACGTGTTGGTGCAGGAAGTGATCGAGGCGATCGACACTGCGCCGTGGTCCAGCTCGAACTCGCGGCCGTCAGCGGTCTTGACACTGACTTTCTTTGACGGCCGGCCGTTGGACTTCGGCCCGTGCGCGTGCGGGGCCTCGTCTGTCAGGTGCGTCTTGGTGGCGGTGAAGGACGGGGTATCGGACGCCGGGAAGCTCTCGTCAATGGCCTCATCGACGCTGCCGCCGACGAGGTCTTCCTTCACATAGTTGCGCAGGTCCTGGCGGAACTGGGCCTTGGACTCGGTGAGGATGATGCGGTCCTGGGGGCGCTTCGGGCCGGAAATCGACGGAACAACCGTCGACAGGTCCAGTTCGAGGTACTCGGAGAACTTGATCTCACGTGACGGATCGTGCCAGAGGCCCTGTTCCTTAGCGTAGGACTCCACCAAGGCGACGTTCTCGTCCGAGCGGCCGGTGAGGCGCAGGTAGTCCAAGGTAACGTCGTCGATCGGGAACATGGCGGCCGTGGAGCCGAACTCCGGGCTCATGTTGCCGATGGTGGCGCGGTTGGCCAGCGGCACGGCCGCAACGCCTTCGCCGTAGAACTCGACAAACTTGCCGACCACTCCGTGCTTGCGCAGCTGCTCGGTGATGGTCAGGACGACGTCGGTGGCGGTCGCGCCGGCCGGGATGGACCCGGTCAGCTTGAAGCCCACAACGCGCGGGATCAGCATGGAGACGGGCTGGCCAAGCATGGCTGCCTCGGCTTCGATGCCGCCAACGCCCCAGCCCAGCACACCCATGCCATTGACCATGGTGGTGTGCGAGTCGGTGCCGACGCAGGTGTCCGGGTAGGCCCGGACGACTGAGCCGGACTCGGTGTCGACCTCGCGGGTCATGACCGTGCGGGCCAGGTATTCGATGTTGACCTGGTGCACAATGCCGGTCCCCGGCGGGACAACCTTGAAGTCATCAAATGCGGTCTGGCCCCACCGCAGGAACTGGTACCGCTCGCCGTTGCGCTGGTACTCGATCTCCATGTTGCGCTCCAGTGCGCCGGAGTTGCCGAAGGCGTCGATCTGCACGGAGTGGTCAATCACCATCTCGGCGGGAGCCAACGGGTTGACCCGCTTGGGGTCCCCGCCAAGTTCCTTGACGGCCTCACGCATGGTGGCAAGGTCCACTACGCAGGGCACGCCAGTGAAGTCCTGCATGATCACGCGCGCCGGCGTGAACTGGATTTCAGTGTCGGGCTCGGCGCTGGGGTCCCAGCCGGCCAAAGCGCGGACGTGGTCGGCCGTAATGTTCGCGCCGTCCTCGGTCCTCAACAGGTTTTCAAGCAATACCTTGAGGCTGAACGGAAGGTTTTCTGCACCTTCGACGGAGTTCAACCGGAAAATTTCGTATTCGGTACCGGCAACATTAAGTTTGCCTTTTGAACCGAAGCTGTCCACAATGCTCATCACAGGACTCCTCTCGCAACAGTTTCATCTTTGTCGCGCCGCAGACCCCTTGCTAGTTAGGTGGCCCTAACTAATGCTTGGCCTTGCTCGCACAAGGATCGGTACAGGGTGCAGGAGGTCAGCCGTGGGTACGGAGCGCGACGTCGGACTACTTCGCCCATCCTAGTGGCCTCAGCCCCGCGGAGTCAGTAGCGCCACAGTCTCCATGTGGTGGGTATGCGGGTACAGGTCAAAGGCCCGCAGCCCTGCCAGCTCCCAGCCGGATTGCTGGAAGTAGCCGACATCGCGGGCAAAGGACGCCGGATCGCAGGACACGTAGGCAACGGCGCGGGGGCCGGCTCCGATCAGCTGGTTTACCACGGCCTTGCCGGCACCGGCCCGGGGCGGGTCCAGCAGGATCGCGTCGAAATTGCGCGCCTTTTCACGCAGGACGCGTTCCACCCGGCCCTGGACGATCTCAACCTGCGGTGCATCATGGAGGTTCTTGCGTGCGTCCCGGCTGGTCCCGGGAGCCCCTTCGACTGAGAGCACCGAACCCGTGGCGCCGACGGCGTCCGCGAGCGGGGCGGTGAACAGGCCCACCCCGGCGTAGAGATCCGCAACAACGGCCCCCGGTTCCAGGAACCCGCCGTTGTGCAGGAATCCGGTCACGGCCCCCACGAGGGCGGCGGGGGCCTCGCGGTGGATCTGCCAGAAGCCGTCGCCGGTCACACGGTAGTCGTGCCCCGCCGCGGTCTCCTGCACATAGGTGCGGCCGCGCAGCCGCAGTACCTCGCCTTTGACCGGATCAAAGCTCGCCACCGAAACATCGTCGGGCAGCTGGGCCAGGACCGCGCTGAGCCGCTTGGCCCGGGTGCCCGCGGCCGGGACCAGGAGCACCAGCGGCCGGGAGCCGTTCGCCGGTGCGGCGACCTCAATGCGTTCAATGCCCTGCAGGTCGATGTCCCAGAGCCGGAGGTTGTTGATGGCGTCAACGGCCAGCGGCATCTCCCGGACCGGAAGGACGGTATCGGAGCGGTGCGCGTGCATTCCAAGTTTGCCGGCCGGGGTCACGGCGAAACCGGCGCGGGTGCGCCAGCCCAGGCCGGCCGGCGCCGTCGTTCCCTCCTCCCCCACGGCTTCGACCAAGGAGCCTGCGGCGGTGTCCGTCCCTGCCAGCGGCAGTTCGACGCCGGCCAGGCGGTGCAGCTGCTCGGCCAGCACCTCGGCCTTGAGGCTGCGCTGGCGTGTCAGTGCGATGTGGCCGAGTTCTGCGCCTCCGACGGGCGGGTGACGGTGCGACCAGGAACGCGCGGAATCGGCCAGGTCCCAGAAGTGCGCCACCCGGTCCGGGGATGCGTCAAGGACTTCCACGACGTCGCCGCGCCAGAACTTGGCGTCCGCGCCGGACTCGGTGAGACGGACCTTGACTCTCTCGCCGGGAATGCCGTGCCGGACAAAGACCACCCGGCCCTCATGCCGGGCGACGCAGTGCCCGCCGTGGGCGACCGGCCCGACGTCGACGATGAGATCGGTGCGGTTTGGGGCCTGGGTGTCGGAGTTCATTGGATGTCCTGCAGTCTCTTGGCTTCTTCGGAGGATTTCAGCTGCCACGGCACACTGGCCACCATCACGCCGGGCTCGAAATGCAACCGGGTTTTGATGCGAAGTGCGGTCTGGTTGTGCACCAGTTGCTCCCACCACTTACCCACGACGTACTCGGGGATGTAGACCACAATCAGGTCGCGGGGCGAATCGCGCCGCATGTTCTTGATGTACTCCATGATGGGGGTGACCGTTTCACGGAACGGACTGGCCAGCACGGTCAACGGTACCGGGATTTCCAGTTTCTCCCAGTCCGCGACCGTCTGTTCGGTCTCTTCGCTGCTGATGTCCACGGTGATGGCGTCCAGCCGGGAGGGCCGTGACGCGCGTGCATAGGCGAGGGCGCGAAGGACCGGCTTGCGCACGTGGGAGACGAGGAGGACTGCGTGCACCCGGGTGGGCAGGGCCCGCGGCGAGGAATCCTCATCGACTGCGAGTTCCTTGGCCACGTTGTCATAGTGCGACCGGATGCTCCACATGATGAGGAACAGCGCGAACATTGCCAGCAGCGCGATCCACGCGCCCTGCTGGAACTTGGTTATCAGCACAATCACCAGGACCAGCGCGGTCATGCCGAAGCCGATCGTGTTGATGGTGCGCGACTTGAGCATACGCAGCTTGACGGCGGGGTCCTTCGCGAGCTTCAGTTCCCGGCCCCAGTGCCGGATCATGCCGAGCTGGCTGATCGTGAAGGAGATGAAAACACCCACAATGTAGAGCTGGATGAGCTTGGTGACGTCGGCGTTGAAGGCGATGATCAGCACCAAAGCGCCGGCTGCCAGCGCCAGGACGCCATTGCTGAAGGCGAGCCGGTCCCCGCGGGTGCGCAGCTGCCGAGGCAGGTAACCGTCCTGGGCCAGGATCGAGCCAAGCACCGGGAAGCCGTTGAACGCCGTGTTGGAGGCGAAGACGAGGATCACGCCGGTGGCGGCGACCACAATGAAGAAGGGGATGGAGCCGGCTCCAAAAATGGTCTGCGCAATCTGGCTGATCGCCGGACTCTGGATATAGCCCTCCGCCAGCGGCTTGCCATCGAGCAGGAACTCGGTGGCAGGGTCCAGCACAATGTGCACCTTCGTGGCGTTGGCCAGGTAGATGATCCCGGCCAGCATGGACGCCGCGATCACGCCGAGCAGCAGCAGGGTGGTGGCCGCATTCTTGGACTTGGGCTTCTGGAAGTTCGGCACACCGTTGCTGATGGCTTCAATCCCGGTCAGCGCCGCTGCGCCGGAAGAGAAGGCCCGGAGCAGCAGGAAGGCGCCGGCGAGGCCGACCATTCCCTCGTCGAAGCCCGCCGCGGGCACGATCGTGAAGGCTGCCGAGGGCGCTTCGCCCAGTTGGCCGGTGGCCGCCTGGAAGATGCCGATGGCCGTCATACCCAGGATGGAGGCCATAAAGATGTAGGTGGGGACGGCGAAGACGCTGCCGGCTTCCTTGATGCCTCGCAGGTTAACGAGGGCCAGGATCACGACGCCGATCACCGCGATGGCGGCCTGCTGGCCGTGCAGTGCGGGCACCGCGGAGGTCAGGTACGTCGCGGCCGAGGACATCGACACCGCAACGGTCAGCACGTAGTCGACCAGCAGCGCGGAGGCGACGGTGAGCCCGGCATATTTGCCCAGGTTCTCGTTTGCGATCTCGTAGTCGCCGCCGCCGGAGGGGTAGGCATGGACGTTTTGCCGGTAGGAGGCGACAACAGTCAGCAGCACCACCATGACGGCCAGCCCCACCCAGGGCGAGAACGCCACGGCGCTGACGCCGGCCAAGGCCAGGGTCAGGAGGATTTCGTCGGGCGCGTAGGCCACTGAGGACAGCGCGTCGGAGGCGAAGATGGGAAGCGCGATCCGCTTCGGCAGCAGGGTGTGGGCCAGGCTGTCGTTCCGGAAGGGCTTGCCTACCAGCACCCGCTTCACGGCATTGAATATTGTCGGCACTCCACAAAGCTAGTCGCATTCGGACCCGATGTCATGACGGCGACCGGGCGCCGCGCGGCGGCGGCTCCAGGTCGCCGGGGTGCGGCAGCGGCGGGGCTGGCTCCAGGTGGCGCCGTGGCCGGTAGAGTTTTCCGCAGTAGCAGTCACAAAGCTTGAGGAGGCACGGTTGGCGCACTTCGTGATTATGGGTTGCGGCCGCGTGGGGGCAACCCTCGCGCACACGCTCGAGGATGCGGGCCACTCCGTGGCCATCATCGACCAGGACGACCGCGCCTTCCGTCGGCTCCGAACGGGCTTCACCGGCCGCAAGGTCACCGGCGTCGGCTTTGACCGCGAGACCCTCAAGCAGGCCGGCGTTGCGGAGGCCTATGCCTTCGCGGCTGTCTCCAGCGGCGACAATTCAAATATCCTGGCCACCCGGGTGGCACGCGAAACCTTCCACGTCCCGCACGTGGTCGCCAGGATTTACGACCCGGGCCGGGCTGAGATCTACCAGCGGCTCGGCATCCCCACGGTCGCCGCAGTGCGCTGGAGCGCGGACCAGGTGCTCCGGCGGATCCTGCCCGAACAGCACCTGGCCGGCGACTATCGCGACCCCTCGGGCCGCCTTGTGCTCGCCGAAGTGGACCTGAACCCCGCGTGGATCGGCCACCCGGTCACCTCGATCGAGAAGGCCGCCGGGATCCGCGTCGCGTACCTGACACGGTTCGGTGAGGGGATGCTGCCCGCGGCCGGAACCCTGTACCAGGATGGCGACACCGTGCACGCCATGCTGGGCGTGGACCGCAGCAGCGAAGTCGGCCATGTTCTTGCCCAGCCCCCCGCCAAGGAGTCCTAAGTGAAAGTCGTTATTGTCGGGGCGGGAAGCGTCGGTTCCTCGATCGCGCGCGAACTGCTGGCCCACAAACACGAGATCCTGCTGATCGACCTCAAGCCCGAGGTAATCGGGCGAAGCGGACTGCGGGGCGCCCACTGGCTGGTTGGCGATGCCTGCGAACTGAGCACCCTCCAGGACGCGAAACTGGAAGACGCCGACGTCGTGGTCTCAGCTACCGGTGACGACAAGGTCAACCTGGTGGTCTCGCTGCTGGCGAAGACCGAGTTCGGCGTCGGACGCACGGTAGGCCGGGTCAACAACCCCAAGAATGACTGGATGTTCGACGATTCCTGGGGCGTCGACGTTGCGGTGAACACCCCGCAGCTGATGACTGCCCTGGTCGAGGAGGCCGTGGAGATCGGCGACCTCGTCCGGCTGCTGACCCTGCAGACCGGGGTGTCATCGCTGGTCGAGTTCACGGTCCCGCACGATTCACACGTCGTCGGACTGACCGTGGGCGGCATCGAATGGCCCGAGGATTCGACCCTTGTGGCAATCCTGCGGGATCAGGCACCAATCACGCCGAGCCGGGATGACGTGATTGACGGCGGGGACGAGCTGTTTTTCGTCACGACAATCGCAGCAGAGGACGAGCTGCGTGCCCTGCTCTCGCCGGAGTCCCAGGGCGAGCTGCCGGCGGAACAGCAGGGCGAAGACTCGCACGCCCACGAAGTCTTCGACGGCTTCGACGGCTAACCGGCTGTTGCCGGCAACCCCCGGTTGCCGGCCGGTTCAGTTGGGGGTTGCGGCTGGGGCGGGCCGGGTCAGCAGCCAGGCAACCCAGATGCCCAGGATGTACAGCGGTGCTCCCATCAGCAACCGCGTTGTGGCGAGGGCCGCGAAGCCCGCCTCGCCCATAAAGTACAGCGGAAGCTGGACCAGCAGGCGAAGGGCCAGGACCCCGATGATCACCCAGGTGCCGATCCGGTAGGCCCTGACCCGGGCTGGCTGCTTCCGCCAGTCCAGTCCTTCGTTCCGGATGAAGCCGAAGAGCAGCCCCGCAAACGGCCAGCGAACGGCGATCGAGATCGCCATCACCACGATGTAGGCGGCGTTGGTGAAGAATCCGGGGACGTAGAAGTCCTCGGCCTTGCCCGTGGTGTTGGCCAGCCACGCGGACAGCCCGACGCCGGCAATTCCCGCCAGTGCCTGCGTCAGCGGCTTGCGCTGGATGAGTCGGGCGACGGTAAACGCCGCCGCCACGGCCAGCGCGGAGACCAGCGCCAGGGGCAGCTCGCGCGCGATGGTGAAAGCGACCAGGAAGACCAGGCCGGGGAGGATGCTCTCGGCAATGCCCTGAATGCCGCCCGCGCTCTTGAGCACGTCGATGTTGCCGTTGCCGGACCGGTGCAGACCGGCCTTGGCGGCGTAACCTTCGGCGAGCTGCGCCGCTGTTGGCTGAACCGCTGTTGGCTGAACTGCTGTTGGCAGCGGCTCAGCGGGTTCCCGCCCTGCCGCGCCGGGATTTTCGGGAACCGTCATTGCTCCTCCTGCGGGGAGAGTATTTCGTAGCGGGGATTGAACATGGTCGGCAGTCCGTCCCGGACTGTGACCATGCCCTGCAGGCGCAGTTCGGTGCCGGCATCGACACCGGGTATACGGCGGCGGCCCAGCCAGACCACCCGGAGCCGGTCCTTGGGAACGGCGGACCGCTGGCGCCATAGGCCGGAGGCCGGCGTGGCGGCTGCGGTGCCGGATGCCACGGGGACGGAGCGTTTTTTGACCGGCGGCGCGTTGTGGTCGACGACGATCGCGGTAAAGGCAGCGACCTGGCTCGCCGGTGCGTAGGTGACCGATTCGATGAAGCCATGGCATAGCACGCGGCCGCGGTCCGGCAGTTCCCGGACGGAGACCGACGCAGCCGGGTCCTGGCGGGCAGCATCAGCCAATCTGGGTGGTCTCCGGTCCGCGTTCGGGGCGCTCGATGTCCGGGGCGGACTGTGGAGCGGGCACGGCGTTCTCCTTGGGCAAGTGCAGCTGCAGGAGGTCACGCGGGGGCATCGGGCTCTCGCCGCGCACCACCACGAGCTGCCGGAACAGTTCCTCGAGTCCGGCGGCCGCGTCGCGGTCTACAGCAGCCTCCCCGCCGAACACGCCGCGGAGGAACCAGCGCGGGCCGTCGACGCCGATAAAGCGGGCCACCCGGTAGCCGTGGCTGCCGTCGGCACCACCAGCGGGAAGCTTGGCGAGGAGTTCGGCGCCGAAGCCGCCCTGGACCTCCTCGACCTGGCCACCCTGGCTGCCGACGGACTGACCGATCTGCTCACGGATTTCCTCCCACAGGCCTTCGGAACGCGGAGCGGCGAACGCCTGGAGCTGAAGGCTTGAGCCGTTCAGGTCCATGGTGACGGCGACAACGCGCTGCGTGGCCTCTTCGACCTCAAGCCGGAGTTGCAGGCCTTCCGCCGGTGCAATCAGGAGGGCGCCGAGGTCCACGTAGCCGTCCTGGTCCTCGATCTCCGAGACGTCGAAGGGACCCGTGCCGCCGCGAAGCGGTGCGGCGGCTGCAGTCCCGGTCGAGTCATCGGCGGACGCTTCAGCAACTGCCCTCGGGGACTCCCCGGGTTCCGTCGCCTGTTCCTGCTTGGCTTTCTTGCCACGCCCAAAAACCATGGGGTCGTCTCCTTAATTGTGATCCTGTGCCGCCGCGCCACACTGCGCGTGCGGGGCTCCGGCTTTTATAGGCTGGCTGATGCAGCAAAAAAGCCGGCTGGTACGTCCTGCAAACGGGTCCTGCTGACCAGTTCGCGGCATCCGTTCGGGCCCGGCAGGCCTTTGCTTAGACCGGCGCGCCAAAACCTCCGGTAGACCCGAAGCCTGCGCCGCCGCGGACCGAGCCACTAAGTTCCTGGACCGGCAGGAAGCGGGCGTACTCCACTCGTTGAATTACCATTTGTGCAATTCTATCGCCGCGCGAGAGTTCGATCGCCTGGTGCCGGTCGGTATTGAGCAGCGTCACCGCGATTTCTCCGCGGTAGCCGGCGTCGACGGTTCCTGGGGCGTTAACTACTGTCAGCCCGTGTTTGGTCGCCAGCCCGGACCGCGGGTGGATCAAGGCAACAAAGCCGTCGGGGAGGGCAATGGCAACCCCGGTAGGGACCAGTTTGCGCTCCCCCGGTTCCAGCACTACGTCCTCGCGGGTCCGCAGATCCGCACCGGCGTCGCCGGGGTGCGCATACGACGGCGGTTCCAATCCGTCGTCGAGCATCTTCAGCTGGACCGTAAGGGTGGTGGTTCCGTATTCGGGCGCAGGCTGCGTTTCCGGCAAATCTTCGGGCGTTGCGTCGGTGGCGTCCACGGCAGTCGTTTCTTCAGTCACAGTTCCTCACTCTAACGCCAGCGGCGACGATCGGCCACGCGGCGTCCGGCCGGCCGGGATACAGGACCTGCTGCCGCCGCCAAGGTGAAATAGCCCGGGAAAAGTGGAAAGCTGGCCTTATGCCCGAATCCAGCGCAGCCACGCCTGCCCCCATAAGCACCCCCAGCGACGCCACAGTTGTGTACAACGAGAAACTCTGGCCGAACGCTTGGATCTGGCTGGTGGCCGCGGGACTGTCGGGCGCCGGGATTCTGGTATTCGCCCCGATCAGCATGTTCGCAGGGATCACCGCTGCGGTGGTCCTCTTTACCATCATCTCGGTGTTGCTGGTCCTGTCGACCCCTTCCATTACGGTCACGGCCGCCACCTTGCGCGTCGGCCGGGCCACGATCGAGCGCGGCTTTGTTGGCAGCGCATCCGCGTTCCGGGGCAAGGAAGCGACGGCAGAACGCGGCACCCGCCTAAACGGCCTGGCGTTCCTGTGCATCCGTGGATGGATCGATCCAGTGGTCCGGGTCGAGATCACCGACCCCTCCGACCGGACCCCGTACTGGCTGGCCTCCACGCGGCACCCGGACCAACTCCTCGCCGCCCTGGCCTCCTAGCCCGCACAGTCCCGGCATTAAGGGAGCGAACGGGGCCGGCTGCGGACCGAAAAGCCCTGGAAAGTAGCGGAAAATTGCGGCGCGCCCTCCGTCCTCACCGGAATTCGCCCGCATCGATGGCAGAGTTTCGATTGTTAGTAATGCCAGGGTGGAGGATTTGTATGCAGGATCTACGGCTTGTAGGCGTCCACGACGACGGGGAGCATCTCCTGTTGAGCGGCACCGGCGGCGAGATGTTCCAGCTGCCGATCGATGAGGCGCTTCGAGTGGCGGCCAGCAGGACCGCGGCTAAGGCCGCCTCCGGCGCTGCGCCCATTGCCATGTCTCCGCGCGATATCCAGGCGCGGATCCGCAGCGGCTCGACGGCGGCCGAGGTGGCTGAGCTCTCCGGCATTCCGCTCGCGAAAGTGCAGCGCTACGAGGGCCCGGTCCTGGCCGAGCGCGAGCACGTGGCTGCGCAGGCCCAAAAGGTGGAAGTCGCTGCCCCGGCCCCAGGCCATGACGTGTACCGCTCCGTGTTTGGCGACCAGCCGGCATTGCTTGGCGACATGGTGGCCCACCGGCTTAGCGCGCACGGCATCGATGCCTCCACTGTGGAGTGGGACTCATGGCGGCGCCCCGACGGCAGCTGGAACGTGGTGGCCCGGTTTGAGGCGAAGGCCGGCGGACCCGCTGGCATCGGCGAGGAACCCCCTGCCATGTGGACCTTCAGCCCGGCCCGGAAGTCCCTGCAGAACGCGAACCGCTGGGCGCAGCAGCTCAGTGAACTTGAGCCCCTCGACGGTCCGGTCCCGGCCCGTCGGCTCGCTGCCGTCTCCGACCGGCCCTTCGATTTTGAAACCGACGCCGATGCCGCCGCGCGGACCGCCACCGCACAGCTCCAGGTCGTCCAGCAGCTCCAATTGCAGCAGGAGCAAGAGTCCGACGGACTGCTTGACATGCTGCGCTCCCGCCGCGGCCAGCGCCTCGGTGTGGACGAGGACGCCGACGACGCCCTGGCCACGCTGCTGACGAACGGGGTCCCCGCCGCCCACCCGCGGCCCTCCGAAGTCCCTGCCGAGGTCTCCGCCGAACCGGAACCCGCCGGGACCGGGGGCAACACTCCGGAACCGGAAGACACCGAACAGCCGGTTCCTGCCGCGGATCGCTGGGAACGACGCCGCGACGGCCGGCCCTCGATCATGTCCAGGCTCACCTTGGCGCCCCGGCACCAGGACGCACCGGATGACGCCCTGCGGCTGCACGACGGCGTCAGCACCGAAACGCGCGAGATCACGATCGCGGCGTCACAGCTGCGTCCGGTCGGCAAGCAGGGGCCTGTTTCCAGCCCGGGGCTCGATGAGCTCCTCGGCGGCGGAACGTCCCGGCGCCAGCAACGGGAACCCGCAGCGGCAGCCCGCGATGACCGCGACGCCGAGCAACCGGAGCGCCAGCCGGCAAAGCCAAAACGCTCCAGCATCCCGAGCTGGGATGACATCGTCTTCGGTGCCCGCGGGGACTAGGCCTTCTCCGGAAGATCCGGTGCCCCCGGCGCGGGGCCCTGACCGCGCAGTCAGCCGCGGTGGGCCCTTCGTCCGTCCGCCTGGAAACACAGCAGCGGGACTTCACGTTCGGCTTTTGTCAGCGATCCGTGCTGGCCCACCACCTCAAGGGCCGTTGGCCGGACCCGCCGGGTGTCATAAAAGGCCACGGCGTCCCTGGCCGCGATCATCACGTCCCCGATCCGCGTAACAACCTCGGCCCGGACCTCACCAAAGAGTCCCGCGGCGATGCCTTCCGCCCGGGTAAACGCCCAGATCCGCTCTCCGAAGCGTGCCCGCCAGGCCTCAACCAGCCGCAACCGGCCGGCATCGCCCACCTGGTCGTCCAGGTACAGGTGGACCATCCGCGGCTCCCCCGCCGTGTGCCGGACACCGGCCACAAGTTCGGGGTCGGCGGAATAATCGATTCGCTGCGACTGCGGCACGTCAAGCATGCCGTGGTCCGCCGTGAGCACAATGGTGGTGCCTGCCGGCAGGGTGGCGCTCAGCCGTTTGGCGGTGGCATCGAGTTCCTCCAGCTGGTGCTCCCACTGCGCTGACTGGCAGCCGTAGCGGTGCCCGGCCTTGTCCAGTTCGTTGACGTAGAAGTACATCAGGGACCGTCCCGATCCGGCCATCGCCTCGGCGGCGGCAGCGGTCCTGGCCTGCGCGGTGGTGGCAGTGACGTAGCGGCCACCACGCAAGGCAGCGCGGGTCATGGCCGAGTCACTGAACTTCGGGAGGCTGACTGTGGTGACGTCCACATGGTCCGCGGACTGCTCGAACACCGTCGGGAACGGCTGCCACCGCTGCGGGTCGACGCCGGCGTCCCAGCCGCCAAGCATGTTGACCACCCGGTCCTGATCCGGGTCCAGCACGTCGTAGCCCACCATGCCGTGCTGCCCGGCGGCCAGGCCGGTGCCGAAGCTGGCCAGCGACGCCGCGGTGGTGGACGGAAATGCGGAGTCCAGCCAGACCGGCACCTCGCCTTGCCCGGACTGCATGACGGAGCGCAGGAACGGTGTGTGCGCCGACTTCTGCTTCAGCAGGTTTCGGCCCAGCCCGTCGGCGAGAACAACGCAAACACGCTGCGCAGCCGGCAACTTGAGCCGGTTCTCGAAACCCGGCACGCCCAGGCTGGCGGCGGCACTTGTGAGCACTTCGGCGATGGAACGCTCACCGAACGCCGGGGCCGCGGGCAGGTTCTGCGCAAGGGCCGCGGCGGAGGACAGGGGTTGGGGGGTGCCGGCCGGTGCCATCTCAGCGCTGGTGGCCGCGGCTGGTGCGGCTGCCGAACACGCCCATACGCGGGCGCGGCGGAAGTCCCGGACCGGTGTGCGGGACCGGGGCCGTGGACCCGGTATTCACGGCGCGAAGGGCACGGGCGAACAGCTTGGCGTCCTGGACAGCCTGCAGGCCGTCGGCCTCGGCGCTGATCCGGAGGACAATGTCTTCCTGGGCGATGGTGCCGCTGTAGCCATGGTCGGACTCGCACTGCGGGTCGCCGCAGCTCGCCGGTCCCATGTCGAGGCGCTGGCCGCCGGACCAGGCGATGGACAGGGTCAACTCCCGCACGGGATCCGACGGTTTGTAGTCCTGGGGCTGGGCGTACACATAACTGAGCAGCACGGAACGGATCTGTGTCACCGGAACGGATTCGGTGGAGACCTGGGCCACGATCTGTTCCCCGGCCTCGTCCAGCTGCTGGTCATCCACATGGGTGATGACGAGCATGTCCTCGGTCAGGACCAGCACGGAAATGTGGCGCCGCACTTCGGCGCGGTCGAAGTGCGTCTCCAGGTGCACCAGGTGGGCCACGCAGTCACGGCCGTCAAGTGCATCGGCGACGACGTCGGCCACCAGCCGGGGGTAGAAACCGGCCTGCTGCAGTGCCCCTTCCAGGCTTTGACCCTGCGCGCTGTGATCATGCAGGCCTTGATGGTGCGCGCCCGGACGTCCGGATACTGCCGCCTGGGGCTTGGGTGTCGGAGACTGAAAGCTCATGGTCCCCATTTTCACAGATCGGCTGGGGACATGCTAACCCGTTGCCGGCCGGGCGCCGCCGCCGCCGTGGCGCCGGCACTCCCCCGCACCGGCTCCCGGGCCGTCAGCTGCGCATGGCCCGCCGGGCGCTGTCGGTACGCTGGGCAGCATTCGCGATCCGGACGTCGGCAGCGAGGATGGCCGCGCCGTCCGGCCCGGCGAGCACGGGGTTGAAGTCCACCAAGGCGATTTCCGGGTGGTTGTCCTTGAGCTTGGTCAGCCGCGCCGCGAGGTCCTCCAGGGACCGCGCATCCACGGCCGGCAATCCCTGGTAGCCGAAGAGCTTGCGCGAGGCACGGGGGGACCGGATGAAATCATGCAGGTCGGAGCCGGAGAGCGGAGGCACCCGGTGGGCCCAGTCGTCCAGCAGGTTGACCGCATCGCCGGCCAGGCCAAAGGAAACCACGGGGCCCAGCAGCGGGTCCTCGATGGCGCGGAAGGTGCACGCCTGGCCTACCGGCGCCATGGTCTGCACCTCCAGCGACGGCGAGCCGTAGCGTTCCAGCGACTTGCGCATCTCCAGTACGTTGCGGCGCAGCGAGTCCGCATCCTGGATGTCCAGGCGCACCCCGCCCAGGTCCAGCCGGTGCCGCAGCGCAGGGTCGGTTGTTTTCAGGGCCACCGGCCAGCCAAGCCGGTCCGCGGCCGCGAGGGCCTGTTCGACGGTGTCGAAGCCGACCGACGGCACCACCCGGATACCGTAGCGGGCCAGCAGGCTGGCGGCCGTGTCCGGGTCCAGCCGGAGCAGTTGCTCACCGCCCACCCCGTCCAGCAGGCGTTCGAGCTCCTCGTGGGTGCCTTCGGGGTCGCAGCCCTCCGGCTCCGTGAACAATCCCTGGTCCCGGTCGAGCCACTGGGCGTAACGGACCACGGCACTAAGCGCCGCCACTGCCGTCCCGGGGTTGGAGAAGCAGGGAACCGCCGCCGGACCCGCGTCGGCTCCGACCATCCCTTCAACGTAGATCGAGGGGTCAAGGAGCCCGCTGAACGCCGCGACCACGGGTTTGCCCGCCGCCACCGAACATTCGGCCAGCACTTCGGCGATCTTCTCGACGGTCAGGCCGTGGGCCGGGAGCAGGGCGACCATCACGGTGTGGACGGTGTCCGCCGTGAGGATCTCCTGCAGGCTGTGCCGCAGCGCGGGCAGCGCCACGGACATCCCGGCGTCGAGGTCGACGTCGGTAACGATCCGCTCCACACCGAGGCCCTGGGCCGCGGCACTGTCAGCAACGACCTTGCCAAGGGCCCGCGAATTGCTGAAGACGGCGATACCCGGCCCCTTCGGCAGCGGCTGGCTCGAGACGATCTGCGCGACGTCCATAAGTTGCTCGATCGTCTCAACGCGGATCACCCCGGCCTGGCGCATCATCGCGTCAAGTGCCTCGGGCGGGGCCAGGGTGGTGCGGACCGCGTGGCCGGGAGGCAGGCCCAGGCCCGTCGCGTCGGATTTGGCCACGATGACCGGCTTGGTCCTGGCCAGGCGCCGGGCCAGGCGAGAAAATTTGCGCGGGTTGCCGATCGATTCCAGATAGAGCCCAACGGCGGTGGTGTCGGCGTCGTCCTCCCAGAACTGCATCATGTCGTTGCCGGAGACGTCGGCCCGGTTCCCGGCCGAGAGGAACGTGGAGATCCCGACGCGGCGCCGGCTGGAGGCGGCGTAGAGCGAGACACCGATCGCCGCTGACTGGCTGAACAGGCCCAGGCCGCCGCGGCCGGCCAGCGTGGGCGCCATCGAGGCGTTCAGTGATACAGCAGGGTTGGTGTTCACAATGCCCAGCGAGGCCGGCCCGATTACCCGCATGCCGTTGGCACGGGCCTGCCGGACGAGTTCGCGCTGCCGGGCCAGGCCGCGTTCGCCGTCGTCGGCATAGCCGGAGGTAGCCACCACAATTCCCTTGACCCCGGCGGCGCCGCACTCCGCCACGATTTTGGGGACCTCGGCATAGGGGACTGCGATGATGGCCAACTTAACCGGGCCCGGCACTTCGGCGAGCCGGGCAAAGGAGAGCATGCCGGCCAGCTCAAAGGCTTCCGGGTTGATGGCATAGACCGGGCCGGTGAAGCCGCCCTCGATGATGTGCTCCAGCAACTGGTAGCCCACGGTGCCCCATTTGCGGCTGGCCCCGATCACGGCGACAGAGGACGGCGCAAGCAGTTCCTGGATGCTGCGGGCCTCGGCGCGGTGTTCCCGTGACTCCATCACGGCGCGCGACTTGTCGGTGGGGTCGATATTGAATTCGAGGCTGACCACACCGTCGTCGAAATGGCGTTTGACGTCGTAGCCGGCATCTGAGAAGACCATCAGCATCTTGCGGTTTTCCGGGAGGACCTCGGCGCTGAATTTCCGGATCCCGTTTTCGCGGGCGGCGGCGGCGAGGTGTTCAAGCAGAATGGACCCGATGCCGCGGCCCTGGTGCGCGTCGGCGATGTTAAAGGCCACCTCGGCGTCGGCGGGGTCATCGAGCCGGTCATAGCGGCCGATGCCCATGATTTCCCCGCCTACTGTGATGACCAGGGCCACGCGGTCCTTGTAGTCCACTTCGGTGAACCGTTTGAGTTCCTTGGCGGACAGCTTGGACTTAAAGGCAAAGAACCGCATGTAGATGGACTTCTGCGACTGTCCCACGTGGAAAGCCTGGACAGCGTCCGAGTCGGACGGGTGGATCGGGCGCAGATGGGCCGTCCCGCCGTCACGCAGGACAACATCGGCTTCCCAATATTCCGGATATACGCCTTCCGCGGGCTGATCCACCATAGGCTTAGCCTAGTCATAAAGTTACGCAGCGCACGCTCAGCACCCCGCAGAAGGACCCACCAGCCTCATGGCCCGCCGCCAAAGCCCGTCCCCGGCAGGGGAAAGCAGCCAGGATTTCGTCGAGAACATCGTCGACATCGATGTCACCTCGGAGATGGAAGGATCGTTCCTCGAGTACGCCTATTCGGTGATTTACTCGCGGGCCCTTCCGGATGCCCGCGACGGGCTGAAACCTGTGCAGCGGCGCATCCTGTACATGATGAGCGAAATGGGCCTCCGGCCGGACCGCGGCCACGTCAAGAGCGCCCGCGTGGTGGGCGAGGTGATGGGTAAGCTTCACCCCCACGGTGACACCGCCATTTACGACGCGATGGTGCGCATGGCGCAGGACTTCTCGCTGCGGCTGCCGCTTATCGACGGCCACGGCAACTTCGGCTCGCTCGACGACGGACCCGCCGCACCCCGGTACACCGAGGCCCGGCTCGCGGCGGCGGCATTAACGCTGACCGACCACCTCGACGAGGACGTGGTGGACTTCGTCCCCAACTACGACAACCAGCTGACCCAGCCGGACGTGCTGCCGGCGGCGTTCCCGAATCTGCTGGTCAACGGCGCCACGGGCATCGCCGTCGGGATGGCCACGAACATGGCCCCGCACAACCTGGTCGAAGTGATTGCCGCCGCGCGGCACCTGATCGAGTACCCGGAGGCCACGCTCGAGGACATCATGAAGTTCGTCCCCGGCCCTGACCTGCCCACCGGCGGACGGATCGTGGGCCTGGACGGCATCCGCGACGCGTACGCGACCGGCCGCGGCTCCTTCAAGACCCGCGCCAAGGTGGAGGTCGAGCAGCTCTCGGCCCGCCGCACCGGTCTGGTGGTCACTGAACTGCCGTACATGGTGGGACCGGAAAAGGTGATCGAGAAGATCAAGGACGCCGTTAACGGCAAGAAGCTGACCGGTATCAGCGACATCGTGGACCTCACGGACCGCAAGCACGGCCTGCGCCTCGTGATCGAACTGAAGAACGGCTTTAACCCCGCTGCCGTGCTCCAACAGCTCTACCGCTACTCGCCGATGGAGGATTCCTTCGGCATAAACAACGTCACACTCGTCGACGGCCAGCCGCAGACCCTGGGCCTGCTGCAGTTGCTCTCCGTCTACGTGGAACACCGCATCAACGTGGTGCGCCGGCGAACCGCTTACCGGCTCGGCAAGAAGAAGGACCGCCTGCACCTGGTCGAGGGCCTCCTGATCGCCATCGTGGACATTGACGAGGTCATCCAGATCATCCGGTCCTCGGACGAGGCGGCCGCGGCCCGGACCCGGCTGATGTCCATCTACGATCTCTCGGAGATCCAGGCCAACTACATCCTGGAACTCCGGCTCCGGCAGCTGACCAAGTACTCCCGAATCGAGTTGGAGAAGGAACAGGACGAGTTGCGCCGCGAGATTGCCGAGCTCGAGGCCATCCTCGGCTCCAGCGAGCGGCTCCGCGGCTTGGTGTCCGCCGAGCTGGCAGAGATCGCGGAAAAATATGGAACACCCCGCCGCACCGTGCTGCTGGAATCCGAGGCCGTCTCCCCCACTGTCGCCGCGCTGGCCGCCGCGACGGGTACCCGGGGCAAGGCTGCGCCGCTGGCCCTCGAAATCCCGGATGACCCCTGCTGGGCGATCCTGACGGTGTCCGGGCAAATTGCGCGGACCACCAACCGGGACAGCCTCGCCGAATCGGGTCCGCGGACCAGGCACGATGTGTTCGCCTCGGTGGTGAAGTCCTCGGCGCGCGGCGAGATCGCCGCCGTCACCTCCCAGGGCCGTATGCTTCGGCTCCAGGTGATGGACATGCCGGTATTGCCGCCGACTTCCGGTACACCGAACATGGCCGGCGGCGTCCCGGCCAAGGACTTCATCACCCTGCTCAAGGGCGAATCGCTTGTGGCGTTCGCGCCGCTGGATGAGGTGCTCGCCATCGGCACTGCCCAGGGCGTCGTGAAACGTGTCCAGCCCGACTACCCGCTGAACCGCGAGGACTGGGAAGCCATCGCGCTCAAGGACAAGGACACCGTGGTGGGGGTGGCTCCCGCCGGGTCCGACGACGTCGACCTCGTTTTTGTGACCCGGCAGTCCCAGCTGCTGCGCTTCGCCGCCTCCGCTGTCCGTCCGCAAGGCAGGACCGCCGGCGGCATGGCAGGGATCAAGCTGGCCGCCGGGGACCGGGTGATGTTCTTCGGCGCCGCGAGCCCGGACGACAGCGCCGCAGTTGTCGTGACCATCGCGGGCACGGAGGGGGCCCTGCCGGGCACGGCCCCTGGTGCCGCCAAGGTCACGGCGCTGGCCGAATACCCTGCCAAAGGCCGCGCCACCGCCGGGGTCCGGGCACACCGTTTCCTCAAGGGTGAGGACACCCTGCTCCTCGCGTGGGCAGGCCACGGCCCGGCAAAGGCCTCTTCGCTGGCCGGTGTGGCGCGTTCCCTTCCCGGTGAACACGGCCGCCGCGACGGGTCCGGCATTCCGCTCTCGCAGGCAATCGACGCGATCGGTCCGAGTATGTCCTGGCAGCCGGAACCCGGTGCGGATTCCTAAGCCGGCAACGGCGCATGCCGCGGCGGGACAATACGCTTAGACTGCTCCCATGCCTATCATCGCGGACAACAAGGACTGGACCTGGGTGCTGTCGCAGCCTTGTCCGGAATGCGGTTTCGACGTCACAGCAAGCACCCCGGCGACGGTGCCGGGGCAGCTGGCAAGCATGCTTCCCCGCTGGCGGGCGGCACTGCGTCGCCCGGAGGCGGCGGAACGCCCGGACGTAAACACTTGGTCGGTACTGGAGTACGCCTGCCATGTCCGGGACGTCTTCAGCCTGTTCGATTACCGGCTGGATCTGATGGTCAGCGGCGAGGACGCCCGGTTCGCAGATTGGGACCAGGACCTCACCGCCGTCGAGAAGGACTATGCCAGCGCCGATCCGGCCAAGGTCAGCGCGGAACTTACCGCTGAGGGCGAGCAGATCGCGGCGTCCTTCGGCCGGGTCCCGGAGGACCAGTGGGACCGCAAGGGCACCCGGAGCAACGGCTCGGAGTTCACCGTCCTGACGTTCTCGCAGTACTTCCTGCACGACGTGATCCACCATCTCCACGATGTGGATGCCTAACCCGCCGACAGCCGGCTGGTGAACTACCAGCGGGTCCGGGCCGCTACAGTTCCTTGTCCCAGGCCATGCTGCGGCTGACGGCCACATAGCCCATCTTGGTATAGAGGGCCAAGGCACCGGTCGGGTTCTCCGAGTCGACGTCGAGGGAGGCCTGGTCCATCCCGGCCGCGGCGAAACGGCGCATCGCGTCGGTCAGCAGGGCTTGTGCCACGCCGCGGCCGCGGAACTCCCGCCGGACGCCCAGCAGGTCCGTGTAACCCTCCGTGTAGCCCCTGGACCCAGCGATGGCAGCGTCATGGCTGGCGAGCTGGTAGCCGGCGACCCTCCCGGTGGCCCGTTCCAGCACCACAGCGCTGAGATCCGGCCGGGCCAGCGGGTCGTTCAGCACAAAGCCCCACGCCTCATGGTCCCGGGGCTCGCTGCCCCAGTGGTCCTGGAATGCTTCATTGTGCGCAAGCCGCACCGGCTCGTGCAGCTCGGGGCCAAAGGTCACCAGCTCCAAGGCGGCGTCAAGCACAACCTCGGGGACGCCATCCTTTAGCGGGCGGTGCATCTCGTTAAAGTAGCGGACAATCCGGTAGCCGGCGGCCTGGAACAGCGCCGCCTGGTGCGTGTGCTGCTCTTCCGCCTGGAGCCGCAGCTTGGGCCTGGCTCCCGGCATTGCGTCCACGGCAAAACGCTGCCGGGTCACGGATTCCATCCAACCCAGCAACCCGGTGCCGATCCCGGTTCCCTGCCATCCGGGATCGACGGCGCCGTAGCCGATCGCCTTCTCGCCTTCCGGGTTCTTGGTGATCCGGCCGTAAGCCCGGGCCACGCCCTCCCCGTCGATGCCGAGGATGGTATTTGCGGCAGCAGGATTCATTGTCGAGGCGAGGACCTGTTCCAGGTCCGCACGGCGTTCGAACCAGGCCGGCTGTTCGACGCCGGCGGTCCGGGCGATCAGCGCGGCCCAGCCATCCAGGTCCGCGGGCCGGCCGGCCCGCCACTGCAGGCGGTGGTCCAGGCTGGTTCGGGGATCGGCGTGTCCGTGCATGGCAACAGGTTAACCTGCGGTCTACCCCCGCGCCAGCGACGGCGTTGGCGCCCCGGAACGCGGCTCATGGCCGGCGGCCGCGTGGTCCAGATCCAGGCGGGTGTCCGCATCGGCAATATCCGCCGGGTTGTGAGTCACCAGCACTACTGTGCGGTCCCGCAGGCCGCGCCGGAGCTGCGCCAGCATCAGCCGGCCGGACTCCGCGTCAAGGTGCGCCGTGGGTTCGTCCAGCAGGATGATATCCGCCCCGGTCAGGAGCGTGCGGGCAACGGCCAGCCGCTGCCGTTCGCCGCCGCTGAGGAACGCACCCCCGGGCCCGATCCGTGTGTCCAATCCGTGCTCCAGCCGCCCGATCAGCGGAGCGAGGCCCACGTCAGCCAGGGCAGCGCGCAGCAGCTCTTCCTGTCCCCGGCGCCGGTCTTCCGGGAGCCCGAGGAGCAGGTTGCCGCGGATGGTCGAGTCGAACAGATGCGCCTCCTGCGGGCACCACGCCGCCCGCCCACCCAACAGGACGTGGCCGCCTGCTGCCGGCAGGAAACCCAGGATCACGGCAAGCAGGGTGGATTTTCCGGAGCCGGAAGCCCCGGTCACAGACAGCCAGCGGCCGGGTTCGGCCGTGGCCGTGAGCGCAGTGAAGACCGGCAGCCCGCCGGGCCAGGCGGCGGCAAGGTCCTGGAGTTCGATGCCCGGCCGGCCGCCTGCCCTGGCCCCGACCGGCACCAGCCCGCCGGAAGTCTTTGCGTCGTGGTCATCGAGTACGCCCGCTTCGCCGATTCGCTCAAGCACGGCCCGCAACGCCGGGTACTGCCGGACGGCCGTTGTGATTCCCGCGTAGGGCTCCACCAGCGCGAGTTGGAGCAGTACAACGACGGCGGCAGTGGAGGCTGCGACGGCACCGCTGAGGACCGAGGGAGCCGCCAGCACCGCGCTGGCGAGGGCTGCGCTTCCGCAAGCCAGCACGGTCAGGCCCTGCCCGAGCCCCTCGGCCCAGGCCGAGCGCTGGGAAGCAGCAGTCGCCGCGCCGTCGGCGCCGGTGATGGCGTCGAGCACGGGTGCGCATACGCCGTTGGCGTGGAGCTCGGCGCGGGCATCGAGGGCCGCCGCCACTTGGCGGAGGACCCCGGAGCGGAGGCTTTGTTCGGTGCCGGCGGACATCCGGTCCGCGGCCAGGGCCAGCGCCGGGGCTGCCACCAGGCTTAGCAGGGCGGCGGCAATCACGGCCGGGAGCGCTGCCGGCACCAGCAGCGCGATGCCGGTAACGGCGGCGGCAGCGACGGCCAGGGCCGTCAGCGGCGGCAGGACCACACGGGGCAGGAGCTCACGTATCGTGTCGACGTCGTCCACCACGGTACCCAGGACGTTGCCGCCCTGCAGCAGCCGGCGCAGCGAGAGGGCGCGCCGGCTCAGCGATTCCCAGAGCCGGCCGCGGAGCCGTGTCAGGGCAGCAAAGACAGCATCGTGCAACAGCAGGCGTTCAAGGTACCGCAGCGCCGCCCGGCCGATGCCGAAGAAACGTACACCCACGATTGCGGTGAGCAGGTACAAGATGGGCGGCTGCTCGCTGGCGCGAATGATCAGCCAGCCGGAGAGCCCGGAGAGTGCGACGGCAAAGAGTGCGGCAAGGGTGCCGACAGCACCGGCCGCGGCGAACGCGAACTGGACCGGTGCGAGCAGCCGGCGGAGCCGCGCCGCCGTCGAACCGTGGCCGGCCGGCGCTCCAAGCGCGCCCCGGTGTTCCGGGCCCTCACCCATTCCCGGCTCCGCAGGCACGGGCCCGGACAGCTGCACTCCGGACAGCTGCACATTGGACGGCCGGGATGCGGCGGCAGGGGAAACGGCCGCCGCGGCGGCCGCCGCCACCGAGCTGCCGGCACCGATTGCCGGCGCTGCACCGATTGCCGGCGCTCGCCCGGGGGCCACCGCCACCAGCTCATCGGCAAGCTCCCGGGTCGCCTGGTCGTGAGCCACCAACACGATGGTGACCTTTCCCCGCAGCCCGGCAACGGCGCGGCTGACCGCTGTTGCTGAGGCACGGTCCAGGTGTGCCGTAGGTTCATCGAGCAGCAGCACCGTAGCGCCCGCTTCCACTCGGGCCAGGCCGCGCGCCAGTGCGACGCGGCGCAGCTCCCCCGGGCTGAGTTCGGCCGGGTGTTTCGCGGCGAGGTGCTCCGCGGCGCAGGCACGCAGGCAACGCAGGGCCGTGGCCGCGCCGGCGCCGGACGCGGCTCCGTCCGGTGCGGCGCCCAGATAGAGCCGCACCTCGTCCAGCACTGTCGGTGCAACCATCACGGGATGCTGCGGTACCCAGGCCAGGTCGGCCGGGGTGAATCCTTCTAACCGACCGGTGACGGTGGTTTTTCCGCCGGTGCCGATGGTGCCGGCCAGGACGCCGAGTACTGTGCTCTTGCCGGCACCGCTGGCTCCGTCGAGGGCGGTGATCCGGCCCGCGCCGGCGGTGAAGCTGAGCGGTCCGACGGCGGAGTCCAGGCTGCCTCGGTAGCTGACGACCAGCCCGACCACTGCCACGGCAGGGGGGCCGGCGGCCGGGCCTGCCGTGCCGGCAACCGCGGCAGCGGATGGCGGGACGGGGCGAAGCGGCGTGGATTCGGGTGCCTCGAGGACTGCGGTGGTTTCGGCGAGCGCGGCGCGGCCGTCGTCACTGGCGTGGTGGGCAGTGCCCAGTTCCCGCAACGGCAGGTAACAGTCAGGGGCGAGGATCAGGGCCAGCAGCCCGGCTTCCAGTGCCATGTCACCGTGCACCAGCCGGACGCCGATAAAGACCGCGACGACGGCCACAGAGATGGTGGCGATGAGCTCCAGCGCGAGCGCGGACAGGAAGGCGGTCCGCAACGTCCCCATGGTCCGCCGTCGATACTCCTCCGAGAGGTCCTCAAGGGCCTTGCGCTGGGCAGTGGCGCGGCCGAGCCCAACGAGCACGGGCAGGCCCTTGGCGAGTTCCAGCATGTGGCCGGAGAGCCGCGACAGCGCCGACCGGGCTTCCCGGACGCGCTCATCGGTGTACCGGCCGATCAGGACCATAAACACCGGCACCAGCGGGACGGTCAGCACAATCACAACGGCACTGATCCAGTCGGCGAACAGAATGCGGGCTCCCAGCAGCAGCGGGAGCGCAGCGCAGTTCACCAGGGCCGGGAGGTACTGGGTGTAGTAGCTGTCCAAGGCATCCAGTCCCCTGGTCGCGAGAATGGCAAGGCCGCCGTCGGCGGGCCCGGCGGACCGGGTGCCGCTGCGCAGCGCACGCGCCAGCAGCTGCGAACGCAGTTCCTCCTTCACACCCAGTGCAGCGCGGCGCGACGCTGCCGCCTGCGCCCAGACGGTCAGGGAGCGCAGCACCACCCCGGCAACCCCCCAGTACAGCTGAGCGTTCCAGGCCGGGTCGCCGGCCATCAGGCCGGCCAGCATGGATGCCACCGCCTGGCCGACCAGCACGAGGGACAAGGCCTTCAGGGCCGCGAGCAGGCCCAGCAGGTACAGGGCTGTGCGGTTGGCGCGCCCCCGGGGGAACTGCGGTCTCATCAGGTGCTAGTCCTTGGGTGCCAGTGCTTTGGCTGCGATAGCCGGGAGGAAGCTGTGGGCCGCCGGGATGTGCGCGTCGCTTACCCGGCGCCGGAACACCCAGTACGTCCATGCCTGGTAGGCGAGCACCAGCGGCAGCCCGATGCAGGCGACGACGGTCATCAGCCCCAGGGTGTAGTCCGAGGAGGAGGCATTTGAGATTGTCAGGTTGAAGTCCGGGTTCAGCGTGGACGGCAGTACCACGGGAAAGGCTGCGCCAAAGATTGATGCGCTGCCCAGCAGCAGGAAGGCGCCCAGCGACACAAACGCCCGTCCCTCGGCACCCTTGCGGGCAAAGGTCCAGGCCAGGACTGCTGCCACCACTGCGGCAACGACGGCCAGCACGGTCCAGATCTCGCCGCTGAGCAGCTGCAGGCTCACGGCCCAGCCCGCGATCGGAAGCAGCAGCACGGGCAGCAGCCGGACGAACCACCGGCGGGCGCGGTGCCGGATCTCGCCGTCGGTCTTCAAGGCCAGGAAGGCGAGCCCGTGGAGCAGGGAGAAGCCGACGACGGCAAGCCCGCCGAGCACGGCGTAGGCACTGAACCACGCGAAGGGGCCGCCTTCACGGTCGCCGTTGGCGTTCAACGGGAGTCCGGTGGTGGTCAGTGCGAGGGCGGCTCCTACGCCGAAGGCCGCCACAAGGGAGCCGAGCGAGATGGCCCAGTCCCAGCGGGCACGCCATCGCGGGTCGTCCACCTTGCCGCGGTATTCAAAGGCCACGGCGCGGAAGATAAGGGCCACCAGGACCAGCAGCAGCGGCAGGTAGAGGGCGGAGAACAAGGAGGCGTACCAGAACGGGAAGGCCGCGAAGGTAGCACCCCCGGCCGTCAGCAGCCAGACCTCGTTGCCGTCCCAGACCGGTCCGACGGTGTTGAGCAAGACGCGGCGTTCGGTATTGTTCCGGGCGAAGCCCTTCATCAGCATGCCGACGCCGAGGTCAAAGCCTTCGAGAAAGAGATAGCCCGTCCACAGCACCGCGATGGCGATGAACCAGATGGTGGGAAGCAGTTCCATGCTGAGTATCCTCTGCGTTTCTTGGGGAGCGAAGGCTTAGTAGGCGAAAGCCAGGACGTCGTCGGCATCCCCGGGCGTGCCCGGGCCGCCCGGCGCCGAGTCATGGTCATCGGGAACGTGGGCGAGCTCGGGCATGGCCGAGACCACCCCGCCCCGGATATACGTGACCAGCAGCTTGACTTCCACCACCAGCAACACCGCGTACACGGCGGTCAGCACCACAAGCGAGGTCAGGAGCTCACCGGCAGAGACGCCCGGTGAGACGGCCGCGGCCGTGAACATAAAGACCTGGTCGATCCCGCTGGGATCCGGGTTGGGGGCGACAACAAAAGGCTGGCGGCCCATTTCGGTGAAGATCCAGCCGGCGGCGTTGGCCCCGAATGGTGCCAGGATCCCGAACACGGCAAGCCGCATCAGGCCGCGGGAGGCGGGCACTGTCCCTTTGCGGGTGATCCACAGTGCAGCGAGGGCGGCCAGGGCCGCCGCTCCGCCGAAACCGATCATCATCCGGAAGCCCCAGTAGGTAACCTCCATGACCGGAACGTACTGGATCTCCTGGCCGGCGCGGTCCCCATAGATCGGGTTGTCCGGCAAATTGGTCCCGTAGTCGGCCTTGTACTGGTCAAGCAGGCTGTTTACGCCCTTGACCTCGGTGGTGAAGTCCCCCTTGGCGAGGAAGGACAGGATTCCGGGGACCTCGATCACGGCGACTACGTCATCGCAGTTTTTGGAGCCGACGTTTCCGACGCTGAGGATGGAGAACCCGGTGCCGTCGTGGCAGGCCGCCTCGGCGGCGGCCATCTTCATGGGCTGCTGCTCGAACATCAGCTTCCCCTGCAGATCTCCGGTGATGGCGGTGCCGGCGAAGGAAATCATGGCGACGACGGCGCCGATCCGCAATGAACGGATCCAGACGGCGTGGTCGGTGCGGTCCCGGCCGGGGATGGCGGCCTCGCCGGGAATCACCCTTCCATCGGCATCGACGGCGTCGATCCCATCGTGGCGGCGGCGCCACAAGTGGTACCAGGCGATGCCCAGCAGGAAAGCCCCGGCGACGGCCAGGGCGCCGAAGAGGGTGTGCGGGACAGCAACCAGGGCGGTGTTGTTGGTAAAGACCGCCCAGGCGTCGGTCATCACCGGACGGCCGTTGATCATCTCCACGCCGACCGGGTGCTGCATCCAACTGTTCGCCACGATGATGAAATAGGCGGAGAAGACCGATCCGATCACGGCGATCCAGAGGCAGGCAAGGTGCACGGCGGGCTTGAGTTGCTTCCAGCCAAAGATCCACAGGCCCAGGAACGTCGATTCCACAAAAAACGCCAGCAGGGCTTCGAGGGCCAGCGGTGCGCCGAAAACGTCGCCCACAAAGCGGCTGTACTCACTCCACGCCATGCCGAACTGGAATTCCTGCACAATGCCGGTGGCGACGCCCATGATGAAGTTGATCAGGAAGAGCTTGCCCCAGAACTTGGTCATCCGGAGGTACTCCGGTTTGCCGGTCCGGTGCCACATCGTCTGGATCACGGCGACCACAAGGCCCAGCCCGATCGTCAGCGGCACCATCATAAAGTGGTAGACAGTGGTGATTCCGAATTGCCAGCGTGCGATTTCCAAAGCGTCCAAGGCAGTCCCTAACTGTGCTGAGCGGGCAACTTCTACATGATGTAGAAAACTTCTTCTACAAAGTGTAGAACAAATCATCAGCTCGCTGCACCCAGCGTTGCACGCCACGGAACGAGCCGCAATGGTGCCTGAGCACGGGAAACGCCGCGCCTGCGGTGTCCCCGGCTGCGCCGGATGGCCCCTGATCGACTCCGGCCTGCGACACGCCCGGCCGAAGTCTTCTACCTCATGTAGAAACTATCCGCAAAACACGGTAAATTTAAGACCACAGCATTGATGGAACGCCCTGCAGGCTGGATCGCCGCAGCGGCACTGACAAAGGACGTACGGAATGGCTAGTCTCGGTGAACTGGAACGGGCAGTGATGGACCTGCTCTGGGCGGGCCACGAGGCTGCCACAGCAAACACCCTGCGGGATCTGCTGGCACAAAGCACACGCGCCGAAAACGGCGCCAGGGGGCACGAGGGCAAGGATCTGGCCGTTACGACGGTTCTGACAGTACTTTCCCGGCTGGAGCGCAAGGGCCTTGTCGAGCGGGAACGCGGCACCCGTCCGCACCGCTACCAGGCCGTCTCCAGCCGCGAGGACCACACCGCTGAGCTGATGCACGAGGTTCTGGGGTCCGCGCCGGACCGCGAGGCCGTGCTCGCCAGGTTTATTGGTTCGGTCACGGACACCGAGGCAGAAACGCTGCGCAAGCTGCTGGGGCTCAGCTAGCGCCCGATGTTCTGGACCTCATGGTTTCTGGCGGTCCTTGCGATAGTGCTGGCCTGGCCGGTGCCTATCCTGCTCTCGCACGCCCAGTGGCCGGCGCGCTCCCCGTTCACGGCCATGCTGCTCTGGCAGACCATCGCACTGGCGGGCGGCCTGTCGATGATCGGAGCCATGCTGGTTTACGGGCTGGAGCCGGTCGGAGACAATCTATTGGCCGGCCTGAGGGCTCTGGCCCGGATCGTCTTCAACAACGCGCCGACAACGGCGTTGGGGTTTTGGCACATTTTTGCGCTCTCGGCAGCGGCCCTGCTCTCGGCGCACCTTGTGTTCACGCTGCTGCTGACCTACTACAAAATCCAGCGCCAGCGGCGCCGGCACCGCGAACTGCTGGAGTTGCTGGCCTCACCTTCCGTTGACGGTCCGCGGACCATGGTGATCAATGTCGACTCCCCCGTTGCGTATTGCCTGCCGGGCGGGGCCCGCTCGGTCACCGTCCTCTCCGACGGATTGATGGCGGCTTTGGAGCCGGCGGAGTTGCGTGCGGTCCTGAACCACGAGAACGCCCATCTGGACCAGCGCCACCACCTGCTGCTCTGGGCCTTTGCGGCCTGGCGGCAGGCCCTTCCCTGGCTGCCTACCACCCGTCTGGCGCAGGAAGCGGTCAGTTCCCTGATCGAGATGCTTGCCGACGACGTCGCGCTGAAGACCGAGAGCAGGGCGACCCTGATCAAGGCCATCGCGATTGTGGCCAGCGGGTCACCCGGCGCCGCAGGCGGCCGGTTGGCTTTTAGCGAACCGGAGCTCTCCGACGTCGAAACCGGGCAGCCCGGTGCCACCGGAGGCGCCGGTTCCGCCCGGGCAACGGCGTCCCGAGTCAGCCGGTTGCTTGCGCCGCAGCCGCCCCTGCCGCAACCGCTGCGGGCCGGCGTCCTGGCAATCTGCCTGGTGCTGCTGACGGCGCCGACAGCGTTGCTGATTGTCCCCGGCCTGCTGGGCTGACCACCGCGGTTGACCGTGGCCGCTCCGCCGCCGGGCTGTTGTACGCCGGCAGGGGCGTCAGGCGTCGATGCGCTCCCGGTCCAGGCTCGCAGCGCCGGCAATGATGAAGTCCTTACGGGGCGCGACGTCGGATCCCATCAGCAGGTCGAAGGTTTCCTCAGCGTGCTTGGCGTTCTCGATTCCCACCTTGCGCAGGGTGCGGTGCCGCGGGTCCATAGTGGTCTCCGCCAACTGCTCCGCGTCCATCTCGCCCAGGCCCTTGTACCGCTGGATCGGCTCCTTGTAGCGTTTGCCTTCCTTGGCGAGCCGGGCCAGCAGGGAATGCAGCTCGGCTTCGGAGTAGGTGTAGATCATCTCGTTCGCCTTCTGGCCGGCGTTGATGACCTCCACCCGGTGCAGCGGCGGGACGGCGGCGAACACGCGGCCCTCATCGATCATCGGGCGCATGTAGCGGAAGAACAGGGTCAGCAGGAGGGTCCGGATGTGCGCACCGTCGACGTCGGCGTCGGTCATCAGAATGACCTTGCCATAGCGGGCGGCGCTGATGTCGAAGCTGCGGCCGGAGCCTGCACCGACCACCTGGATGAGGGCCGCGCATTCGGCGTTGGAGAGCATATCACCCACCGAGGCCTTTTGAACGTTGAGGATCTTGCCGCGGATGGGGAGCAGCGCCTGGAAGTCGGAGGACCTGGCCAGCTTGGCGGTTCCGAGTGCCGAATCGCCTTCCACGATAAAGAGCTCGGAACGTGCGACGTCGTCCGTGCGGCAGTCCGCCAGCTTGGTGGGCATGGAGGAGGTTTCCAGGGCGTTCTTGCGGCGCTGGGTTTCCTTGTGCACCCGCGCGGAGATCCGCGATTTCATCTCGCTGACGACTTTTTCCAGCAGCAGCGCTGACTGGGCCTTGTCATTGCGCTGGGACGAGGTGAGCTTGGCGTTGATCTCCTGCTCCACGACTTTGGCGACGATCGCGCGCACGGCGGAGGTGCCCAGGATCTCCTTGGTCTGGCCCTCGAACTGCGGCTCTGCCAGCCTGACCGTCAGGACGGCGGTTAGACCGGCGAAAATGTCGTCCTTCTCGATCTTGTCGTTGCCGGCCTTAAGCTTCCGGGCGTTGGATTCTACGGCCTTCCGGAAGGTTTTGAGCAGCGCCTGCTCGAAGCCCGACTGGTGGGTGCCGCCCTTGGGTGTGGAGATGATGTTGACGAAAGTGCGCACGGTACTGTCGTAACCGATGCCCCACCGGAGGGCGACATCGACTTCGCAGTCCCGTTCGACCTCGGTGAGCTGACTATGGCCCTTCTCATCAATGACCGGGACCGTTTCCTTGAATTTGCCGGCACCGTGCAGCCGCCAGACGTCGGTGACGGCGGGGTCCGCGGCGAGGAATTCGACGAATTCGGAGAGGCCGCCGTCGTGGTGGAAGACTTCCTCATGTGCGCCGGACTCCCCCGGGGTGCCGGGGACTTTGCGCTCGTCCCGGACGGTGAGCTTGAGCCCGGGGACCAGGAAGGACGTCTGGCGGGCGCGGTCCGCAAGTTCGTCGTAGGAGAATTTGGCGTCCGGGGTGAAGATCTGCCGGTCCGCCCAGTAGCGGATCCGGGTGCCCGTGACGCCGCGCTTGGCTTTGCCCACAACGTCCAGGACGGAGCCATCAAGGAATGGCGCGAAGACGGACGCCGGATCGAGCCTGCTGCCGTTGTCTTTAAAGCGGCCCGGCTCACCCCGGCGGAAGGACATCTTGTAGGTCTTGCCGCCGCGGTCGACTTCCACGTCCAGCCGGGACGAAAGGGCATTTACCACTGACGCGCCGACGCCGTGCAATCCGCCGGACGCGGTGTAGGACCCGCCGCCGAATTTTCCGCCGGCGTGCAGCTTGGTAAACACAACTTCAACGCCACTGAGTCCGGTCTTCGGTTCGATATCCACCGGCACGCCGCGTCCGTCGTCGTGGATCTCCACGGAGTTGTCCGCGTGCAGGATGATTTTGATGTCGTGGCCGAAGCCGGCAAGTGCCTCGTCGACGGAGTTGTCGATGATTTCCCACAGGCAGTGCATCAATCCGCGGGAGTCTGTCGAACCGATATACATGCCGGGGCGCTTTCGAACCGCTTCCAGGCCCTCCAGCACGGACAAATGCCTGGCGGTGTAGTCAGAACTTGGTGCCACGGGGCGGGGACTCCTTCAGGGACGGGACCGTCGCCGTCGGACGGGCAAAGCTGTTAGACGCTCTTGCTAGCCTAGCCGGAGTGCCCTCCGCCGGCGTGCTGCCACTCCCAACAGCCCGAAGCTCCGACGGGCGTTACCGAGACGTGATACGCGTACAGCGAAAGTGTGCCATCCAAGCCATGGATTCGCTGCGAATGCTGGTTATATAGGTATACCGATCTACCAAGGAGGCCGAACATGACAACAGCAGTTGCGGACCGCACACTGAGCACCGTTGACCGGTGCGATCGTTGCGGAGCACAGGCATATGTCCGGGTTGTTCTCGGCGCCTCCGGGGGTGAGCTGCTTTTCTGCGGCCACCACGCCCGCGCCGTGGAGCCGACGCTACGGCCGCTCAGCTCAGACTGGCACGATGAGACCGGCCGCCTTCACGAGAAGCCGCCGGTCCCCGTCGACTAGACCAGCACCCGGTCGACTAGACCAGCAAGAAATGGCCCCTCCGGATTCGGAGGGGCCATTTTGGTCTTAGCGTTCGTCGCGGCAGAGACCACCACGCGCTCAACGACCACTAAGCTTAACGATCAACGCGGAGCCGCGTCCGGCCCCATCCTGGTGGATGCCGGGCCGGGTGCGACTCCGCGTTGCTGCGTTTGTCCTTAGTCCAGGTAGTCCCGGAGGACCTGGGACCGGGACGGGTGCCGTAGCTTGGACATCGTCTTGGATTCAATCTGTCGGATCCGCTCACGCGTGACGCCGTAGACCTTTCCGATCTCGTCTAAAGTCTTCGGCTGTCCGTCGGTGAGGCCAAAGCGCATCGCCACCACACCGGCCTCGCGCTCGGAGAGGGTGTCCAGTACCGAGTGGAGCTGTTCCTGCAGGAGGGTGAAGCTGACCGCGTCGGCGGGGACGACTGCCTCGGAGTCCTCGATGAGGTCCCCGAATTCCGAATCGCCGTCTTCGCCCAGCGGTGTGTGCAGGGAGATCGGCTCGCGGCCGTACTTCTGGACTTCAACAACCTTCTCGGGTGTCATGTCCAGTTCCAGGGCCAGCTCTTCCGGAGTTGGTTCGCGGCCGAGGTCCTGCAGCATCTGGCGCTGCACGCGGGCCAGTTTGTTGATGACTTCCACCATGTGCACCGGGATGCGGATGGTGCGGGCCTGGTCGGCCATGGCCCGGGTAATCGCCTGGCGGATCCACCAGGTGGCGTAGGTGGAGAACTTAAAGCCCTTGGTGTAGTCGAACTTCTCGACTGCGCGGATCAAGCCCAGGTTGCCTTCCTGGATCAGGTCCAGAAACAGCATGCCGCGGCCGGTGTAGCGTTTGGCCAGCGATACCACGAGGCGGAGGTTTGCCTCCAGCAGGTGGTTCTTGGCCCGCTTGCCGTCGTGGATGACGAATTCGAACTCGCGCTTGAGTTTCGGATCCATGCTTCCGTCGTCGGCGTTGATCTTTTCCTCGGCAAAGAGGCCAGCCTCGATGCGCAGGGCCAGGTCGACTTCCTGCTCGGCGTTCAGCAGGGCGACCTTGCCGATCTGCTTCAGGTAGTCCTTAACGGGGTCGGCGGTGGCGCCGGCAGACATAACCTGCTGCACGGGTGCGTCGTCGTCGTCGGCGTCGGAGTAGACAAAGCCGGAGCCGGTAGCGGCTGCTGCCTTGGCCGGGATCTCCTCGCCGTCTTCACCGATCTCAACGGCCTCGACCGCGGCGTCGTCGAGGTCTACCTCGGCGTCCTCATCATCGTCGCCGTTCGCGGCTTTGCCGGCGGCTTGGGCCGCGGCCTTAGCGCCGGGCTTGGGCCCGCGCTTTTTGGGCTCAGGCTTGGCGACTGCCGACTCGGTGCTGTCGCCATCGGCCGAGGCGGCGTCTTTGACAGCCTTGTTGGCGGCGCGGGTGGCGGCGCGCTTGGCGCTCGTCGCCGCCTTCTTCTCCTCGGGAGACAATACGGCCTGGTCGGCGGGTTCCTTCTTCGCGGAAGACGGGGTCACAGAAAACCTTTCTAGCGGCGGTCTGTGGAATCACCATACGGGCAACACCACTATGACCCTGTCAAGTCCGTGTTTGACATCAGATGCGATCACGTCCAGCAGAGCCACTGAGTAGAACTCCTGGAGCGACCGTAATGTTCCCTGTTTCCAAGGTCCATAACGAGCACCTAATACACGGACCCAACCGGGTCTCGGCAACCATTGTCTCACGAATTTCGAAATCGGCACGGACCCGCAGGGCACCCGGAATGGTTTTCTGCCGCCGGTACCGTGCCACTGTCACAGCCGGAGCCTCGGTTTCGCCCCGGTGCCCGGTACCGGCGGGCCTCAGGTGCCGTCCGGCGCGAAACGCTGCCAGGCTGTCTCCCGTCGTCCCGCCCAGCCACACAGCGTTCCGCGGCGGACAAGTTCCGCCAGTAGTTCCGCCAGGCGGTATCCGGGATGTTCCTCGGTGGCCCGGCTGAAAAGCGCATCGGCAAAGGACCCTTTGCCTCGGCACCATTCAATCCAGCCCTGCCCGGTGAGTGCGGCGGCGGCGGCTTCGCCTCCGCCCGCAGCCAGCTGCTCCAGGACCCGGTCCAGGCCTGCCATCGCGGCCCAGTCGGGCAGCTGGGGTGCCAGCCCAAGGAGGATCTCGCCGTAGCCTGGCAGCTCCTGCAGTTGCTGCGCGGGACGCTCACGGCCGGCTCCCCCGCCGCGGCTTTCCTGGTCCGGCCGCTGTCCACCGTCGGGTTCCGGCCTCCGGCTTTGTCGTTCGCCGGGAAAGCCTTCCAGCGGTGGCAAGGGCGCCGGCGCCCGCGTCGCACACAGGGTTGCCGGCGGAGAGCAGGCCGCCGCGGCCGCAAAAACACCGAAGTCCTCGGCACCGCGTTCCGCGGCCGCCTGCCCTGCCGCCGCCATTACCAGCACCGCGTCACGCCAGGACGGAACGCACAGGGAGGCGCGGAGGTAGCCGGTGAGCCCCGCCGCGAGTGTGGGCCCGGGCGCCGGGGCGGCTATCACCTGCGTCCACACTGCCAGGACCTGGCTGAACTGGAGCTTGTCCCGGGTGCGGGCGGCGAACTGCCGCGCCCAGCCACGCTGGGCTTCCAGCACCGCAGGGTCAGGCGCGCCCGTCCGCGACCGGGATGAGGTGGTGCCGGGCGCCGGGCCGACGGTACTGCCGCGGAAGACCATCTCGGCGTTAAGCCGGCTGTTCCTGATTTCCTCCACGGGACGTCCCGGTGGTGCGCAGCACAACGGGTCGAGGCAGTAGGCGTTGCGCCAGTAACCGGAACCGACCAGCCAGGCATCCCGTACCGGCATTCCGGCGCCGGCCAGCGCGTCCTCCAGTTCAGCCAGCAGCGGAGCCCACCGCGCGCCGTCGCCGTCCGTTTCGGTAAAGAACGCAAGCAGCGAGCCGTCCGCCGCGTCGTCGGCCGCCAGGTAGGACGCCACGGTCCGGGCAAAGGCCACCGGGCGGACAGGGCCGGACCTGCCGGGGCCGCCGGCGCTCCCGGGGAGGTCTACCCGCAGCGTTGCTCCGAGCCTTTTGCCCTGCATTGTTATGGCGACGAGGCTGTGGGCTGGCCAGTAGCCAAGGGAATGCGGGATAAACCCGAGGATGTCCTCCGGGCCGGATATTTTCAGGTCATCGGGTGCTTTCATCCAACCAGCCTCGCGGTACGCGCGGTCCCGCGTTAGTGGCGCCTGCCCGTATGTGGACAACCCGCACGGGCGAACCGCGCAGCTGCTGGCGGTCAGGGTGTGCGGCGACGCTCCGCGCTGAGCCTGCGCTGCTCGGCGAGTGCCCGCAGCAGCGGCCGGACCACAACGCCCTGTGCCGCCATCTGCCTGCGCACCTTGCGGCGGATGATCACAATGGCGCCTGCCCCGCCTGCCAGCAGCAGGAACTGCACGCTCAAGGCGATCCGGAAGGGATCGAGCCCGTACAGCTCGCCGCGGGAGAATCCGGTCGCGTACAGGACGTCAAGGATCAAGCCAATCAAGTAGATCGCAATCAGGGAGGCGATAAAGCCGCCCACATTCACGATCCCGGTGGCGGTGCCGATCCGGTGCGCCGGGTTGAACGTGCGGGCGAAGTCGAAGCCAATCATGGAACCGGGGCCGCCGATGGCGAGTACCACCACCAGTCCGGCCAGCAGCCACAACGGGGAGCGCCCCGGGATCAGCAGCACAGCTGCCCAAGCCGCAGCAGTGGCCGCGGAAATCAGCAGCACCATGGTGGACCGCCGCAGCGGGTGGCGGGCAACGAAGCTGCCCATCACCGGTCCGGCGGCGATGGCCGCTGCCACGTAGAGGGTCAGCAGCGCCGACACTGTCGGGGTTTCCAGGCCCTGGGCAGAGATCAGGAACGGGTAGCCCCAGGTCATGGCGAAGACGGTACCGCTGAACTGGACGGTGAAGTGGCTCCAGAGGCCCAACCGGGTGCCGGGCTGCCGCCACGCGTGCGACAGGCTGACCCCCGTGGCGCGCAGGCCCTGGCTCGGCTGCGGTGCGGGGTGCCCGGGTGGCAGGTCCTGAAGCAGGACCAGCACAAGCACCGTGGCGAGTGCTGACATGGACGCCAGCGTCAGGAATGCGGGGGTCCAGCCGGCGAGGTGCAGGATCATAGCGAACGGCACCACACTGAACAGCTGGCCAAGCTGGCCTGACATTCCGGTCAGCTGGGTGAGCAGCGGGACGCGGGTGGGCGGAAACCAGATCGGGATCAACCGGATCACCGAGATGAACGTCATCGCGTCCCCGGCGCCGACCAGTACCCGGCCCAGCACCCCTCCCGGGATGTTCTCGGCAAACGCCAACTGAAGCTGGCCGAGCCCCATCAGGACTGCGCCGCCGGCGATCATGGCCCGCGACCCGAAGCGGTCCACAAGAATGCCAACAGGTATCTGCAGGACTGCGTAGACGAGCAGCTGCAGCACGGTGAAAAAGGAAATTTCGGCAGCGCTGGCATGGAAGCGCTCGGTCGCTTCCAGCCCCACAACGCCGAAGGAGGTGCGCTGGCTGACCGCCACGAGGTACGCGAAGACACCAACGATCCAGATCAGCCAAGCGCGGGGTGAGGTCACTCCTCCATTATGCCCAGTCGACGGAGAAATCGTATTTATTCTCCGGGTTCTTTACGGGCCAGGTAGGCCTCAACGGCGGCGCCAAGGGCATCTGCGTTGGGCAGCTGGTCATTCTCGTCGGCGAGCAGGGAACGCCGTACGGTACCTTCGGCATTCTCGTCATAGCGGGTCTCGAGCCGGGACACCACCTGCTGCACCTCCGTGGAAGCGTCAATCTGCTGGGCGATCTGGCGTCCGACTTCGCGCCCGGCTTCCCGAAGCCGGTCAGCCGGCAGCATCAGCGAGGTGGCCGCCCCCAGGTATTCGAGTCCGGCGACGGCGGCCGTGGGGTATTCGGCTTCGGCGAGGTAGTGCGGGACGTGCATCACGTAGCCGGCGACGTTGCGCCCGGCTTCCGTCAGCCGAAGTTCCAGGAGGTGGCCGATGGCGGCCGGCACCTCGACGGTGGGCTTCCACACCGAGATGCCCTCGATGAGCTCCGGCCGGTTGCCGTGCACCGTGACGCCGACCGGCCGGGTGTGGGGTACGGGCATGGGAATGGAATGGATCCAGGTGACGAGGTTGACATCAAGCGCCTCGACGATGCCAATGACGGCCCGTGCAAACCGCTCCCATTGCAGGTCAGGCTCGAATCCGGCAAGGAACAGGAATGGGCTGCCCAGCCCGTCGACCAGCCGATAGAGGGCAAGGCGCGGCGCCTGATAGTCCTGCAGGTGGTCCTCGACGAAGCTGATCTGCGGGCGGCGGCTCCGGTAGTCCATCAGTTGGTCGGCGTCGAATTCGGCGACAATGCCGGAATCCAGGGTGTCCAGCAGTTCCCCGGTGATCTGGCTGACGACGTGACCCGCATCGGCAAATCCGGTGAAGCCCATCACGAGGTTCAGTCCGCGCAGTTCCGGGCTGTGGAACAGCGCGTCATCACGCAGATAAAGCGATTCGGGGTCCAGCAGGGAGCCAGAGATCCGTTCAAACACGGCATGTTCCTTTCCTCTTAGTCTGTGGGAGCGGCCGGACACGCCAAGAGGGCGTCGGCGCTGTTATCCGGTACAACACGCCGTGGCACGTACTCATTCCTGTCCGCGGTGTGCCGCAGCTCTCATTCAATTGAACACCCGCGCCGGGGAGAGACTACGATCGGAGCTGGCCTTATGACGGCTTGGCGACACCCGGGTTACGTCGCAAACCGACAACGGCCAGGTTCCATGGCAGGACGGAAGAACATGCGGTTCCTGCCCACAAAAACTCAAAGAATTGAGGACTGTCCTCGTGGTCAAGAATAGTGAAGTCAAACTTAGTGCGGTTGCAGGGGACCTGAAGAAGTCCCCCAGCGATGCCCTGGTAATCGGAGTGGGGCAGGGCGCCGACGGTCCCGTCCTGCTGAGCAACCCCCTGACCGCCAAGGCCGCCGAAGCCCTCGCGGACTCACTGAGTGTTCTTGGCATCACCGGCGCAGCGGACCAGGCCCACCGCCTCCCGGGCCTGGGCGAGGCAGGGGCGAAAGTCCTCGTGCTCGCCGGCGTCGGAAAAGTGTCCGCATCGCAGCCGCTCACCGAGGAAGCCCTCCGCCGCGCCGCCGGCTCGGCGGTCCGCCAACTGGCGGGACTCGGCACGGTCACAGTGGCGTTTCCGACGACCTCGCTCGGCGATGTTGCCGCCGTCGCCGAGGGCGCAGCGATGGGCGCCTACTCCTTCACCGAATACCGTTCATCCACGGACGGCCTGAACGAACCGGTGAAAAACGTTCTGATAGCCACGGATTTTGCGGCCGACAAGGGTCTCAAGACGGTCCTGGAACGCGCGGCCCTGATCGGCAAGGCCGTCAACGCGACCCGCTCGCTGGTTAACCAGCCGCCGAGCCACCTCTTCCCCGAGTCCTTTGCGGAAGCAGCCAAGGATCTGTCCAAGGGCCTGCCGGTCAAGGTGACCGTCTGGGACGAGAAGCGCCTGGAAAAGGACGGGTTCGGCGGAATCCTCGGCGTCGGCAAGGGCTCCACCCGGCAGCCCCGCCTGGTCAAGGTCGAATACTCCCCCGCCAGGGCCACCGCCAAAATCGCCCTCGTGGGCAAGGGCATTACCTTTGACACCGGCGGAATCTCACTCAAGCCGCACCTTGGCATGGGTGATATGAAGTCCGACATGGCGGGCGCCGCCGTCGTACTGAACACCGTCCTGGCCATCGCGGGCCTGGGCCTGCCGGTCAAGGCCACCGCCTGGCTCTGCATCGCGGAGAACATGCCCTCCGGCGCTGCGCAGCGTCCCGCCGACGTCCTGACCATCTTCGGCGGCAAGACCGTCGAAGTCCTGAACACCGATGCCGAGGGCCGCCTGGTCATGGCGGACGGCATCGTCGCCGCCAGCCAGGAATACCCGGATGCCATCATCGATGTCGCCACACTCACCGGGGCGCAGCTCATCGCCCTCGGGGACCGCACCGCCGGCGTGATGGGCTCCGAGTCCGTCACCGGCGCGCTCAAGACCGCAGCTGACCGCGCCGGCGAGCTCGTCTGGCCGATGCCGCTTCCCGAAGAACTGCGCCCCAGCCTCGAGTCACAGGTCGCCGACATTGCCAACATCGGCGAACGCCACGGCGGCATGATGACCGCGGCCGTGTTCCTGCGCGAATTCGTGGGCAAGGGCAAGGACGGCGAGCAGATCCCGTGGGCCCACATCGACATCGCCGGGCCGTCCTTCAACAACGGCAGCCCCTACGGCTATAACCACAAACAGGGCACCGGCTCAACCGTGCGCACCCTGGTGGCCTACGTCGAGGACATCCTCGCCAAATCCAGCTAAGCACCGGACGCAACTCCGGGCGGGCACGCGCCCTGGTGAGCAGGGCGTGACGCCCCGCTCACCAGGGCGCGTGAGTCTGGACACAAGCCCTCCACAAACGCCATGGCAAGGTGGAGCATGTATAAGTGGTTCGCTAAGGTGAACTGCGGTAGTCACAAATGAAAGGGAACGGCCCCGCTGGCATAATCGCAGCAGGGACATTCCAAGACCAGATGATGCGTACTCCCGTGTCATCGTTCACGCGAGGGAGCGTTTTAGTGGCCGATCAGGCAACTGCGCAAGAATTCGACATCCTGGTACTCGGCGGCGGCAGCGGCGGCTACGCCACTGCCCTGCGTGCCGTTCAGCTCGGCCTTACCGTCGGCCTGATCGAAAAGGGCAAGCTCGGCGGCACCTGCCTGCACAACGGCTGTATCCCCACCAAGGCCCTGCTGCACTCCGCGGAACTGGCAGACCACGCCCGCGATTCGGCAAAGTACGGCGTCAACGTCACGCTCGACAGCATCGACATCACAGCTGTCAACGCCTACAAGGACGGCATCATCGCGGGCAAGTACAAGGGCCTGCAGGGTCTGATCAAGTCCAAGAAGGCCATCACCGTCATCGAAGGCGAGGGCAAGCTCCAGGGCACCGACACCGTAGTGGTGAACGGGACCGCCTACAAGGGCAAGAACATCGTCCTCGCGACCGGGTCCTACTCCCGCTCCCTGCCGGGGCTGGAAATCGGCGGCAAGGTAATCACCTCCGACGAAGCCCTCACCATGGACTACATCCCTAAGAGCGCGATCATTCTGGGCGGCGGCGTGATCGGCGTCGAGTTCGCTTCCGTCTGGAAGTCCTTCGGCGTCGACGTCACCATCATCGAAGGCCTGCCCTCGCTGGTTCCCAACGAGGACGCCACGATCGTCAAGGCCTTCGAGCGTGCCTTCAAGAAGCGCGGCATCAAGTTCTCCACCGGCACCTTCTTCCAGGGCGTCGAGCAGAACGACGACGGCGTGAAGGTCACCCTCGTGGACGGCAAGACCTTCGAGGCGGACCTTATGCTCGTGGCCGTCGGACGCGGCCCCGTCACGGCCAACCTCGGCTACGAGGAAGCCGGGCTGAACATCGACCGCGGCTTTGTTATCACCAACGAGCGCCTGCACACCGGCGTCGGCAACGTCTATGCCGTCGGTGACATTGTCCCGGGCGTGCAGCTGGCGCACCGCGGCTACCAGCAGGGCATTTTCGTTGCCGAGGAAATCGCCGGCCTGAAGCCGGTAGTCGTCGAGGACGTCAACATCCCCAAGGTCACCTACTCCGAACCGGAAATCGCGACTGTCGGCTACACCGAGAAGGCCGCCAAGGCCAAGTTCGGTGACGACCAGGTCCAGATCCAGGAATACAACCTCGCCGGCAACGGCAAGAGCTCCATCCTGGGCACCAGCGGCCTCGTGAAACTGGTCCGCCAGAAGGACGGCCCCGTCGTCGGCGTTCACATGATCGGCTCCCGCATGGGCGAGCAGGTCGGCGAGGCCCAGCTGATCGTGAACTGGGAAGCTTACCCGGAGGACGTGGCCCAGCTGGTCCACGCCCACCCGACCCAGAACGAGGCCCTGGGCGAAGCCCACCTGGCTCTGGCCGGCAAGCCCCTGCACGGCTGACAGTTCCGCCCGCATCACCGCAAGAACTTCGGGCGAAGTGCACCCGGCACAAAATGCCGGGTGCACTAAGCTCGACCAAGGCAGCAATCATCCGCACTAAAGATCAATAAGGAGAACGGGGACGACATGTCTGAATCCGTTAACTTGCCCGCCCTCGGTGAGAGTGTCACCGAAGGAACCGTCACCCGCTGGCTCAAGCAGGTAGGTGACCGGGTGGAGGTGGACGAGCCGCTGCTCGAGGTTTCCACCGACAAAGTAGACACCGAGATCCCCTCTCCGATCGCCGGCGTGATCGAGGAAATCCTCGTCGCCGAGGACGAGACCGCCGAAGTCGGCGCACCGCTCGTGCGCATCGGCGACGGTTCCGGTTCGTCGGGTTCGGGCGAAGCGCCCGCCGCGGCCCCCGCCGAAGAGGCCCCGGCCCCCGCCGCGGCCCCCGAGTCCCCCGCGGCGGCCGAAGCTCCGGCCCCCGAGGCTGAAGCACCCGCCGCGGCCCCCGCTTCCGACGGCGAAGGCCACGAAGTCACCCTTCCCGCCCTGGGCGAGAGCGTCACCGAAGGCACCGTGACCCGCTGGCTCAAGAGCATCGGCGACACAGTCGAGGTCGACGAACCGCTGCTGGAAGTTTCCACTGACAAGGTCGATACCGAGATCCCGTCACCGGTGGCCGGCGTCCTGCAGGAAATCCGTGTCGCCGAGGACGAAACGGCCGAGGTCGGTTCCGTCCTGGCCGTGATCGGCTCCGCTGCAGCAGCCCCGGCTGCAGCCCCGGCAGCGGCCGCTCCGCAGGCCGCCGAAGCGCCGAAGCAGGAAGCTCCCAAGGAAGCCGCACCGGCTGCCGCGCCCAAGCAGGAAACCCCCAAGCAGGAAGCACCGAAGCAGGAAGCACCGGCTGCCGCGCCCAAGCAGGAAACCCCCGCCCCGGCAGCCTCATCCGCGGAGTCCGGCTACGTCACCCCGCTCGTCCGCAAGCTGGCCAACCAGCACGGCGTGGACATCTCGGCGTTGACCGGCACCGGCGTCGGCGGCCGCATCCGCAAGCAGGACGTTCTGGCGGCAGCAGAAGCCAAGTCAACGCCGGCCCCCGCCGCAGCCCCGGCCCCCGCCGCCGCCGCGCCGGCGGCACGCCCGTCGGCGGAACTTTCCTCGCTGCGCGGCACCGTGCAGAAGGCACCGCGCATCCGCCAGGTCATTGCCCGCCGCATGCGTGAGTCGCTGGATATCTCCACCCAGCTGACCCAGGTCCACGAAGTGGATATGACCAAGGTCGCCAAGCTGCGCGCCAAGGCCAAAAACTCCTTCCAGGCCCAGAACGGCTCCAAGCTGACCTTCCTGCCCTTCATCGCCAAGGCCGTCGCCGAGGCCCTGAAGCAGCACCCGAAGGTCAACGCCTCCTATGACGAGGACAAGCAGGAGATCACTTACCACAACGCCGAACACCTGGCGATTGCGGTAGACACGGACAAGGGCCTGCTGGTTCCGGTGATTGCCGACGCCGGCAACCTGAACCTTGCCGGTCTGGCCGGCAAAATCGCCGACGTCGCAGATCGCACCCGCAACGGCAAGATCGGCCCGGACGAGCTCTCCGGCGGAACCTTCAGCATCACCAACATCGGTTCCGTGGGCGCCCTGTTTGACACTCCGATCATCAACCAGCCGCAGGTAGCCATCCTCGGCACCGGCGCGATCGTCAAGCGGGCCGTTGTGGTCTCCGATGCGAACGGCGATGATTCGCTGGCCATCCGCTCGATGATGTACCTCTCGCTGACGTACGACCACCGCCTGGTGGACGGCGCTGACGCGGGGCGCTTCCTGCAGACGCTCAAGGCGCGTCTTGAAGAAGGCGCCTTCGAAGCGGACCTGGGTCTTTAGCAGCCACCAAGCCTAAGGCCACCAACGGCGACGGCGGTGCGGGCAGCGATGGGAAACCACCGCTCCCCTGCACCGCCGTCGCCGTTTTCGATTCCACCGCCGGCCGCGCGGCGCCCCGGCGGATGGGCCTTACTACAATCGGTAGAATCCTCTGGCTACACTGGTCCCATGAATATCGTTTATAACATCATGGTCTTCCTGCACATCATTGGCGCGGCCATGATCGTTGGTATCTGGATCGGCCAGATGAAAAAACCCACGGTACATCCCCGCCAGTTCGACGGCGCACTCCTGCAGCTGGTCACGGGCATCGTGATGCTGGGCCTGATCCCGGCCCTGGACATGGACGCAAACTACTTCAAGCTCGGCATCAAGTTCGCCATTGCCCTCGCCGTGGGCGTCCTGGCCTTTATGGGCCGGCGCCAATACAAAAAGGGCGAACCGGTCAGCAAGGGACTCGCCCACGGCGTCGGCGGTCTTGCGCTGCTCAACGTGGCCATTGCCACGCTCTGGCAGTAGGCAGTAGGCAGTAGGCAACAGAAACCACAACGGCGACGCACCCGCAGGGGTGCGTCGCCGTCCTCGTTAACCCACTCCTCGGCGCGGCACTCCTTGTGGGACGCTGGACGCGCCGGGCCCCTTACCCCCAATGCGGTCACAATCCTCTGAGAGCGGACACCGGTGCGTCGTCAGCGCCGAATCCCTAGGATGGGAGACGGCACAATCCGGCTCTTTGCCGGTTCTGTGGGACAAGAACAATCTGGAGGAGTGGACATGGCAGCAACACGCACCGCACACACTGTATGGAACGGCGACTTGATGACCGGCGCCGGCAACACAACGCTGGACAGCTCCGGTCTTGGCAACTTCGACGTCACCTGGAAGGCGCGCGCGGAGGCCTCCGAGGGCAAGACAAGCCCGGAAGAGCTCATCGCCGCAGCCCATTCAGCCTGTTTCTCCATGGCCTTCAGCCTCGCCGTCGCGCAGGCCGGCCACACGCCGGAGGAAGTCAACACCAAGGCGGATGTCACGTTTGTCCCCGGGACTGGGATCACGGGCAGCCATCTGACCCTCAGCGCCCGGATCCCCGGCATCTCCGAGGACGAGTTCCAGCGCCTCGCCGAGGACGCCAAGACCGGTTGCCCCGTCTCGGCCGCCCTCACCGGCATTAAGATCACCCTGGACGCCAGCCTGGCCTCCTAGTACCAACAACGGCGAAGGCCCCCGTTCCCCAGCCAGGGAAACGGGGGCCTTCGCCGTCGGGCGCTAGGCGACCCGGGTGTGCCGCCTAGTGGCCCGACCCACGGGCCGGCAGCGGGGCCGGCCGCAGAAGGCGGTAGCCCTCGCGCAGCGGCGGGCGGTCGGTCGGCAGTTCCTGGACCATTTCTTTCAGAGCGCCAATGCCGTATTCCAGTTGCGGGTCGTTTCCGGCGGCATACGCGTGCGGCGGGAAGGTCACCTCGATGTCCGGCGCGACGCCGAAGTTCTCGACCCCCCACCCCACACCGCCGGAGAACCAATTGGCGTAGCGGGGCTGGGTTACTCCGGTGCCGTCGGCCAGGGCGAAGCGGTTGTCGATACCAACGACGCCGCCCCAGGTCCGGGTGCCGATGACCGGACCGATCCCCCGCAGTTTCGCAACCTGGGTGATGATGTCCCCGTCGGAGCCGGCAAATTCATCGGCCAGGATAATCACGGGTCCGCGCGGCGCGTGGTGCGGGTAGGTCCGCGGCTTCTCCCCGCGCGGCATGCTCCAGCCGGTGACTTTGCGGCCAATGAGTTCGGCGACAAGCTGGGAGGTGTGTCCGCCGCGGTTGCGGCGGACGTCGACGATCAGCCCGTCGAGCGCCGTTTCGGTATCAAGGTCCCGGTGCAGCTGGGCCCAGCCGTTGGCCATCATGTCCGGAATGTGCAGGTAGCCGAAGGTTCCCTGCGAGGCCTGCCGGACGGTCCGGCGATTGGCGCTCACCCATTCCTGGTAGCGCAGCCTTTCCTCGTCCCGGACCGGGACCACAGCCACCCTCCGCTGCTGCCCGGCCCGGTCGCCGTGCCCGGCGCCGTTGCGCAGGGTGAGCTCAACGGCGCGTCCCGCGGCGCCGACCAATTCCATGGCGGGGGTTCGCTCCCCGGTGAGTTCGACGCCGTCGATCGCGAGCAGCACGTCGCCGGCTTTCGCGTCAGCTCCCGGGCGGGTCAGCGGCGAGGTGGCGAGCGGGTCGGAGGACTCCCCCGCAAGGATTCGCGTGATCTCCCAGCCCGCGCCGGTGAACGCGAGGTCGGCGCCGAGGCGGCCCTGGCCGTTGCTGCCGTTCTCGGTGACGGCGACCGGCCGGACGTAAGCGTGCGAGGTGCCCAACTCGCCGTGGAGCTCCCAGAGCAGATCCACGAGGTCATCGTGTGAGCCGAGCCGGTCCACGATCGGGCGGTAGCGGGCGTGCACCGAGTCCCAGTCCTGGCCGGCCATGTCTTCGGTCCAGAAGAAGTCGCGCTGCAGCCGCCAGGCTTCGTCGAACGCCTGACCCCAGACACTGAGCGGATCAAGCTTCACTCGGATGCGGCTGAGGTCCACCTTGACCAATTGGCCCGACTCCTCGTCAGCCTTGGCGTTGGCAGGCGAAACGCGGATCTGCTTCTCGTGCAGGACCACCACCTTCTCCCCGTCGCCGGAGAGCCGGTAACTGTCCAGGGCTTCGACGATGATGGTGGTTTTGCGGCGCGCGAAGTCGAAGCGGACAAGGCTGGGTGCAGCGTTCTTGTCCTCCAGGCTGGCGCGTCCCTCGCCTGTCACGCCGGAGAGTTCGCTGTCAAGCCAGAGCAGGGCCCCCTCCGTGGCGGACAGGTGGGAGTAGTTTCCCTGCGGCACCGGCACGCTGATAACGCGGTGCGCGAGGCCGTCCGGGTCGACCCGGACCGCCGGAACCACGTCTTTGGCGGCACTTTCGTCGGCGTCGGCCGGGCCGGCAACGCTGCTCTCCGGCAGGTCAACGCTTGGTCCGAAGGGCGAGGCGGTGTCCGCGGCAAGGGCCACAAGGTACGGCTTGATCGGGCTTGGGAAGGACAAGTCAAAGGAGTGTCCGTCATAGACCGGGTCGAAGCTGCGGTTGGAGAGGAAGGCGAGGTACTTCCCGTCGGGGGTAAACGACGGCGATTCGTCGCAGAAACGCCCGTCGGTGACATCGATGATGGCGTTTGTGCCCTCCGCTGCGGCGTTGGTGACTGCTGTGATGCGCAGCCGGCTGCGGGAGCCGAAGGAGGTGACCGGCTCGGACCAGGCCAGCCAGGCGGAGTCCGCGGACCAGCTGAATCCTTCGATGCTGCCTTCACCGATGCTGCTCACGAGTGCGAGCGTGCCGGTCCGCGTGTCGGCAAGGTAGACGTCGCCGAAAGCAGTCCCGACGGCGAGCCAGCTGCCGTCCGGGCTGGCTTCGATGGCGCAGGCGCGGGTCGCTTTGGGGAAGTCCAGCCTGGTCAGCCGGGGTGCCGGTTCCTGCTGCCTTGCTGCGGCTCCGTCGACCAATGCTGTGGTGTCCTCGGAGCTGGTGTCGGCTGGGCCCTCCGCCGCTCCTGCCGGGACGGTTGCCACGGCGTCGGGCCGTGTGAGTGCTGCCGCGGAAACGGGCCGGGGCAGGGCCGGGCCGGCGTCGGGTTCCCCGCCAGTTCCGGCTTTCTCCTGCGGCGCGGCGGCAGGCAAAAGTCCCGCAGGCTGCTGCGAGCCGGAAACGGTGCCGCCGTCCGGCGTACCTGCGTTCAAGGGCTCCGCGATGGCCGTCAGGTACAGGGCTTCAACGCCGTTGTGGTCGGCCACGTAGGCGATCCGGCCAGCGCCGAAGGGGCGCGGCAGGCGGGCCCGGACGCCGGGGGTGGCTTCCAGGACGCGCGACGGGCCGTCCTTGTGCCGCAGCCAGTGCAGCGTGCCGTGGGCCTCTACGGCGCTGGAGCTGCCGGTGCGGTCCGGAACCACGTCACCGAGGTGCCGTGATGGCTTCAGCGGCACACCGCGGCGCGCCTGTGAGGCTGAACCGAGGGAGATCTCGAGTTTAACGGCGTCCGCGCCAAGGTCCGGCAGCAGCCAGAGCTCACCGGCCGATTCGAAGACAACCCGCCGGCCGTCGGTGGCCGCGTGGCGTACGTAGAAGTCCTCGTGGTCAGTGTGGCGGCGCAGATCGGAACCGTTAGGCAGCACGGAGTAGAGGTTTCCGTAACCCTCGTGGTCGGACAGGAAGGCGATCCTGCCGTCGACCCACAGCGGGTCCGTGAGGTTGCCGTCCAGCTCTGCGGCCAGGCGTTCGAATTCGCCGTTTCCGTCGGCGTCGATCCACAATTTGCCGGCGGCGCCGCCCCGGTAGCGCTTCCACCAGGCCGGTTCCCGGGAGAGCACGCTGGCCAGGACCACGGGGCGTTCGTCGCCGACGACCGGGCCGAAGGCGAGGGATTCTACCGGGCCCAGCGGGAGTTCAGTGGCCCAGCCGCCGGTAACGGGAAGGCTGTAAGCGTGTGTGTGGCGGCTGTCAGCCTGCCGGAACGCGCTCGTGACCAGGACGTCGCCCTCGGGGGTGAAGCCCTTAACCCGGGTTGTGGCGTGGCCGAAGTAGCTCAATTGGCGGTAGCCGCCGCCGTCGACCTCCGCGGTGACGACTTCCGGTGACGTTCCCTGCACAACCGTCCACACCAGCCGTTTGCCGTCCGGGGTGAAGCGGGGGTTGCGGGCGGGCAGCTGCAACGCGGAAACGCGCCAGGCTCGGCCCCCGCCGAGGGGCGCAATCCAAACGTCGTCTTCGGCCACGAAGGTGACCAGGTCGCCGTGCAGATGCGGGAACCGGAAGTAACTCGAGGAAGTCATCGTTCGATCATAGTCAAGACCTGCCCGCACGCCGGGCAGGTATCCCCGCTGCGCCCGACGTGGTGAGATGGATCATGCGAATCATTATTGCCGGAGCCTCGGGGCTGATCGGAACAGCCGTTTCCCACACCCTGCGCAGTGCCGGGCACGACGTCGGCACGCTGGTCAGGCGTCCGCCGGACTCGCCGTCCGAGTTCCAATGGAACCCCGGCGAAGGCCGTATCGATGACACCGCGCTGAAGGGCGCCGACGCCGTCATCAATCTCTCCGGTGCCGGCATCGGCGACCGGCCCTGGACCCGGTCGCGCATCAACGAACTCCGCAGCTCGCGGCTGGGGGCCACCAGGACACTGACTGCGGCCATGGGCCGCCTTGACACTCCCCCGGCGGTCTTCCTGAGCCAGTCGGCCTCCGGCTATTACGGCAACGCGGGACCGGCTGTGCTCCGGGAGAACGCCCCTGCCGGCAGCGGAGTGCTCGCCCGCATCTGCGTCGACTGGGAGGCAGCCGCGCACGAGGCTCCGGCTGGCGTCCGGGTGCTCACGCCACGCACCGGCGTCGTTTTGAGCCGTTCGGGTGGAGCCCTGGGCAGGCTAATGCCGCTGCTGCGCCTGGGCGTGGGCGGACCGCTGGGCAACGGCCGGCAGTACTGGCCTTGGGTGACGCTCCCGGATGTTGCCGGCGCCTATGCGTTCCTGCTGGACAGCCCGCTGTCCGGGCCGGTGAACCTGTGCGCCCCGGAGAGCGCGGACGTAAACTCGCTGATCGCGCACCTGGCTGCGGCCCTGCACCGCCCCGCGGTGCTCCGCGTCCCCGGGCCGGTGCTGCGCCTGGTCATGGGCCAACTCGCCGACGAACTGCTGCTCGCCAGCCAGCGTATGGAACCGGCTGCGCTGAGCGGGGCCGGTTTTGCCTGGCAGCATCCCTCGTTGGCCCAGGCCGCAGCCTGGGTGGCAGCACCGGGCCGCACGTCCTGACGAGCGCGGACGCACGCTAGCCGGATCCGTCGAGGACATCCTGCAGACGCCAGTGTCCGGCCACCGGCGCGAGTACCAGGCGAAGCCGTTGCTCCGGCCCTGCGCCGGCCTCGGCCAGGACCGCGCCGTCGGGGCCGCGCTCCTGGTAGGGGGGTGTACTCGCGGTGACGGCCACCACCGCACGGGCGGAGCCGCTGCCTGATTCCGTGGCCACCCGGGTCAGGACGGTGCTGAACCCGGCCAGCACCCGGCCCGATTCCTTGAGCCGGGCACTGATCCGGACATCCGCCACGGCCGCTGTCGATCCCGGTACATTGACCTGCTCCAGCAGCAGGAAGTCGCCCGAGCTGAACGCCAGCGAGCGGAGCCTCGCCAGCCCCAGGACGGCGACCCCGGGATCCGGCGAAGCAAGCTGTGCCGTCACATCCGGGGGAACCGCAGCAGTTCCCCCGTCCGCCGCGGTGGATGCCGCCGCGGCGGATGCCGGGGCCGCGGATGCCGGGGCCGCGTCCCGGACCACCCCGGCATCCGAACGGGGAAACCCGGGAATCGGAGCCCAAAGCCCGGCGAAACCCCACGCTCCGACGAGGGCCGCGGCGACGGCCAGTGCCGCGGCGGCGGTCCGGAAGACCCTTCCCCGGGACGCACGGCCCCCAGAGGCGCGGCCCCCTGGCGCACGTCCCCCAGAGGCGCGGCCCCCAGAGGCGCGGCGTGCCGCGTGGCGCGCGGCCGGATAAGCCGCGGCGAGAGGTGCGCGGCGGAAGCGGCCCGGCAGGGACCGGAGCTGTTCCACGCGGCGCTCCCGTGCCGTGCCGGGCAGGGTGCGGCGGGTCAGCAGCTGGGGAAGGACCGTGGGGTGGACCGAGACCGAGAGGTCCACCGGCGCCGCCCCGGCGCTGCGATGAACGGCGGCCGCCAGTTCGCCGGCGGAGGGCCGAAGCCTGCGGTCCTCGTGAAGTCCGGATTCCAGCGCTGCTGCCAGCGCCGGCGGAACCCCGGGAACAAGCAACGGAAGCGGCGGCCGCTGCGGTCCGGGCTGGGGCGGGTGTCCGGTCAGGCAGTACCAGCCCAGGGCGGCGAGCGAATAGACGTCGCGCCCCGGCTGCAGTCCGGCCCGGACGGCGTCAACCGGCGCCGGGTCGCTGAAGCCCGCGGTCCCGGCCCCGGCCACAGCCCTCGCGTCGGCAACCATACGCGCTACCCCCAGATCAGCCAGCAGCGGTTTACCGTGCGCCGTGAACAGCACGTTGCCCGGTGAAACATCACCGTGGGTGAAACCAAGACCGTGCAGGTAGGCGAGGGCCTGGGCAATCGGCGTCAGCACCGTCACAGTCTCCCCCGGCCCCAGCGTTCCCCGTCCGGCCACAAGCTGCCCCAGTGAGCCGCCCGCCGCGTAGTCCATCGTCAGCCCCAGGCTGCCGTCCGCCGCGCCGTCCAGCCGGACAACACCGTGTGCCTTCACCAGGTGCCCGTGATCCAGGACGGAGAGTATCCGGATCTCGCGCCGGACCGCGTTCTCCATCTCACTTGGGCCAAGGCCGTCGCCGGCATTAAAGCACTTCAGAGCGAACTCGCGTCCGGTGGACTGTTCATTGACCAGCCACACCGTGGCATTGCCCCCGCGCCCCAGGCAGCGGCCGACGTCGTATCCGGGAACCGCCGGGGCACACGTGCCAGACCAGGTGTGATCTTCCATAGTCTAGGAATAGCGCAGACCGCAGAATCCTGCAGAAGTTATCCACAGGAGCGAGAGATTCGACACAGAATCGGCGCCCGGGGCGGCCGGGGTCTAAGCTGGATGCCATGGCTCTTGAGTTCTCCCGCCTGGGTTTCGCCCCGGAATTCGTCGAATATGCCCGAGGCTGGGACATCCAGCGCAACCTCCATCAGCGGGTCCTCGCCGGAACCGCACCCAGTACGGTCCTGTTGCTTGAACACGCCGCCGTTTATACCGCGGGTAAACGCACCGAAGACCACGAACGCCCGTTTGACGGCACCCCGGTGGTTCCCGTGGACCGTGGCGGCAAGCTCACCTGGCACGGGCCCGGGCAGCTCATCGGCTACCCCGTTATCAAACTCAGGAACAAAGCCGGCATCCGCGATTATGTGGAACGGCTGGAGGCTGTGATCATCGCCGTCCTGGCCGACTACGGAATCAATGCCGTCCGGATCAAGGGCCGCGCCGGGGTCTGGATCGAGCAGGACCGGAACGGACCGGCGCGCAAAATCGCGGCGATCGGCATCCGTGTCCACGAGGGCGTCACGATGCACGGCTTCGCCATCAACTGCAATAACGATCTCGCCCCCTACGGCCAGATCGTTGCCTGCGGCATCAGCGACGCCGGCGTCACCACGATCTCGCAGGAGACGGGCCGGGACGTCTCCCCCGCCGACCTCGTGTCGCGGATCATCGAAGAACTGCGCAACAATGAAGAAGCGCTAGTTGCAACCCATGAAGGAGCTCTACTGTGACCCTGGCACCAGAAGGCCGGAAAATGCTGCGTATCGAGCAGCGCAATGCGGCCACCCCGGTGGAACGCAAGCCGGAATGGATCAAGGCCAAGGTCCAGATGGGCCCGGAGTTTGTGCAGCTCAAGAAACTCGTCAAAAAGGAAGGCCTCCACACCGTGTGTGAAGAGGCCGGCTGCCCCAACATCTTCGAGTGCTGGGAAGACAAGGAAGCAACTTTCCTGATCGGTGGCTCCGAGTGCACCAGGCGCTGCGACTTCTGCCAGATCGACACCGGCAAGCCCTCCCCTGTGGATGTTTTCGAACCAACCAAGGTGGCCCGCTCGGTCCTGGCGATGCAGCTCCGCTACGCCACCGTCACGGGGGTGGCCCGCGATGACCTCGCCGATGAGGGCGTCTGGCTCTACGCCGAAACGGTCCGCAAGATCCACGAGCTCAACCCGGGCACCGGCGTCGAACTCCTGATCCCGGATTTCTCCGGCAAGCCCGAGCACATTGCTGCGATCTGTGACTCCAAGCCCGAGGTGTTTGCCCACAACGTCGAGACCGTCCCGCGGATTTTCAAGCGCATCCGTCCGGCTTTCCGCTACGAACGCTCGCTGGATGTCATCACGCAGGGCCGCAAGCTCGGCATGGTGACGAAGTCCAACCTGATCCTGGGCATGGGCGAGACCCGCGAGGAGATCTCCGAGGCGCTGCGTGACCTGCACGATGCCGGCTGCGACCTGATCACCATCACCCAGTACCTGCGCCCGTCAGAACGGCACCTCCCGGTGGACCGGTGGGTCAAGCCGCAGGAGTTCGTGGACCTGCAGCAGGAAGCCGACGAGATCGGTTTCCTCGGTGTGATGAGTGGACCGCTGGTGCGTTCCTCATACCGGGCCGGCCGGCTCTGGGCCACCGCGATGCGCAAAAAGGGCTGGGAAATCCCGGCCGCGCTCGCCCACATCGAGAGCTCCGGCAGCACCCGCCAGGAAGCCAGCTCGCTGCTCGCGGCGCATTCCTGAAGCCGGCGCCGACGAAGGCCGTTCAGGGCCGGCACCGGGGAAATCCGGCGTCCGGCCCTCCGGCGCAGATCACGTAGAATGTAAGGCACTATGGCGAATTCCCCTGATCCCAGCAACTCCACTCCGGCTTCCGACACCCCGAAGCGCGGCCTTTTTTCGCGTAAGCCCAAAGTGGCCAAGGTCAAGAAGCCGAGCCGCCTGAAGCAAATCGGCGAGGTCTTCCAGATGACCCGCCAGCACGATCCGATGGTCCAGTGGCTGATGCTCCTGGCGTTCCTCGGCGTCATCGCTGTCAGCTTTTTTGTCGGGTTCCTGCTGGACAACTGGATTACCGGGCTGATCATCGGCATCCCGCTGGGCGTCCTCGCGGCCACCCTCATCCTCTCGCGCCGCGCCGAACGTGCCGCGTTCGCGCGGATCGAAAACCAGCCAGGTGCCTCGGGCGCGGCCATGGGCACGCTCAAGCGCGGCTGGATCGTCGAAGAGCAGCCTGTTGCGGTTAACCCCCGCACTCAGGACGCCGTCTTCCGCGCCATCGGCCGTCCCGGTGTTGTACTCGTCAGCGAGGGCCCCAGCGCCCGCGTCAAGCCCCTGCTCGACGCCGAACGCAAGCGCCTGGGCCGCATCCTGCCCAACGTCACTATCCACGTTATTGAAAGCGGCCGCGGCGAAGGCCAGGTTCCGATCAGCCAGGTCGCCAAGAAGATGACCAAGATGAAGAGCGAACTGACGAAGCTCGAGGTCAGCACGGTCTCCAAGCGCATCTCGTCGCTGGGCAGCCGCCTGCCGATCCCCAAGGGCATTGATCCCTACAAGGCCCGCCCGGACCGCAAGGCTTCCCGCGGACGCTAAGCCACACGCCAAAGACCAGGGACGCCCCGGTAACCGCCGTTAAGGCCGGCCGCCGGGGCTTTTCCGTTTTACCAGACTTCCCTGACCAGACTTTCCCCTGTCCCGCCGGGACCGAACCTGGAGATTCCGCCGTGAAACTGCCCTCCACTCCTGCCGTGATCCGCCTCTTCCGGGCACTGGCCATCGCCGAAGCTTTTAGCTGGGCCGCACTGTTGATAGGCATGTTCCTCAAGTGGGTCACCCGGACCACTGAGCTCGGTGTGGAAATCGCGGGTCCGATCCACGGCGCCTTCTTCATCGGCTACGGAATCTCAGCGCTGACGCTATGGAAGATGCAGCGGTGGCCGTTCCGGGCGGCTCTGTTCGCCGGGTTTTCCGCGGTGTTCCCTTTCGCCACGATCGGCTTTGAGCGCTGGGCCGGACGCCAGGGTTACCTGGACGTGCCCGCCGGAAAAGGCACGCCGACGCCGGCACGCCAGACGGCCGGGACGTAGCCTTACTTCCCCGTCCGCTCCGTCCGTCGCGGGTTCGGGGCCCCGTCCGCTCCGTCCGCTCCGTCCGCTCCGTCCGCTCCGTCCGCTCGCGGGTTCGGGGCGTCGTCGCGGGTTCGGGGCGTCGTCGCGGGTTCGGGGCGTCGAGTCCGCACTGAAGCCGCGAGCCGTCAGCCGCGGCGTCCCGCAGAGGCTACATCCGGACCAGGACTGTGTTCATGGCCTTGTCGTGGAGTCCGCGGTGGTCAGGGTCAAAGATGACAGCCGGGATCACCAGGCACAGCAGGACGCTTCGGACCAGGGCGGCCAAGGGGCCTGCGGGGCCGCCGCCGAGCCGGATCACATGGATCCCCACGATGCGGTGGCCGATGCTGTAACCAAGGGTGCCCACCAGCAGCGCCTGCTCGATCGCGAAGACGGCAAGCGTGGCCCAGGAATCCCCGGCGAACGCGAAGTTGCTGATCAGCAACGCGATTCCCCAGTCAAGGCAGATGGCCAGGATGCGTCGGCCGGCGCGGGCAATCGACCCCGGTCCGGACTCGGGCAGGCCAAGTCGCTCCCCCGGGTACTTCGAAATGCCGGAGGTGTCCGGCCCGCTGAGCCATGAGCCTATGTCTTTACGATCAACCACCCTCCAAGCCTATCGGCATTGGGCGGTCGCGCCGCTCTGTTCAGAGTGTGGACGTTCCGAGGCCACACTCTGGTCACGGATAGGCCACGTTGTGGACAGCGACTACCGTTTACCTGTCAGGGCATTCTGTAACGTGCCGGAAACAAAGCGGACACCATGGGGAAATCCCGTGTCCTTAGGGTGGTAACAGTTGCCAGCGGCACAGGAGCGGGGCAGACCATTGTGTTTTCCCCGCTGTCGGACTGCGCTGGACCACGCGGCCTATGGCCGGATCTTTCACATGCATAAGGAGCATAGATGTTCAAGACTGCGGACGAAGTCCTCAAGTTCATCAAAGACGAAGACGTAAAGTTCGTCGATATTCGCTTCACCGACCTCCCCGGCGTTCAGCAGCACTTTAATGTGCCGGCCAAGAGTGTCGACGCGGACTTCTTCGTCAACGGCCAACTCTTCGACGGTTCGTCGATCCGTGGCTTCCAGGGCATCGCCGAGTCGGACATGCAGCTTATCCCGGACGTTACGACGGCGTTCCTCGACACGTTCCGCATGGAGAAGACGCTTGCGTTGAACTTCTCGATCGTCAACCCGCGCACGGGTGACCCGTACCACCGCGATCCCCGCGGCGTGGCTGAGAAAGCCGAGGCCTACCTGGCTTCCACCGGCATCGCCGACACCGCCTTCTTTGCGCCGGAGGCTGAGTTCTTCGTCTTCGACAACGTCCAGTACCAGTCCTCTCCGCAGGGCAGCTTCTACAAGATCGACTCCGAGGAAGCTCACTGGAACACCGGCCGCGAGGAAGAGGGCGGAAACCTCGGGTACAAGACCCCGATCAAGGGCGGCTACTTCCCGGTATCCCCCACCGACAAGCAGGCCGACCTCCGCGATGCCATGTGCATCGCCCTGGACGAAGCCGGCCTTGAGGTTGAGCGCAGCCACCACGAGGTCGGTTCCGCCGGCCAGGCTGAGATCAACTACAAGTTCACCACCCTGACCCACGCAGCTGATGACCTGCAGAAGTTCAAGTACGTCATCAAAAACACTGCCGATGCCTGGGGCAAGTCGGTCACCTTTATGCCGAAGCCGGTTTTTGGTGACAACGGTTCGGGCATGCACTGCCACCAGTCGCTGTGGACCGGTGGCGAGCCGCTGTTCTACGACGAAAAGGGTTACGCGGGACTCTCGGATATGGCGCGCTGGTACATCGGCGGCCTGCTGAAGCACTCCTCTGCCGTGCTCGCGTTCACGAACCCGACGGTGAACTCCTACCGCCGCCTGGTCAAGGGCTTCGAAGCCCCGGTCAACATGGTTTACTCGCAGGGCAACCGCTCCGCCGGTATCCGGATCCCGATCACGGGCTCCAACCCTAAGGCCAAGCGCATCGAGTTCCGCGCACCGGACCCCTCCTCCAACCCGTACCTGGCCTTCGCGGCCCAGCTGATGGCCGGCATCGACGGCATCCGCAACCGCATCGAGCCGCCGGCTCCGATCGACAAGGACCTTTACGAGCTCCCCGCCGAGGAAGCCAAGGACATCCCCAAGGCGCCCGGCACGCTCGAAGAGGCCTTGGATGCCCTGGCCGAGGACAACGAGTTCCTCCAGGCCGGCGGCGTCTTCACCCAGGACCTGATCGACACCTGGATCGAATACAAGTACGAGAACGAGATCCGTCCGCTCTCGCTGCGACCGAACCCCTACGAGTTCGAGCTGTACTACGGCGTCTAGCCAGATCACGCGGCAGAAGCGGGCATAGTCCGCGGAGAGTCCGCAAGAATTCGGAAACAGCAAAGGCCGGTCCCAGGTTGCACCACCCCGGGACCGGCCTTTTGTTGTGCCGGGCTCCGCTTAGCCGTGGTGCTCAGTCCGCGAGCTCAGCCGCTCCCCCAGAACTTGGGCGACTGCCGCCCTCGCTGATTCCTCCTTGTCTGGCCACATGTGCCCGTACGTGTCCAGCGTCGTCTTCGCTGATGAGTGCCTGAGGCTCTTCTGCACCACCTTCACGTCAAGGCCCTGGGCAATGAGCAGCGAGGCGAAGTAGTGCCTGAGGTCATGGAACCTGAACCCCTCCGGCAGGCCCTTGACCGTTGCCCGCGCCTCACGGAAATAGTGCTCCAGCCGGTGTGGCGAGATCCCACGCCCCCACTCGTTGGTGACGAGCGTTTCACTGCCCCACTTTGTGTGGTTCATCGACAGCTCGAGGCACATATTCTGAGGGATCGGGATCGGCGTCTTGGATTCTGCAGTCTTGAGTTCCACCCCCGGATACTGGATGGCCGGCGCGATAATGCCGCGCATGAAATCCACGTCCGAAACACGCAGCGCCACAGCTTCCGCGATCCTCAGACCAGCGAACGCCGCCAGAAGAATGGCCGGTCGCAGGCCATCAGGCATGGCGTCATGTAAGCTCCAAACCTGTTCTGTGGTGCCGACGTATGGCCTTTGCTTGCCCGCCTTCGGGGCTGTTCTACGACTTACTGGCGACTTCGCCAGCAAGCCATCATGTACGGCGTCGCTGTAGAGCTGCCCCAGTCGAGAATGAAGTGCGTAGACGGTTGAGTCCGCCAAGCCGTCAGCCCTCAGCTTGGCTGTCCATGCCTTTACCTCGGAAGGCCGCACGCCATTGAGCGCACGGCGACCGAATGCACCGTTGATTCGTTTGATATGAGTCCTCGCCTGCCGGACTGTTGAGGGGCGATTGTTCTCGTAACCGCGGAGCCACACTACAGACCATTGCTCCATGGTCATAAGCGCCGTCTTCGGATCCACATAGGTCCCACTAAGGACGGACGCGGTGACTTCATCAAGCCACTTCTGAGCATCGATCTTCCGCGGGAAGTGCCGGGCATGTTCCTTGCCCGCCCCATCGCGGTACCGTGCCCGCCAGGATCCGTTGTCACGCTTTTGGATGTTTGCCATGGCTAGTCCGTTTCGTCAAAGAAAATTTCGGGGAGTCCCAAGCCGGATTTGGCCCTCGTGACTGCAAGATCGAACGTGGATCTCTCTAGCGTGTCTTTTGCGAGCTTCGTGATCGGCGCGAGGCGATCATCATCCTTCAGGCTGGAGTCCGACGCGCGGTCCTGGAGTAGCTGATGTGAGCTGCGCAATTTCTGAAGTTGCGTCACGGCGGCGTCATGGTCACGCTTCACGTTCAGGACCAGTTCTTTGATTTCCTTCTCAATGCTGAGGATTGCCGGTTCCTGGAACAGATCCATCAGTTCAATGCCGAGAACTTCGGCCAGCTCCTTTGCCTCCCTCACCTTTAGCGGCCGGTCTCCTCGCTCGATGCTCCACATGGTCGCCTGGGACCATTTCCAGCCGCGGAGTCGCATCTCATCGGCAACGGACTTCTGGCTGCGCTCTCCCCGGAGTTGCGCGACTCGCATGCCCATGAGGCCATCTTCATCAACCATAACCAAGACCATACTAGAAAACCCGGTGATCCGTCCACTAGAAACTTGACACCTCACCAAAACCCATGCACATTGAGGAACGTAGTCATCATCCAACTAGAAAATATAGGAAGGAAACTATGCAACCAATAACTGCCGTTCAATGGCCAGATGGCCGGGCGGTGAACCTGCTCACTCTCGATGAATCAGCCGAAATCCTCAGGAAGTCCCCCGCACAGCTTCGCTGGATGATCCACAGCGGCACCGCTCCGCAGTCTGCGCGCATCGGGGGACGCCGAATGTTCCGGAGGTCTGACATCGAGGAATTCATAAGCAAGGCCTTTGACGACCAAAAATCCGCCTGATGCTTCCAATTATGGAGAGGAGGGGCGACATAAGGGCAGAAAAATGGGACCGCTCCGCTGGTAACGGCTCGGGCCCTAAGGTGAAGCATCCTGCCCTGACTCTACGCGACGGCGTGCCGGCCGTGACGGCATGACTGACGTACGGCTCCCGGAACGGTGGCTCAACGACCGTCGGATTCGGAAGCTTTCCGCTGACGAGCTCCGGACGTTCGTTTTCGGGCTGCTCTGGGTAGTAGGCAACAGGACAGATGGCGACATAGATGCCGCGGACCTGGAACTGATCCCGGACGCCGGGCCCGGCCACGCCGTTCGGCTCGTGGACCTGGAGCTCTGGTCCAAAACCAAAACCGGCTGGCGCATCGTGGATTTCGAGCTGACGCAAACGAGCCGCGGCCAACTCGAAGGGCTGGAGCTCCGGAAGCGCCAGGACGCTGACCGGCAGCGTGCCAAACGGGACCGGGACAGGGACGACGAGGACGCGGTTCCTCCTGGGCCGGACGCGGTGGGGGCGCGGGACGGTCACGCTCCGGAATCACGTGACGTCACGCCGGATCCGTCACGTGACGGATCACGTGACGAATCACGTGACGACATAGGCAAGGAAAGGACAGGCAAGGACAGGACAGGAAAGGAATCTCTAGAAGAAGAAGCTTTAAAAGCTTTGTCCGTTTCGTCTAACTTTCGTGATCCGTCGTCTATGGAGCTTTGTCACGGTTGCGGTGTGGAGCTGGACAACTGGTCCACCGGCTCGCTTGCCGGGCACTGCCAGGACTGCTCCGGTGACTGTTCCAACTGCATGGATGTTCCGGACTCCGCGGCGGTGCTGGCATGAGTGAGGACGCGGCCCGGCGGCAGGATCTCGGGCTCCCCGTTCTTCCGGCGTCTGACCAGGTGCCGGTGGCGCATATCTGCCGGGACGGGTGGCTGCAGGATAAAAACGGGCTCCCGGTGCCGTGTCTGCGGTGTAAGCCTCATTTGTCGCGGGGCCGGTCGCCGGATGGTCAGGCCACTTGGAAGGCGAAGCGGTGACGCGGGCCCGGCCCCCGCCGTGGCACCTTGTGGGGGCGTCGGGGACGGTTTGGGGGAACCGGCGGGAGACGGGCCCGGGAGGACGGCAGGACGGCGCATAGGGCGCTGACGGAAGACAAACGCAAAACACAACGAAGGGCAGATCCATGATCCAGGAATCGGAACAGACAGCACTTCAGAACGCGATCAGGGACGCAGTGGACGGGATAGACGACGCCCAAGGGCTCCTGGACCAGTCCTACCCGATCGGCTCAGCTGATGGTGAGACAAAGACCCTCCGGAACTGGACGGGGGATGACTTCCAAACATCCGTCCGGATGGCATACCGGAGATCTGCTGAGGCTGTAACGGCTGCGCGGGAACATGAGGAATGGGTGCAGGAAGCCGTCCAGTCAATGCGGTTCCGTGGTGTTGATCGGTTCGGGGGGAACCGGCGGGGGCCGGGAGGACAGCAGGACGGCGCACAGTGCGCTGACCATGGCGGAAACGCCGACGAAAACCAACGAAGGACGAACAAAATGGACAACGACAACAGGACGGCACTTGAGAACGCGATCCGGGCCGAAGTGGAACGGATAGACGAGGCCCAGGGGCGGAGCGTGAACACGGTTCTCGCCCGGACGATCCGGGGGGAAGCCGCCGATATGGACACCGTCTGCACGATCGGCGACGACCGGCGGAAGTCCTGGCGGCACATGACAGCCGATGACCTGAGCGAAATGTACGACCTCCGGGCCGAGAGCATGAACCGCGAGGACGAGGCGCTGGAACAGTTCCAGGCGGATTATCTGGCGTTCCTTCCGGTCCTCAGGGAATTCGGGACGGTCCAGGAAGCGGTCACGGCGGGCGCGGTGCCGATCAAATGATCCAGCCAGCCAGCACGAAGCAGACAGCGCGTCTCGAAGCGATCGCCGTTACTGAGCTCATCGACGGGGGCGACCTGGACGGGGCCGAGGTCATCCTCAACGGATCAGAGGATCCCCTGCAGCTCGCGGCCGCGGCGTGTGCCCTGGCCGCGTCCATGCTGATCTCGTTGCATCCGGATCGTCGGGGCCAGGTCCTGGATCACTGCCGGCGCACGGCGCTGAACGGGTTCTGACGTTCCCGGGCGCAGCGGCGGGGACGGGATCCTCGCCGCTGCGCCCGAGGGCACGCGAGGTACTCTGAAACCAACGCAGCGGGCCCGTCGCAAACGGGCCCGGCGCAGGGATCATCGGCCAGCGGTCATACCGGATTTCTTTCCGGCTCAATCCGTCCGTCGAACAACGATCCCGCCAGGACAGTGTGCCCGCCAGCCGCGGCACCGGGACCGGGTCAAGACCGAGGACGCCCTTTTGCGGGGCGTCAAGGTCGAGGGCCCAGGACCCGGGCCCGGACCGTGGAGCCCGCCCGGTGTACTCCCTCACTCACTCGTGCCGGGATCCGGCGCACACCTGCCCTGGAGGGCTGACTCATGACGACCACACGAATTGATAATCTGCGGATTTCCGCTGCCACTGAAGCGAAATCCGCCCGGGCCATTGCCGAAAAGGCCATGGCCGCGGGACGGGACCTTTCCGCCGCTGAACAGTCCACGTTCGACGGGCACATGGCGAAAGCCTACGACCACCTGGACTCCTTGAAATCGGCGAAGTCTGACCGGGATATCCTCGCTCAGGCCCGGGCCCTCGCGGACGAAATCGACGGCGGCGGATCCGGACGCCGGAAAACGGGCCGGAGCCCCTGGGCGAAGTCCACGGCTGACCTCATGGACAAGGCCCTGACCGGCGGAATCGACGGGGAAAAGTCCCTGGTCAGTGGTTCAATCGGCGTGGCCGTTCCCCTGGTCACTGACATTGTCGCGCTCTCGGAAGCGCCGCGGACCCTCCTGGACCTGATCCCGGTCAAGCCCCTGGCCGGCGGCTTCGGGACGGGCAACAGCTTTTCCTATCTGAAGCAGACCGTACGGACGAACAACGCGGCCCCCGTCGCGGACAACGCCGTGAAACCAACGTCGGTGTACACGATCGCGGAAGTCGAGGACCGCTGCCGCGTGATCGCACACCTGACCGAACCGACGCCGATCCGGTACTTCGCGGACCACGAGAACCTCGAGCGCTTCCTGGAAACGGAACTCGAGGCCGGGCTGTATCAGGCACTCGAAACGCAGATCGTCTCCGGTGACGGGCTCGGGGAGAACTTCGAGGGCATCCTGGCGACGTCCGGAATCATCACCCAGGCATTCGCCGTCGACGCGCTCACATCGATCCGCAAGGCGATCACGAGCCTGGAAGTCATCGGCGTGATCCCGACGGCGCTGGTCCTGAATCCCACGGACGCCGAGGCGCTGGACCTGCTCCGGGACTCCGGGGCAACGGGCCGGTATCTCCTCGCGGATCCGGCAGGAGACGGCGGACAGAATCTCTGGTCCATCCCGCGGGTCCGGTCGAACGCGGTGGCCGCCGGCACGGCGATCCTCGCTGACTGGACACAGTCCGAGCTGGTCGTCCGTGAGGGCGCGACTCTGGCCGTGGACCGTTCCGGCGTGCTGTTCACCAAGAACCAGGCAATCCTCCGGCTCGAAGGCAGGTTCGGGTTCGCGGCGCACCGGCCCGGGGCACTCGCCGAAATCCACCTGGCCGCAGCCTAGCCAGGGACGGCGTCAACCTCACTCCCGGGGATCAGTCCATGATCCTGGAGAAGGATGGAGAAGCGGGGCCCCCTGGCATGGAGGGCCGTGACGCTCTCCAGCGCCAACCTGATGACGGGCCGGAATGCCTCCTCAAGAAGATCCCGGCCCGTCATCCATCACCTGCGTCCTTCGCTGACAGTATCTAGGGCCGGCGGAGGTGGGCGAGAATTTCCGGCGTGGTCAGCAGAACCCGGGGTGACGCAGCTTTCGATTGAAGGACGATCCCCTCCAGTTTTTGTCCGCTGTCCAGCAGCTGTGCCACCCATTTGGCGCGCTGCTTGTTCACGTAACCGACCTTGGTGGCGGAACGGCCAATCGTGATTGCGACGGCGTTTGCATCGTGCTCGTTGTCCGCTTCACGGCACATCCCGACGCTTTGGCCGTTCCGGAACTTGAACGGTTTGTCCAGATCCTCGTAGTAGGCCATGCCGACGACGCGGAACGCGAAGATCTGGTAGTGGCGCAGCGCAAGATTCTTATAGTCCATGAGCTGTCCGTCGGGAAACGCCAGGTCCAAACCATTATTCGACGACACAAGCCTGAGGGGCGGCAGGCCGTCAGGCCCGGCCTCCAGCTGCGCTTTCGCCTCGGCGTCCGGCATGTACCCGGCGCGGTATCCCTTGACGGTCTGGCCGGCGGCCTTTGCCCGGACCCTCTCAGCGGCATAGAACCTAGCCGTTGCCTCGGACTGCCTGAAGGATTCGGCGGACGGCGCTGGCTCCGCTTCCTGCTGTCTGGCCGGTTCCGGAACCGGCTCCGCGTCGCGGCGAATGGACGGGTCCAGGACCGGCTCCCGCGACTCGGTGGACTTCGTGCTCACTAGTGCCGATTTGAACCGCTCCCATATCCCCATGGCCTGACTATAACCGGAGCACCATCTCCCGACGGGTAAGGGCGCAGGAGGGGCCACCGCTCACGATTTGCGGCCCCCTCCGCCGATAGCAGGCCATATCCCCCCGAAAGGGTAGCCGGGGTCGGGCGCGCGTGCCGGACCCTGCCTAAGTCGTCTAGTCACTATGTACGGCGCGTGACGGGCGCGAGGTGCGCCGGACGCCGTCGTTCCCTAGCCGGCTAGGCGGGCATCTGCCCGTTGCAACAGAACATGCGGAGCAACATCCAGGGATTCAGCGACCTTGAAGAAGGTCGGCAACGGAATGCTGCGGTGGCCCTTCAGATATCGGCTCAGTGTGGCGGCTTCGATGCCGACGGCGTCGGCCAGGTCTTTCTGTTCCATGCCGCGCTCGGTGAGCTCCACTCTGATCTGTCTCGAAAGTGAGGCCTCGAGGCGTTCGGCGTACGTGTTCATATGACCAAGAACAATACCGCTTTCCCGCACGAGCACCGGCTCTTGCGGGTCTGCGAGATCGCGCCGACCCTCCACTCACAATCCGCCAACGTGGGCCCGGCCAGTTGTCATGATTGGCCGGGCCTTCCCCTTAGGTCTGTCTAACACTGATGCGGCGGCTAGGATCCAAGGCATGGGGATACTCGATCGATTTAAGAAAAGTTCCAATCCGCTGGCGGAAACCGCAACCGCCATATTGGGTTGGGGTAACCAGAAACTCGTTGCTTCTACTACCGGAGGCCCACCTGTTCGCGCCACGGGAAGTAGGACTGAGGCCGTGGAGCTTCCTTACGCGCGCCCAGGAATATCATGCGCGGGGACGGCCTACTTCTTAGACACGGTGGCGAAAATGCCGCTGGGAGAAACGGAAATCACCTTCGAAGTGAGGACGAACTCGAAAGACTTTCATCCTCCGCTGACGAGCGCCCACATCTTCTGGAAGGGCAAGCCCATTGGCTACATGGGTTCGGTCGAAGACGACGCCCTGTCGAAGGTCCTCCAGTCCGCCGGCCCAGTCGGACAGGCTTTCACAGCCAAAGCCTTCGTGGGCACGAGAAAAGTCATGGAACTCAGCGCTGCCAACAGCGAGATTGAAGACCGCAAAACAGTTAGGGCCATGATCCCCGCCCCGGATCTACTACGTGAGTGGTTCAAATCCACGCCACAGCAGCGCGCGCAAATGGAACTCGACAGCCTGCAAGAAAACGTCTCGCTCAAGGAACAGCAGAAGTATCAGGCCCAATTGTCGGCGCTGTCCCGGAAGTACAGGGAAGGGACTTTTACTGCGGTGATAGATATTGAGCTCGAGCCTTCAGGTAAGTACAAGGGCCAAGAATGCCTGGTGTTCAGCGCCGAAGGTCTCCCATTTGGAAAGATTGGGGCGCGGTACACGGACCAACACGCAAACTTGTTCGACTCCGTCCTACGGCATGGCACCAAGACCTGCTTGGCGCGGGTACTGACAAGCAACTATGAACCCAACGATCTCTATGCCACGGCTTCCATCAAGGTCTTCTCCTGAGGTAGCGCTCGCCGCGTCCCCTGGAACTAAGAGGCCGCGGGGCCCGTAGCTCCTGCGCCCTGGCGTTGCGCCAGCCATGAGCCGTCTGTTGGGATCTGGAGTCGCTCAAGGAACTCGTTTGCCAGTGGGCCCTTGGTGTACACCGGCCTGTACTTGGAGCCTCCACTGACGCCCCATCGGGCCCGATCGTGTGGGGTGAGCTCTTCGTAAGGTATTTCCCGAAGCAATCCGACGGATATCAGCGTGTTCAGAAGGATATTCACTGTTGCGGATAATCCCAGGCGCCCTCGGAGCTCACTCCGGTTCCACAACCGGGCATACCCCTGTCCTGGATATTCGGGATCCATCTCAAAGAGAGCCAGTACCAAGCGGACGTGCGGCGCTTCAATTTGGGAGAACAGATCTATCCAAATGGCAGATTCGTCCACGAGCGCGTCGTCCCTGGCCAAGTCACCAACTGCCCGGCCAAGCGCCTTGATCTTTTCGTCTAGTGCTGTCCTCCGCGCCGCGTCGCATGCGGCCACAAAGCTAAGCAGGCGTTCGGGATCGTTCTCGACGGTTGCAGTGAAGTCTTCGAACTCCATACCTGAAGAAAGGCGAGCCTGACCCATCATCGTGTCGAGGTTTATTTGCTGATGGGCGTAGAGCCGCGGCCCCATAGCCTTGATGAAAGTTGCCCCGCCAGCCACCCAGGGGGCGAGGGGCGGCGCTGCTCCACCGATCGCAGCCGCTACGGTATCGATGGCAGTGTCGACGACTATTTTCGAGATGCCCGTGGTTCCTACCTGGCCGCCCGCACCGGGGTCATGTTCAGTCACCTGCCAAGGATAGCCATCCTTGGAAGACTCCATCGGGAAGCGCGACGAGCTCTGGCTTTGAGTCCGCAGAAAGTCCGCAGGAAGTCCGCAAGAGCCCAGTCTGCACCCATCGCCGACAACCACTAATTCCCCGGAATCTAGCGGATTCCAACGCTTCTCAAGCATGGCCAATAACCGTTGTTTAGTTCGAGCTGTACTACGGCGTCTAGGGCTTCCCGGCTTTCCGCAGTCCAGACGACGGCCCCCACCTTCCGGTGGGGGCCGTCGTTGTTTAATCAATTGCCGCCCGTTTGTCGGTCAGCGCTTGCCGTACTTCCTGTGCACTGCCTGCTTGCTCACGCCAAGGCAGGTTGCTATGGCTTCCCACGAGAGTCCCGCCCGGCGGGCGCGCAATACCGTTTCCGTCTCGGTGCGTGCCACCTCCTTGCGAAGTTCGGCCACAGCGTACAGCGCCTCCGCCGGACCCTTGCCGTCCATTGAACCGATCAGTGTTTCCATCAGACACCTCCTGGCGTCGAAGTTAGTTGACGAAGGCCCAAAAGTCAATGAAAGTTGACAAGAGGCTGCGACCATCAGAACGATCGGTAGAAGGTCCGCTGCGGTCCCGCGTCGCCGCCCAGATACTGGCCGTGGTCCGTGAAACCCGCGTTGCGGTAGGCGGCCCGGCCTGCGGGGTTAGCGTTGTTGACGGACAGCACCACGCCGGCCTGCGCGCCGCCGAGGGTGGCGGTGAGATGAGCTGCCGCCCGGACGGCCGCCGCAGCCGCCGCGGTGCCCAGGCCGCGGCCCTGCCGGTAGCGGTCGATCAGGAAACCGCGCAGCAGCCAAACGGAGTCGTCGTCGGCCCAGCCAGCCAGGGTCGCGGCCCCGCTCTGCAGCGTCAGGACCCCGACGGCGGCTCCGTTCCAGTCAATCGCGTACGGGTGCCGGGAGTCCTCTTCGAGCGCGATCAGCACCATCCGCAGCGGGTCACCAACGAACCTCTGCTGCTCTTCGGTGACGTTCAGTTCGGCGATTTCGCCCAATTTGATGGCGCGCGCGTCGTCGTCGAGGTTCTTCAGTGGCAGCAGCCACACAAGTTCAGGCATACCAAAAGCGTACCCACCCTGGCCGGATAGCAGCCGGGAGCCCGGATCGCCTCAGAGCGCCGCATCCTTGGGCGGCCCGGCCGGGTCCATCCAGAAGACCTCCCAGAGGTGGCCATCCGGGTCCTGGAAGCTGTGGGTGTACATAAAGCCGTAGTCCTGGGCTTCTTCGGACGGGGTTCCGCCGGCAGTCAGGGCGGTCCTGACCAGCTCGTCCACGGCCTCGCGGCTGGCCAGGGAAAAGGACATAATGGCCTCGGTGGCGCTGCGGGCATCAGCGACGGGCTTGGCGGTAAAGGTCTTGAAGTATGCCTCGACGAGCAGCATCACAAAGGCATCGTCGTTGACAATCATGCACGTGGCGTTTTCGTCGGTGAAGTCAGGGTTGAAGGAAAAACCCAGTGCGCTGAAGAATGCGACCGACTTTTCCAGGTCCCTGACGGGGAGGTTGAGGAACATTTGCTTGGCCATGGCCCAAAATTAGCACCGTCACCCGGCGCCTGCCAGCCCCAACGCTCCCCCTCAGGAGCGTGGGTCAGAGCACCTTGGAGAGGAAATCCCGGGTCCGCTGCTGCTGGGGGTTACCGAAGAGCTCCTCCGGGGCCCCCTCTTCACAAATGACACCGTCCGCCATAAAGAGGACCCGGTCCGCTACTTCGCGGGCGAAGCCCATCTCGTGGGTGACAAGCACCATTGTCATGCCCTCGGCCGCCAGGTCCTTGATGACCTGGAGCACTTCGCCGACCATCTCAGGGTCCAAGGCCGAGGTCGCCTCATCGAAGAGCATAATGTCCGGATTCATCGCCAAGGCACGGGCGATTGCCACCCGCTGCTTCTGGCCACCGGAAAGTGACACCGGCCGGGCATCCGCTTTCTCGGCCAGCCCCACACGCTTGAGCAGCTTGACTGCGTTGGCCAGGGCCTCGCCCTTGCCCTGCTTTTTGGATTCCACCGGCGCTAGCATGATGTTCTCAAGCACGGACATGTGCGGGAACAAGTTGAAATGCTGGAAGACCATACCAACGTGCCTGCGGACTTCGTTGATGTCCACCTTGGGGTCCGTGACGTCGAAGCCGTCCACCGTGACCTGGCCGGCGGTGACGTCTTCAAGCTTGTTGAGGCAGCGCAGGAAGGTTGACTTGCCCGAACCCGAGGGTCCGATGACGCAAACGACCTCGCCTTCGCCAACTTCGGCGGTGATGCCTTTGAGGACCTCGTTTGATCCGAAGGACTTCTTCAGCCCGCGGACGGAGATTTTACTGGGTGCAGTGACTGCCGTGCTCATTTGTTGAACCTCTTATCCGCGACGTTGGCCAGCTTGGTCAGCAGCATAATTACCACGAAGTACAGGACCGCCACGATCAGCAGCGTTTCGGTGATCCGGAAATTTCCTGCGTAGATCTGCTGGCCCTGATAGAGAAGTTCGGCGAAGCCGATGGCCAGCAGCAGGGAACTGTCCTTGAGCATGATGATCAGCTGGTTGATCAGTGACGGTGTCATAATCTTGAAGGCCTGCGGGACCACCACCTTTTGCATCGACTTGGCGTAGCCCAGGCCGAGGCTGCGGCTGGCTTCGAGCTGGCCAGGGTCCACGGACTGGATGGATCCCCTGACGATCTCGGTAATGTACGCGCCGGAGTTCAGGCTGAGGGTCAGCACACCGGCGACCCAGATGTCGATCGGCGCACCGGTAAGCTGCGGGATGCCGAAGTAGAAGAAGAAGGCCCAGACCAGCAGCGGCGTGCCGCGAAAAATGCTGACGTAGGTGGTGGCGATACCACGCAACACGAGGCTGGTCGAGATCTTCAGGAAGGCCATCAGCAGGCCGACGACCATGGCGACGGCGAACGAAATTCCGGTGACCAGGACTGTGTTTCCCAACCCCTTCAGCAGTGCCGGGAAGCTGTTGATCAGGAGGTCCCAGAAGCTGGACTCGACGGCCTGGGCCGGGTCCTTGAGGTACTTGTCGAGGATTTCCTGGTACTTGCCGCTCGATTTCAGGTCCGCGAGGCCGGTGTTGAAGGCCTGCAGCAGTTCAGGGTTCTGGCCCTTATTAACGGCGAATCCGTAGGAGCCGCCCTTTTCCTTCTCGGACACCGCCTTAAGGCCGTTGTTCTGGCTGATGCCATAGGCCAGGACCGGGTAGTCATCAAAGACCGCGACGGCGTTGCCGGATTTGACCAGCTCGTACATCGTGGCGGACTGGTCCAGCGACTTGACCGTAAAGCCGTACTGCCCTGCGATGGACTTGGCGAACGTCTCCCCTTCGCTGCCGGTCTTGGCCGTGACGGTCTTGTCCTTAAGGTCTCCGTAGCCCTTAATGTCCGTGTTGGCTTTCGCGACAGCCATCTGGACGCCCGACTCGAAATAGGGTTCGGAAAAGTCGTAGATCTGCTTGCGCTGATCCGTGATGGACATTCCGGCGATGACACCGTCCACCTGGTTGGAGGACAGTGCCTGCAGTGCGGCGTTAAAGCCAAGCGACTTGATCTCGACGGCAAAACCCTGGTTCCTGGCGATCTCCCGGATGATGTCCATGTCGATGCCGGTCAGCTCGCCGCCGGTGTCGCGGAATTCAAACGGGGCGAAGGTGGTGTCCGTGCCGATGACGAATGTCTTTCCGGACAGGCTCGACGGCGTCGCGCCGGCCTGTGCCGCGGCTGGTGCTGCGGAGTCCGGTGCCGCGGCTGCGCCGGCGGCACCGAAGAACATTGCTGCAACTGCGAGCAAGGCTCCGATTACAGCGGTGGTCCGCCCTCTGGCGGCCCCGTTCTGCTGTGTTCTGGGCAAGAGTAACAACCCCTTGTTGATGAGCGGATGGAGTGCACGGCCAGACACGCAAAGCCCGGCCAGACATCCCTAGAGATTACCCGCATTCACCGGTCCGGACAGCGGCTGATCCAGAACGGCGGCGTTACTGGCCGTAGAAGACCCGTTCGAAGACCCCACGCGCCCGGCGGCTCAGCCGCAGGTAGTCCTCCTCGAGGGCTGCGGCGTTCCCCTGCCCGTAGCCGCACCAGCGGGCCACGGCTTCCAAATCCCGGCGCGAGGACGGCAGCACGTCCGAGGCCCTGCCGGTCCAGACCACATTGGCCGACCGGATCCTGCTGGCCAGCCGCCAGGCCCGGAGCAGGATCACCACATCGCCCGCTTCGAGCAGTCCGACGGCGGCAGCTTCCTCGAGTGCCTCGACGGTGGAGGTCGTCCGCAAACCGGGATGTTTCCCGGCGTGCTGCAACTGCAGCAGCTGGGCCAGCCACTCGACGTCGCTGAGGCCGCCGCGGCCCAGTTTCAGGTGCCTGGCGGGGTCCGCGCCGCGGGGCAGCCGCTCAGCTTCCACCCGGGCCTTGACCCGGCGGACCTCCCGTGCATCCTGCTCGGAAAGCAGCTCCGGGTAGCGGACCGGGTCGATGAGCGCTACGAAGTCAGCGGCAAGCACGTCGTTGCCGGCCATCGGGCGGGCGCGGAGCAGCGCCTGCGCCTCCCACACCAGTGACCACCGGCGGTAATACTCCGCGTAGGACTCCAGCGACCGCACCATGGGACCGCTTTTGCCTTCGGGCCGCAAATCGGCGTCCACCAGCAGCACGCGTTCGGCGAGGATGGCAGGCTTCAGCGGCTGGGTCAGCAGGCTGGAGAGCCTGCTGACGATCTGCAGCGCCTGGTCCTGGGCCTCTGCCTCGGGGACACCCGGCAGCCCCCGGTGCACATACATCACATCCGCGTCCGAGCCGTAGCCGATCTCCCGGCCGCCCTGCCGGCCCATGGCGACCACCAGCACGTCCGTCTTGAGCGGCGCCCCGGCAGCCACCACGGACTCCGCGACGCGCAGGGCACCCAGGACCGCGGCCCGGTCGGTGTCCGCCAGCGCCGCGCCGACCTGGTCCTGGTCCAGCAGCCCGGCGCTGTCCGCGATCGCAATCCGCAGGATCTCCCGCCGCCGGATCAGCCGGATCAGCCGCATGGCGCTTTCCGGCTCCGCGTGCCGGGACATCTTCGACGCGATCTCAAGCCACTGTGCCGCGAAAGTCAGCGGGACCAGTTCCTTGTCCGAGCCAAGCCACGCCACAGATTCCGGCGACACTTCCAGCAGGTCGGCAATCAGCCGGGAGTTGGAGAGCACGTGGCAGAGCCGCTCGGCGGCCGCCGTTGAATCCCGCAGCATACCGAGGTACCAGTGGGTGGTTCCGAGCGCCTCGCTGACCCTGCGGAAGGCCAGCAGGCCGGCGTCGGGGTCCACGCCCTCCGCGAGCCAGCCGAGCAGGATCGGCAGCAGCTGCCGCTGGAGCGCAGCCCGGCGGCTCACACCGCCGGTGAGTGCCTCGATATGCCGCATGGCGCCCCTCGGATCGAGGTACCCCAAGGCGGCGAGGCGCCCCTGCGCGGCTTCCGGGCTGAGCCGGGCTTCCTCGCTGCTCAGCGCTGCGGCCGTGTTGAGCAGCGGACGGTAGAAGATGCGTTCGTGCAACTCCCGCACGGAGCGTTTGGTCTTGCGCCAGACCGCGACCAGGGCGTCTGGTTTGGGCCGTTCGCTGGAGAAAGGCCCCAGCATAGCTTTGGCGAGGGCCCGCAGCGAGGCTTCCTTGACAGGCATCAGGTGGGTACGGCGCAGCTGGAAGAGCTGGATCCGGTGTTCAAGCAGCCGGAGGTAGCGGTAGGCGCGATCAAACTCGGCGGCATCGGAGCGCCCGATGTAGCCGCCGGCTGACAAAGCGGCGATAGCCGAAGTGGTGTCCCGGCACCGGAGGGACTCATCGGATTTGCCATGCACCAGCTGCAGCAGCTGGACAGTGAATTCCACGTCCCGCAGCCCTCCCCGGCCCAGCTTGATCTGCCGCTGCTCCTCCTCGGCGGGAATGTTTTCGGTGACCCGTCGGCGCATGGAGCGGACGGACTCTACGAAACCTTCACGGCCGGCGGATGACCAGACCAGCGGGGCAATGGCTGCCTCGTACCGTGCGCCGAGCCCGGTGTCCCCGGCAATGGTCCGGGCTTTGAGCAGGGCCTGGAATTCCCAGCTCTCGGCCCAGCGTGCGTAGTAGCTCTCGTGCGAGGCAAGGGTTCTGACCAGCGGTCCGGATTTGCCCTCCGGACGCAGGTTCGCGTCCACCTCCCACAGCCCGGGTTCCCGGCCCGTGGACATAATGGCCCGGGATATACCGGCCGCCAGGGCCGTGCCGATCGTGTTGGCCCGCGAATCGTCAAGCGAGCCGGACTCGATGACGTAGATGACGTCGACGTCGGAAATGTAGTTCAGTTCCCGGGCGCCGCACTTGCCCATACCGATCACGGCCAGCCCGACGTCGGCCACTTCGGCCGCGCTGAACTGCTCGCCAGCTTCGGCCCGGGAGACCGCCAACGCTGCCTCGATTGCCGCGCCGGCGAGATCGGCGAGTTCGGCGCCGGCGGCCGGCATAAAGTCCAACGGGTCCGCGGCACGGATGTCTTTGACGGCGAGCTCCACCAGGCCGCGCCGGTACTCCGTGCGCAATGCCTCGTAGCCCTCCTGCCCGGTCACCAACGCGACTGGGCGGCTGGATTTCGGATCGGCCCGCACGGAACGCAGCAGCCGATCGCGCAGCACCGCCGTCTCTGCCTCCCGCGGTTCGGGGCCGGCCTTCACGTCGAAGGCGTTCAGGTGCTCCGGATGGCGGATGAGGAACTCGCCGAGCGCCTCGGACGCACCCAAAACCCGGTACATGGGCTCGCTGCGGTCCAGGTCCGCGACTGCCAGCCGGCGCAGATCGTGGTGTTTTTCGATCAGCCTGACCAGTGACTGCAGGGCCGTGTCAGGGTTCGCGGCAAGCTGCAGGCCGGCGAAAAGGATGTCCTGGTCCAGGCCGTCCAGCTCCGGGGCGGCCAGGAACCTTTCGCTCTTCTCCAGATCGCTGAAACCCGCGGCTATCAGGCGTCGTGCCAGACTCACCCGGGGCGCCTAGAGGATGCCGAGGTTGCGCTGCAGTTCGTAGGGCGTGACCTGAAGACGGTAGTCCTGCCACTCGGCCCGCTTGTTGCGCAGGAAGTGCTCGAATACCTGCTCGCCGAGGATCTGGGGCATCAGTTCGGAGTCCTCCATCGACCGGATGGCGTCGTGCAGGCTGGCCGGGAGCGGGTCGTGGCCCATCGCCCGGCGCTCCGCCGAACTCAGCGACCAGATGTCGTCCTCGGCCGCGGGCGGGAGCTGGTAGCCCTCCTCAATGCCCTTCAGCCCGGCACCGAGCAGCACGGCGTAGGCCAGGTAGGGGTTGGCCGCCGAGTCGATGCCGCGGTACTCAATCCGGGCGGACTGGCCCTTGCCTGGTTTGTACAGCGGAACCCGGACCAGCGCGGAGCGGTTGTTGTGTCCCCAGCTGAGGTAGCTGGGGGCTTCTCCGCCGCCCCAGAGCCGCTTGTAGGAGTTCACAAACTGGTTGGTGACAGCGGTGAACTCCGGGGCGTGCTTGAGGATGCCGGCGATGAACTGCCGGGCCGTTTCGGAGAGCTGGAATTCCGCCCCCGCCTCGTAGAACGCGTTGGTGTCGCCTTCGAAGAGCGAAAAGTGCGTGTGCATGCCCGAACCCGGGTGGGCAGTGAAGGGTTTGGGCATAAAGGTGGCGTAGGTGCTCTGCTGCAGCGCTACCTCTTTGATCACCGTGCGGAAGGTCATGATGTTGTCCGCGGTCTGCAGCGCATCCGCATAGCGCAGGTCGATTTCGTTCTGGCCCGGGCCGGCCTCGTGGTGGCTGAACTCAACCGAGATGCCGACGGATTCGAGCATGGTCACGGCGGTGCGGCGGAAGTCCTGCGCCACCCCGCCCGGAACGTGGTCGAAGTAGCCGCCCTCGTCCACGGGGACGGGGGAACCGTCCGGGCCCGGCTGCTGGGACTTGAGCAGGTAGAACTCGATCTCGGGGTGGGTGTAGCAGGTGAAGCCCATGTCCGCGGCCTTGGCCAGGTTGCGCTTGAGGACATTGCGGGGATCAGCAGCCGACGGTTCGCCGTCGGGCGTCAGGATGTCGCAGAACATCCGGGACGTTGCCTCGGTCTCGCCGCGCCACGGCAGGATCTGGAACGTGGCAGGGTCCGGCTGGGCCAGCATGTCGGATTCGAAAACCCGGGCGAGGCCCTCGATCGAGGAGCCGTCAAAGCCAAGGCCTTCCTCAAACGCGCCCTCGACTTCAGCCGGGGCCAGCGCCACCGATTTCAGCGAACCGACGACGTCGGTGAACCACAACCGCACGAACCGCACGTCACGCTCTTCGATCGTCCGCAGGACAAACTCTTGCTGGCGGTCCATAGTGGCCTCTTTCCGGTTCTTTCGTCCGTGCCCCAGGCCCGTCATGCATGGATCCCGCAGCTGCTCAGGCTTCACTTTACTAATCATTGCCACCGAATGCTGGCACGGCTGCTGCGCGTAACACAGCGTTAACACCCGGACCCCGAAATTCGCCGCCGCAAGCCGCTGCGGCGAACGCGGTGTGACGTGATTCACCCGGGCGCGGGCCGGAAGCCGGTAGCTAGGACACGCGCTATCGCACTACGCTCGTGCCATGGCCACAAGCAACAACACCGATTCCAGCATGCCCGCAGAACTAGCCGCACCCTACGGCAGCGGCCCGGCGGCGCCTGCCGCGGGCCAGGAGCCGGTCACCCGGAAGCCGGTGGCCCGGGTCCGCACCCACCACCTGCGCCAGGCGAAACTCAACGGTGAACGCTTTGCCATGCTGACCGCCTACGACCAGTACACGGCGGAAATCTTTGACCAGGCCGGCATCGAAGTCCTGCTGGTGGGCGACTCGGCGTCCAACAATGTCTTTGGCAATGAGACGTCCCTGCCCGTCACGGTCGATGAGCTGCTCCCGTTGTGCCGGGCGGTGGCCCGTTCGGCCAAGCGCGCCCTGGTGGTGGCGGATCTTCCCTTTGGCAGCTACGAGGTCTCTGCCCAGCAGGGGGTGGCCACCGGAGTCAGGTTCCTCAAGGAAGGCCTCGCCCACGCGGTCAAGATCGAGGGCGGACAGTTCTATGCCGAAACCGTCCGGGCCATGGTCCAGGCCGGCATTCCGGTGATGGCGCACATCGGTTTTACCCCGCAAAGCGAGCATGCCCTCGGTGGCTACCGGGTGCAGGGCCGCGGCGATGACGCCCAGCGCCTGATCGACGATGCCGTCGCCCTGGCCGACGCCGGGGCGTTCTGCGTGTTGATGGAAATGGTGCCCGCCGCGACAGCGGCAGCCGTGGACGCCGCCGTCGAGGTCCCCACCATCGGCATCGGCGCCGGCAACGCCACCACCGGCCAGGTACTCGTGTGGCAGGATATGGCGGGACTGCGCGGCGGCAAAATGGCCAGGTTCGTCAAGCAGTACGCTGACCTGCGGACTTCACTCAGCGACGCCGCGAAGGCCTACGGCGAGGACGTACGCACCGGCCAGTTCCCCGGCCCCGAGCACTCGTTCTAGCGGACACCCGTTCCGGCGCGCCTTTTCCGGCGCGGCCGTTCCGACGGGCGCCCGTTCCAGCGGGCGCCCGGCCAGCGGGCGCCCGGCCAGGGAGCAGGTGTCCCCGGCGGCGTGCCGGACCCCGGATGCCGGCGCGCAGGACCAGCCTGCTCAGTGTGGGCCGCCTAGTCGTCGTCGCCCTTTTCCCACGATTCGTTGCGGGCTTTGACTTTCTCGAGCGCGTGTTCTGCTTCGTCGCGCGTTGCGTACGGGCCGATCAGCTGGCTCCAGTCGGACATGGCGTCCTCTTCAACCTCGTGGGTGGTGACGTTGTACCAGTACTCGGGCATGGATTCTCCTCAGCTGGTGTGGCTTTGTTCGGATTTGTTTCTGCGCCTCCGGCCGCGCCTTATATGATCAATGTATGCCTTCCCTAGCCTCGACTGCACCCATCGGCACGCTGGTCCCGGGAGCTGTCAGTCCTCAGCTTCCCGTTCCGGCCTCGATCCCGCGCCCCGAATACGTGGGCAAACCCGCGCCGGCCAAGTTCACCGGCTCTGAGGTCAAGCAGGCGGAGACGATCGAGAAGATCCGCACCGCCTCCCGGATTGCCGCGCAGGCCATCGTGGAGGTCGGCAGGCACATCGTGCCCGGCGTCACGACCGACCAGCTGGACCGGGTGGGCCACGAATTCCTGCTGGACCACAACGCGTATCCATCGACTTTGGGCTACCGCGGCTTTCCCAAGTCGCTGTGCTCGTCCTTGAACGAAGTCATCTGCCATGGCATCCCGGACAGCACTGTGGTCAGGGACGGTGACATCGTCAACATCGACATCACCGCCTTTATCGGCGGCGTGCACGGCGACACCAACTACACCTTCCTGGCCGGCGACGTGGATGAGGAATCCCGCCTGCTGGTTGAGCGCACGCAGGAATCCCTGAACCGCGCGATTCGTGCGGTGGCCCCGGGCCGCGAAATCAATGTCATCGGCCGCACTATTGAGTCCTACGCCAAGCGCTTCGGCTACGGCGTTGTCCGCGACTTCACCGGCCACGGTGTGGGCGAGGCCTTCCACACCGGCCTGATCATCCCGCACTACGACGCTGCCCCGGCCTACAACACGGTGATTGAGGCCGGCATGGTCTTCACGATTGAACCGATGTTGACGCTGGGCACCGTGGACTGGGACATGTGGGCCGACGACTGGACCGTCGTCACCCGTGACCGCAAACGCACTGCGCAGTTCGAGCACACCCTGCTTGTGACGGAGACCGGTGCCGAAGTGCTGACCCTCCCCTGATTGCCCCACAGAAGATCCCGGTCTTCGCATCTCGGCCCTGCGCCGATCCCTGCTAGCTCCGCCCCTGCCACGAACGGAACCACATTGGCCAAGAAGGACGAGAAGTCGACCAAAAACACCACGCTGATCGGCATCGACATCGGTGGTACCGGGATCAAGGGCGGAATCGTCGACCTGAAAAAGGGCAAGCTGCTCGGGGAGCGCCTGCGTATCCCCACCCCGCAGCCCTCCACCCCCGAATCCGTTGCCGATGTCGTGGCCCAGGTCGTTGCCGATTTGACGGCCCGGCCGGACGCGCCGGCACCGGACTCGCCGGTCGGTGTGACCTTCCCCGGCATCATCCAGCACGGCGTGGTCCACTCCGCCGCCAACGTGGATAAGTCCTGGCTGGAAATGGACATCGATGCCCTGCTGACCGCCCGCCTCGGGCGGCCGGTTGAGGTCATTAACGACGCCGATGCCGCCGGGCTGGCGGAGGCACGCTTCGGCGCCGGCGAGTCCGTCAAAGGAACCGTGCTGGTCATCACGCTCGGCACCGGGATCGGTTCAGCCTTTATCTTCGATGGCAAGCTTGTGCCGAATGCCGAACTCGGCCACCTCGAAATTGACGGATTCGATGCCGAAAGCAAGGCCTCAGCCGTTGCCCGGGAACGGGACGGACTGAGCTGGGAGGAGTACAGCGTTCTGCTGCAGCGCTACTTCTCCCACGTGGAATTCCTCTTCTCCCCCGAATTGTTCATCGTCGGAGGCGGCATCTCGAAGCGCGCCGACGAATACCTGCCGCGGCTGCAGCTGCGCACACCGATTGTGCCGGCCAAGCTGAAGAATGACGCCGGAATCGTCGGGGCGGCCCTCGAAATCGCGCTGCAGCACCAACTGGCCAAGTAGCCGGATGGGCTCTCACTCCGGGTTGTCCTGCGCGCTGGCGACGACCCGGAGTGGTGGTTCTTTTCTTGATTGGTGCCGGTGGTGGCCGCGGCTTCCCCTCCGCTGCCACCACCGGAGTCTGTGAGCCGGCGCTCCTGATACGCCCCTAGAGCGGGCTCTTCTGCTGGCTCTGGCCTTCGCGGGCCTTGCTTTCGGCTTCGTGGCGGAGCAGCGAAATGGCAGCCTCGAAGTCCTCGAGGGACTCGAAGGCCTGGTAGACACTTGCGAAGCGCAGGTAGGCCACCTCATCGAGCCGCTGGAGCGGGTTGAGGATTGCGAGACCCACTTCATGGGCGTCGATTTCGGCGGCGCCGGCTGCCCGGATCGTCTCCTCGACTTCCTGGGCCAGCATGGCGAGGTCGTCCTCGGTGACGGGACGGCCCTGGCAGGCCTTGCGGACACCGTTGATGATTTTGCTGCGGCTGAACGGCTCGCCGACTCCGGAGCGCTTGATCACGCTCAGGCTGGTGGTCTCGACGGTGGTAAAACGCCGGCCGCACTCGGGGCACTGCCGGCGGCGGCGGATGGCAGAGCCATCGTCGGCTATCCGGCTGTCGACCACCCGCGAATCAGGGTTCCGGCAAAACGGGCAATACATCTCGTTCCGTCCCCTGTCGCAGGCCGATGACCAAACGCGGGCGAACACCCGTAGTTCGGCGGAGCATTTTTGTCTCCATTATCAGTTTACGACTAGATGTAGGCGAATAACAATCCTGTAATTACTACATGTAGTGGTCAGGCACCGCCGGCAAAGCGGGCGGTGACGGCTTCGCCGTGCGCCGGCAGATCCTCGGCTCCAGCCAGGCTCACGATGTGTCCGCTGACCTCTTCCAAGGCCGCGCGGGTGTAGTTAACCACCTGGATGGCCCGCAGGAAGGTGGTCACGTTCAACCCCGAGGAGAAGGCCGCGGTGCCGCTGGTCGGCAGCACATGGTTTGACCCGGCACAGTAGTCGCCCAGGCTGACCGGGCTGTAGTCGCCCACAAAGATCGCCCCGGCGCTGCGGATCCGGCCCGCGACACTGGCAGCGTCCGCCGTCATAATTTCCAGGTGTTCGGCCGCGTAGGCGTTGCACGCCGCAATGCCCTGGTCGAGGTTGTCCACCAGGACAACGCCGGACTGCGGACCGGAGAGCGCCTCGCGGACCCTGTCCCGGTGTTTGGTCAGGGCCGCCTGACGGTCCAGTTCCACCCGAACCGCGGCGGCGAGCAGCTCGGAATCCGTGACCAGAACTGACGCAGCTTTGGGGTCGTGCTCGGCCTGGCTGATCAGGTCCGCCGCGACGAGGTCCGGCCGGGCCGAGTCGTCGGCCAGGATCGCAATTTCCGTTGTGCCGGCCTCGGAATCGATGCCCACAACACCTTTGACGAGGCGTTTGGCAGTGGCGACGAAGACGTTGCCGGGGCCGGTGACAACGTCGACCGGGTCCAGTCCGGCGTTCCCCTCCGAGGCGGGGATGCCATAGGCGAACGCGGCGATCGCCTGGGCGCCGCCGATCGCGTAGACCTCGTTAATGCCCAGCAGGCATGCCGCGGCGAGGATCGTGGGGTGCGGGAGTCCGTTGAAGTCCTTTTGCGGCGGCGAAGCCAGGGCGATGGATTCGACGCCGGCCGCGAGGGCAGGAACAACGTTCATAATGACGGAGGACGGGTAGACCGCCAGCCCGCCGGGCACATAGAGTCCCACACGCGCTACCGGGACCCATTTTTGGCTGACCACCGCCCCGTCGCCGAGTTCGACATCGGTGTCGGCCGGCCGCTGGGCATCGGCAAAGCGCCGGGCACGTGAGATGGATTCTTCCAGTGCTGCCCGGACGTCGGGGTCGAGCCCGGCCAAGGCGTCCGTCAGTGCCCCGGCGGGAACCCGGGGGTGTGCTTGCTCGACGCCGTCGAACGTTCGGGCCAGTTCACTCAGCGCTTCGAAGCCCCCGGCGCGGACGGTGGCGATAATGCCCAGGACGGTCTGCTCCGCATCCGCCATGGCGCCGGCTTTTGCGCGGGGTACCGCGGCGCGGAGGCCGGCAAGTGTCAGCCGCTGGCCGCGCAGGTCAACGGTACGGAAGGTGAGTCCGGCGGGGGCCGGGGGCGCAGTAGCGGCGGGCACGGAACTGTCAGCTGAAAGGGTCACCCGTTTATTTTACGGGTCCCGCGGGCACGTGCCGCGCCGCTCGCCCCCGGGTGGTTCCGGCTGGCTACTCCAGGGCTTCGGGGTCCGCACCGTGAGCCCCGGGCCCGCTTTCCGGAGCCGGTTTACTCCCGAGGGTGCTCAAGAAGATCGCAAGGGCAGTAGCGGCCGGCCACATTGTCAGGACCGCCACGGACCGCAGCGAAAAGGCGATACTGGCGTTCGCCGACGTGTCCTCGGGCGTTCCCCACCACAGGCCGCACAGCACGCCGGTCCCCCACGCGGCGAGTGCGCCGAGTGCGCCGGCACCCACTGCCACCAGGACCTCCCGGCTGGACGGCCCGTTATGCTTGCTGCCGGAAGCGACGGCACCGGAAATGCAGCCGGCCAGCAGCATCAGGGCCGCCAGGACCAGGTCCCGGGGCAGCCACCCTTCGGTGTTTGCCCCGCTGCGCAACTGCGGATCACCCGAGAGCAGGTTAAGGCCGGACGGGGCCAGGAGCCACCACAGCAGCCCCGCCGGCACACCGGCAGCAGCGATAACGGCAGCTTTACGCCACGTCACAACGCGCACGAGCGGCGGCGGTTCCGGCGCTGCGGCGGGAATACCCTGCCGGGATTCGGGACCCGGCATCCCGGCCGGTCCCTGCAGCGGGTCCTGCCGGGCGTGCTGCGGGAGCTGGCCATTGAGTGCGGGCTGTGTCATGGAACAAACTTTAACAAGCTTTTGGCCGGGCGGGCACACCACGCCGCGCTGGGCCCGATGACCGTCCACATGACGCGTCGGGGGCAACAAGTACCGCGGCCGGGCGCTGAGAGAATACGCTGGCGGGGTAGGAATGACACAAATGTGCACCAGGGAGTGGGATTGCAGTGGCCGCAGAGGACCAAGCCTTCGAAAGTACTTTCAAGGAGATGTTCCGCCGGCACGCCGCCGGCGTGGCCATCATCACCGCCAACTTCAACGGCGTCCCCTTCGGCTTTACTGCAACATCTGTGGCCTCGCTCTCCGCGAAACCTCCCCGGTTCACCTTTAATATGGCCCGCACTTCCAGTTCCTGGCCGGCCGTCGCCAATGCGAAGTACATCGGCGTGCACATGCTGGGACTGGAGAACCAGGCGTTGGCCGACCGTTTTGCCAGGACCCGCGACCGCTTCGAGGGGGACCACTGGGTGCCAGGGCCCCATGAGGTGCCGGTCCTCAAGGACGTTGCCGGCTGGTTGATCGGCAAGGTCCAGATGCGGCTCTCCTTCGAGAACAACGCCGTTGTGGTGGTCGAGGTTGTGGGCGGCGAAGTCGGTGCCGACGGCGCCCCGCTGCTCTACCACTCCGGCTCCTACGGCCAGCCCGTGCCGCTCGACTACGAAATCTAGCCCGCCGGAGGCCCTCGCGGGCTGGCCTTAGCCGTCCAGGCAGGTCGGGCCCAGCAGCACCTTCAGATCTCCAAACAGCGACGGGCTGGGGTTTACCCGCAAGTGCACGGGCAGGCCCATAACCTCCACCCGGGCGTCACCTTGCAGGTGCAGCCTGACTTCGGATTTGCCGCGGTGGGTCCGCAGCACGTCGCCGAGCTCGGTCACAACTGCTTCGGTTGCCTTATGCGTCGGCATGGTGATCACCAGCGGGCCGTTGAGGCCCTCGCTGAGGTCCGGGACGGAGAGTTCCATGCAGTTCAATGCCACGGCGCCGTCATCGCGGCGCTGCAGCCGGCCCTTCACAACAACGATCAGGTCCTCTGCCAGCACGGAGGCGATCGGGCCATAGACCTGCCCGAAGAACATAACCTCGACGGAACCGCCGAGGTCCTCGATCTCGGCCCGGGCGTAGGCATTGCCGCTGGCCTTCGCGATCCGCCGGCTCAGCGAGGTGATCATGCCGGCAATGGTAACGATGGCGCCGTCGTGCGGGCCGTCTTCGGCGATGAGCGAGGTGATGGACTGGTCGGCATGCTGGCTGAGGACCCCTTCAAGGCCCTGCAGCGGGTGGTCCGAGACGTAGAGGCCGAGCATGTCCCGTTCGAAGGAGAGTTTGTCCTTCTTCTCCCATTCGGGGAGGTCCGGAATTTCGATGCTCAACGAGGCCTCGGACTCGGCTTCGTCGATTCCGGCGAACAGGTCGAACTGGCCGATTGCCTCGTTCCGCTTCAGGGTGATGACCGAATCGATGGCTTCTTCATGAATCATGGCCAGGGCGCGCCGGTGGTGGTTCAGCGAATCGAAGGCGCCGGCCTTGATCAGGGACTCGATGGTGCGCTTGTTGCACACCACAGCCGGTACCTTCATCAGGTAGTCCTTGAAGGAGGTGTAGGCCCCTTCTTTTTCGCGGGCCGCCACCATGGCTTCGACGGCGTTGACTCCGACGTTGCGGATGGCTCCCATGCCGAAGCGGATGTCCGTGCCCACCGGGGTGAAGTTCAGCGCCGACTCGTTGACGTCCGGCGGCAGCACCGTGATCCCCATACGGCGGCATTCGTTGAGGTAGATGGCCGACTTGTCCTTGTCATCGCCCACCGAGGTGAGCAGGGCTGCCATGTACTCCGGCGCATAGTGGGCCTTGAGGTAGGCGGTCCAGTAGGAGATCACGCCGTATGCAGCCGAGTGGGCCTTGTTGAAGGCGTAGTCGGAGAATGGCAGGAGGATGTCCCAGAGGGTCTTGACCGCGGCCATCGAGTAGCCGTTGTCCTGCATGCCCTGGGAGAAGCCGGCGAACTGCTTGTCGAGCTCGGATTTCTTCTTTTTGCCCATGGCGCGGCGCAGGATGTCGGCCTGGCCCAGGGTGTACCCGGCAAGCTTCTGCGCCACGGCCATCACCTGCTCCTGGTAGACGATCAGGCCGTAGGTGCCGCCGAGGATCTCGGCGAGCGGTTCCTCGAGCTCGGGGTGGATCGGGATGACGTCCTGGATCTTGTTCTTGCGCAGCGCGTAGTCTGTGTGCGCGTTGGCGCCCATGGGTCCGGGCCGGTAGAGGGCCAGGACGGCGGAGATGTCCTCGAAGTTGTCGGGCTTCATCAGCTTGAGCAGGGAGCGCATGGGCCCGCCGTCGAGCTGGAACACACCAAGGGTGTCGCCGCGGGCGAGCAGCTCGTAGGACGCCACGTCGTCCAGGGCCAGGGACTCCAGATCCAGCTCAATTCCGCGGTTCATCGTGATGTTTTCCAGGGCGTCGGAGATGATCGTGAGGTTCCGCAGGCCCAGGAAGTCCATCTTGATCAGGCCCAGGCCCTCGGAGGTCGGGTAGTCGAACTGGGTGATGACCTGGCCGTCCTGGAAGCGGCGCATCACCGGGATCACGTCGATGATCGGGTCCGAGGACATAATGACGCCGGCCGCGTGGACACCCCACTGACGTTTCAGGCCCTCGATGCCGAGCGCCGTTTCGAACACCTTCGCGGCTTCGGGGTCGGTGGCGATCAGCTGCCGGAAGTCGCCGGCCTCGCTATAGCGTTTGGAGTCCTTGTTCTGGATATCTGCAAGCGGAATGTCCTTGGCCATCACCGCCGGCGGCAGCGCCTTGGTCAGCTGTTCACCCATGCTGAAGGGGTAACCCAGCACCCGGGAAGAGTCCTTGAGGGCCTGCTTGGTCTTAATGGTGCCGTAGGTGACGATCATCGCGACACGTTCGTCGCCGTATTTTCGCGTGACGTAGTCGATCACTTCGGAGCGCCGCCGGTCATCGAAGTCGACGTCGAAGTCAGGCATGGAGACCCGGTCCGGGTTGAGGAAGCGCTCGAAAATCAGGCCGTGGTGCAGCGGATCAAGGTCAGTGATGCGCATGGCATAGGCCACCATGGACCCGGCGCCCGAGCCGCGTCCGGGACCCACCCGGATGCCGTTGTTCTTGGCCCAGTTGATGAAGTCCGCCACCACCAGGAAGTAGCCCGGGAAGCCCATCGAGGTGATAACACCCAGCTCGTAGTCGGCCTGGGTGCGCACCTTGTCCGGAATGCCCTGCGGATAGCGGTACTGGAGTCCCTTGTCGACTTCCTTGACCAGCCAGGACGTTTCGTCCTCCCCGTCCGGGCACGGGAACCGGGGCATGTAGTTGGCGCCGGTGTTGAAGGACACTTCGCAGCGCTCGGCGATCAGGAGCGTGTTATCGCATGCCTCGGGATGGTCGCGGAACAGCTCCCGCATTTCCTGCGGCGACTTCAGGTAGTAGCCGCTGCCGGAGAAAGCGAAGCGCGAGCCGCCGTTGTCGTACGTCGGCTCCAGAAGGGTGGAACCCGACTGGATGGCCAACAGTGCCTCGTGTGCCTTCGCGTCGTGCTCGTGTGTGTAGTGCAGGTCGTTGGTGGCCACCAGCGGAAGGTTCAGTTCCTTGGCCAGGCGCAGCAGGTCGCCGGTGACGCGGCGCTCGATGTCCAGGCCGTGGTCCATGAGTTCGCAGAAGTAGTTCTCGGCGCCGAAAATGTCGCGGAACTCGGCCGCGGCCTCGACGGCTTCCCGGTACTGGCCAAGCCGGAGCCGCGTCTGGACCTCGCCGGAGGGGCAGCCGGTGGTAGCGATCAGCCCTTCCGAGTAGGTGTTGAGCAGTTCACGGTCCAGCCGCGGCCATTTGCCGAAGACCGAGTCCAGTGAGGCGATCGAGGAGGCCCGGAAAAGGTTGCGCATGCCCACGTTGTTGTAGCTGAGCAGCGTCATGTGGGTATAGGCACCACCGCCGGAGATGTCATCCTTGCGCTGGTTCTCTTCGCCCCAGCGGACGCGGGTCTTGTCGGTGCGCGCGGTCCCGGGCGTCACGTACGCCTCGACGCCGATGATCGGCTTGATGCCCTGGTCCGTGGCCCGCTTCCAGAAGTCGAATGCCCCGAAGAGATAGCCGTGGTCGGTGGTGGCCAGGGCCGGCATGCCCAGCCGCTCGGTTTCGTCGAACAGCTCCCCCAACCGGGCCGCACCGTCCAACATGGAGTATTCGGTGTGGTTGTGGAGGTGCACGAACGAGTTGTTGCTGGAAGTCACCGGTTCATTCTAGTGCCGCGCACCGAGCTTTCGGCACGGAGCTCAGGCCGCACCGGCGGGCAGGCCAGGTGCTGCGCGGCTCAGGCCTGTCCCGACTCCAGGACTTCCAGCGCGTAGCGCAGGTCCTGCGGGTACTCACTGGTAACCGTAACCCGCTCCCCGGTCCGGGGATGATCGAAGGACAGCTGCCGGGCGTGCAGCCACTGCCGGGTCAGCCCCAGGGTGGCAGCCAGGCGCGGGTCCGCGCCGTACGTCAGGTCGCCGGCGCAGGGGTGGCGCAGGGCAGAGAAATGGACGCGGATCTGGTGCGTCCGGCCGGTCTCGAGGTGGACCTCCACAAGCGAGGCCTTTCCAAAGGCTTCAAGAACTTCGTAATGCGTGATGGAGTCCCGGCCGTCCTCGATGACCGCAAAACGCCAGTCGTGGCCTGGGTGACGGCCGATCGGCGCATCGATGGTGCCCGCCAGCGGCTCCGGAAGTCCCTGGACCACCGCGTGGTACACCTTGTCCACGGTGCGCTCCATAAAGGCCCGCTTGAGCGCCGTGTACGCACGCTCCGTCTTGGCGACCACCATCACGCCCGAGGTCCCGACGTCGAGCCGGTGCACAATGCCCTTGCGTTCCGGCGAGCCTGAGGTGGAAATCCGGTAGCCGAGACCGGCGAGGCCGCCGACCACAGTGGGTCCCACCCAGCCGGGAGAGGGATGGGCGGCTACGCCGACCGGTTTGTCGATGACGACAAATTCGTCATCGTCCAGCAGGATGTCCAGGCCGTCCACTACTTCCTCCACAATTTCCAGGGGGTCCCGGCGTTCCGGGACAACAACGTCGAGCACGGCACCGGCGGCAAGCCTGAGCGACTTCCCCACCGCTTTGCCGTTGCTGCGGACGTGGCCTTCGGCGATTAACGTGGCTGCCTGCGAGCGGGAAATAGCCATCAGGCCCGCAAGTCCGGCATCTATTCGGGCGCCGGCGACGTCCGCCGGGACCACAAAGCGAAGCGCGGACGAGGCGGCCGGCGCGTCCTGCCCGCCGGGTGCGTCGGACCGGTCGGCGTCGTCGAGGTCTTCCGGGAGGATCACTTCCGGGACATGGCCGGCCGGGGCCGGCCACTCCGGAGTCACGGTATCTGGCGTGCCGTCGCCGGGCACGGTGTGATTAGGAGTCATGTTTTACCGTGTCCTTGGTCGGGTGTGAGCCGTCCAGGGCAATCCCGCGCAGCGTCAGCAGGCAGATAATTACCACGGCCGACACAACGGCGGAGTCCGCGATGTTGAAGATCGCAAAGTTGGGGAGCTGGATAAAGTCCACGACGTGGCCCATAGCGAAGGAGGGTTCGCGGAACAGCCGGTCCGTGAGGTTGCCCAGGGCGCCGCCCAGGAGCAGCCCAAGCGCCAGCGCCCACCAGAGCGAGCCCAGCTTGCGCAACTGCAGCAGGATGGCGATCGAGACGGCCGTCATAATGAGGGTAAACACCCAGGTGACGTTCTCACCGATCGAAAAGGCAGCACCGGAGTTCCGGATGTAGTACCAGTGCAGCAGCGGCGGGAGGACGGGGATCCTTTCGCCTTCGATCATGGTGGCCGTAACCCAAAGTTTGGTCAGCTGATCGAAGACATAGGCGAACGCCGCAAGGCCGAAGAATACGGATAGCAGCAGGGCGCGCCGCGGCCGGTGGCCGGTGCGGCCTGCGTGGGCGGACGCAGCGTGCTGCGTTGCGTCAGGTGGGGGTGCGTCAGTCATAAGGCTTTCGTTCGCGAGCCAGTGCGGGCACTGGAATCCGGGTGCTTGGTCACGGCCGCGGCCGGAGCCGGCGGTTAATGCCAAAAGCCGGCGGCCGAGGAATCCTCAGCCACCGGCTTTCAGAATACTTGCTAACTGTCCTAGCTGTTGGCTTCCACCTCAGGGGCAGCCACGGAGCCGCGGGCATCGAGGTCACGCAGCTGGCCCTCAATGTAGGCCTTCAGGCGTGAACGGTAATCGCGTTCGAAGCCCCGAAGCTGCTCGACCTTGCGCTCCAGGACCGAACGCTGCTGCTCAAGGGCGCCGAGGATCTTGCGGGACTTTTCCTGCGCGTCGTTGACGAGGCTGCTGGCCTCAATCTGCGCTTCAGCGATGATTTTGTCGCGCTGCTGCTCGCCGTCGGCGACGTGCTTGTCGTGCATCTGCTGCGCCATGGCCAGCAGGCCGGCGGCGGACTCCGCAGCGGGGGTTGAGACGGTGCGGGCCGGGGCAACTGCCTGCTCGGTTTCCTTCTTCTTGGCAACTTCGGCAGCTTCGGCAGCCTTGACGGCTTCGGCGGCCTTGGCCTCGGCTTCCGCCTTCGCGCCGTCTTCTTTCTCGACCTTGACCGGTGCCGGAACCTTTTCCACGACAGGCGCCGCGGCGGAAGAACTGGCAGGCGTGCCGGCGCCCAGTTCGGCGAGCTTCTTGCGCAGCTCGTCGTTCTCCTGGTTCAGGCGTCGCAGTTCGACGACGATTTCGTCCAGGAAGTCATCAACTTCATCCTGGTCGTAGCCTTCGCGGAACTTGGTCGGCTGAAAGCGCTTGTTGACAACGTCTTCTGGCGTCAAAGCCATCTGGTCACCTCGTTGGTCTAGTTAGTCAGTAGGCCTTTCGGCCGTAAAAACTACGGTACCTAAATATGGTCTGGTTCCTCTAATTCAACACCGCAGTGTCAAACCGGAGTTTCTATCTGTTTCGGGCCACGAACGGGCTAGGCTGCGATCGGCTGGGAGAACACCAGGTACTTGGCAAACGCCATGGCAATGCTGACAGCCACGAAGATCAGCAGGAAACCGAGGTCCAGCGAGATTCCGCCCAGCCGCAACGGCGGGATGAGACGCCGCAGCAGTTTCAACGGACGGTCTGTGACCGAATACACAGCGTGAGCTGCCACAAGCGCCGCGCCGCGGGGCCGCCAGCCCCGTGCGAACATCTGCACCCAGTCGAACACCAGGCGGATGATGAGCGCCACCAGGAACAACAGCAAGGCGATATAGACAAGTCCGAAAACAATTCCCATGAGTTAGCTCATATCTCCATGTTCATTCCGGATACCGCAGTGTCCGCCTGATAGTTCCGCCTCTATTTCAACACGGATCGTGCAGCAAGGATGCCAGACGAGGTGTCCCCGCCTGGCATCCTTCAAAAGAATCCGGAACTAGCTCTGGTTGAAGAAGCTTGCCTGGGTCTCGCTGACCTTTTTGTCGTCGCCAATCACTTCGACGTACGACGGCGAGAGCAGGAAGACTTTGTTCGTCACGCGCTCGATGCTGCCGCGCAGGCCGAACACCAGTCCGGCGGAGAAGTCGACCAGGCGCTTGGCGTCCGCTTCGCCCATGTCGGTGACGTTCATGATGACGGGGATGCCATCACGGAAGCTTTCACCGATGAGTTTGGCGTCGTTGTAGGACCGCGGATGGATCGTAGTGATCTGGCGGAGTCCGGTGTGCTCTTCGCGGCTCGACGCCGCTCGCTTGATGGGTGTCACAGGTGCGCGGTATTCCTCTTCAGCGGCGTAGGGCTCGTCCCTGGGTGCCTCGCGGACGGGCGCCGGTGCACGGCGTTCCTCGCGGTCGTGCTCCATGGAATCGTCCTCATCCTTGTGCGATGTTTGGTGCTCGGACTCGTAGTGTTCGTCGCCATCAGCGAGCCCAAGATAGATCATTGTCTTGCGCAGAGCGCCGGCCATGGTCGACTCCTAATCGTGTCCGTCAGCGGGCCGATCAATGACTTAGCAGCCTTGGAATTCCCGCCGTTACCTTCCAATACGTTGAACTTACCGCAACGCCGGACGCGGACCGAGAATATCGGAGCCAACGCGAAGGTGTGTCGCCCCGAACCGGATGGCCGCCTCAAGGTCCTGGCTCATGCCTGCGGAAATACCCGTGGCCCCGGGGTGGACGGCGGTCAGCCGGGCGGAGAGCTCCGCGAGCTTTTCAAATGCCGGGACCGGATCCTCGCCGAAGGGGGCCACTGCCATTACGCCGGCCAGGTGGAGTCCCGCTGCCCCCGCCAGCTGCGCGGCCAACGCCGGGATCTCGGCCGGCAGGGCGCCACCCCGGCGTCCGCCGGCGTCGCCGTCGAGACTGACCTGGATGAAGCACTCCAGCGGCGGGCGCCCCGTCAGTTCCTTCTGTGCGGACATGGCCTTGGCCAGGGCTCCGGCCAGCTGCGGGCGGTCCACTGAGTGCACCGCGTGGGCGTACTTCACGACCGACTTGGCCTTGTTACTCTGCAGCTGGCCGATAAAGTGCCAGCGCAAGTCCAGCCCGGGCAGCGCACCGGACTTCTCCGCTGCTTCCTGGTCCCGGTTCTCCCCGACGTCGGTGATGCCGAGTGTGGCGAGCCGCCGGACATCCTCGGCGGGATGGAACTTGGTGACCACGATCAGCTGGGGCGGGCGCTCCTGCCGTCCGGCGGCCGCAACGGCAGTGTCGATGCGCTGCCGGACGGCGGTGAGCCGCTCCCTGAGCTGTTCCAGCCGGGCATCGGGCAGGCCGCCGTCGGGGTCCTGTTCCGCCAGCGGTTCATCGGCGCCGCCGCGCAGCTGATTATTCATCCGGGACCGCCGCGGCGTGGGTCCACACGAGCCCGGCGAAACGTCCGGTGTCCTGGTCACGGCGGTAGGAGAAAAGCTTTGTGTCCTCCAGGGTGCAGGCGCCGGAGTATTCAACTGTGACTCCGGCATCGCGCAACTGGCTGTGCACGGCAGCCGGCAGGTCCAGTCCAGGGGTGCCGCGGGAAGTGGTGCAACGGGCCGCGGGCACCAGGGAGGCAACGTCGTCGCGCATCCGCGCGGGCACCTCGTAGCACCGCCCGCAGACGGACGGACCGATCCAGGCCCGGAGTGCCGACGCACCCAACTCCCGCATACGTGCGACGGCCACGGGGACAATTCCGGAGGCGACGCCCGGACGGCCCGCGTGGACGACTGCCAGAACGGGGTCCGGGCCACCGGCCCGTTCCCCGACCAGGACGACCGGCACACAATCGGCCACCAGCACGGCGAGCGGGTCCCCGAGGGACACCAGGGCATCGGCCGTCGGGCCACCGGCAGCCGGAGCTCCGCCCGGGCCGCCCGCGGCCGCGCCAACGACGGCGACGTCATTGCCGTGGACCTGGTTCATGTACTGGAAACGCCGGCCGCCGAGTTCCAGCGCCGACTCGAGGGCCCGCCGACGACGGGCCACTTCGGTCGCATCATCACCGACATGGAGCGCCAGGTTGCCGGCAGCGGCGTCGGTGAAGGCCACCCAAACGCCGGGCCGGACTTCCGCCCGCCAGGAGAACACCCAGACCACCGCCCAAACTTGTTTGCAGAACTACGATCCTAAGAGAAAGCACCGTGGCACTGCCATCAGGCAGTGCCACGGTGCTTCAGGACTTACTTGAGGAAGTCAGGGACATCCAGATCATCGGAGTGACGGCCGGACATGTCCGGCTCCACAACTGAAGGAAGGTCGGCGTCGAAGCCGGAGTCGGCCGGGACCGCAGACGGACGCTGCTGCCCCCAGCCGCCGTAACCGGAAGCGCCAACCGTGGCGTGCAGCGGCTGCACGTGGGCCGAGGACGGTGCCTGGACCGGGGCCGCTGCCGGGGCCGCCGGCCGCTGCGGGGCCGACTGCGGAAGCGACTGGTCCATGGACGGTGAGGTGGCCTTGACATCGTCGAAACCGGCGGCGATGACGGTGACACGGGCCTCGTCGCCGAGCGCATCGTCGATGACCGCGCCGAAGATGATGTTCGCTTCCGGGTGGGCAACTTCCTGGACCAGGCGGGCAGCTTCGTTGATTTCGAAGAGGCCAAGATCCGAGCCGCCCTGAATGGACAGCAGGACCCCGTGCGCGCCGTCGATCGATGCTTCAAGCAGCGGCGAGGCGATGGCGAGCTCTGCAGCCTTGACCGCACGGTCTTCGCCGCGCGCCGAACCGATGCCCATCAGCGCGGATCCTGCGCCCTGCATAACGGACTTAACGTCGGCGAAGTCGAGGTTGATCAGGCCCGGGGTGGTGATCAGGTCGGTGATGCCCTGGACACCGGAAAGCAGCACCTGGTCAGCGGAGCGGAACGCGTCAAGGACGGAGACGTTGCGGTCGCTGATGGAGAGCAGGCGGTCGTTCGGGATGACGATCAGCGTGTCCACTTCGTCGCGGAGGGCGTCGATCCCGGCTTCGGCGGAGCCGGCACGGCGGCGGCCTTCGAAGGTGAAGGGCCGGGTGACAACGCCGATGGTCAGCGCGCCGAGCGAGCGGGCGATCCGGGCGACCACGGGCGCACCGCCGGTCCCGGTGCCGCCACCTTCGCCGGCGGTGACGAAGACCATGTCCGCGCCGCGGATGACCTCTTCGATCTCCTCGGCGTGGTCCTCGGCGGCCTGTCGGCCGACATCCGGGTTAGCACCGGCACCCAGGCCTCGGGTCAACTCACGCCCGATGTCGAGCTTGACGTCGGCATCGCTCATCAACAATGCCTGCGCATCGGTGTTGACCGCGATGAATTCGACGCCGCGAAGACCGACTTCGATCATGCGGTTGACTGCGTTCACGCCACCGCCGCCGATGCCGACGACCTTGATGACGGCCAAGTAGTTCTGCGGAGCTGCCACGTTACGTGTCCCTTGTTCGTGTTCTATTGCGAAAACTGGTGGAGTCGGACTTGAAGCTTATAACCTTAACCTTCGAGTTGAAGGTTATAGTTATGTCAAGTAACTCATGCTGTGACGCTATTTCCTATGTAGATGACATTCAATAACCGGCCCCGCGTGTCGCGGTATTAGCGGCGAAATAGCCTCTTTTCCCAGCTACCGGGTGACCGGGTGCCGGGGCGCACTGACGTCGTAGACCCGGACCGGGTTCTTCGGGTCGGCGGGGGCCTTCAGCAGGGCTTCGAGGACCCGCGCCTTTAGCTCCTTCTCCCCCGCATTGCCCCAGACAATCGTCTGTCCGTCCACAAGCTTAAGTTCGACGGCGTCCACGGACTTCGCCGAGGCACTGGAGAGCCGTCCGAGCACGTCGGCCGGCAGCGCCCCGAGGACACCGGTGATGGCCTGGAACAGGTCCTTGGGCAGCGTGCCGTTGCCGCCGTCGATGACAGGAAGCGGGATTGCGGCCGGGTCGGCGGTGTCGCTGAGCTTCACGCCGTCCTCGTCCACGAGCTGGTGGACCTCACCCTGCTTAACGAGGGCAACCGGTACGCGTTCGGTTACCCTGACCTGAAGCGTCGACGGCGGGCGGGCCTGGGTGCTGACGCTCTTAACCTGCACGAGGGGCTGCAGCAGGGCTGTGACGTCGCCGTCGCTGATCTGCGGCAGCGGCTTGCCTTCCAGCGGAGCGAGCGCCGTTCGGATCTGGTCCGCCGTCAGCAGTTTGGTGCCCTCGACGGTGACCGTCCGAACCGCCAGCACCGGAGAGTAGACAGCAATGGCAAGGATCCCGGCGGTCAGAACGGCCAGGATCCCAATGGTAGCCAGCAGGATGCGCAGCCGGCGTTTGGCCTTGGGTTCGGGAAAGGACAGCACGTTATCCGGAGCCGGCCGGGGGGTCGCGGCACGGATTGCTGTCCCGTCCTTAGTAGCCGAGATAGCGTCCTCCGGCGCTGAATCCCCGCGGGTCCCCGGGGCCCGTGGTCCAGCCGCCCGGTAGCCGGGCCTGCGGCTGCTAGGCACCTTGGCCACCGCCGCCCGGCAGTCCCTCGTGCGGGGTGCCCTTGTTCAGGGTGGGGTCGTGCGGGGTGGGGTCGTTCAGGGCTGCGACAATCATCGGCCCGTAGGCGGTAACGTCGCCTGCGCCGACCGTAAGCACAATGTCCCCCGGCGCCGCGGCGGCCAGCACTGACCGCACGGCCTCATCGCCCGGTCCGATGAGCCGGCCGCCGGCACCAAGGTGCGCGGCGATCAGCTGGCTGCTGACGCCCGGGATCGGATCTTCCCGGGCGGGGTAGATATCAAGTACCAGTGCGGTGTCGGCGGCGTTGAGCGCTGCCGCGAACTCTCCGGCGAATTCCCGGGTCCGGGAAAACAGGTGCGGCTGGAAGAGGACGTGGAGTTTGTGGCCGCCCGCCACGGAGCGCGCTGCGGACAGGGCTGCCCGCACTTCGGTGGGGTGGTGGGCATAGTCGTCGTAGACCCTTACACCGCGGCCCGCGCCCTTGAATTCGAAACGCCGGGACGCCCCGGTGAAGTGGGTCAGGGCGGCGGCGGCGCGACCTGGCTCCACGCCGAGTTCCAGCGCAACGGCGAACGCGGCCGCCGCGTTGAGGGCGTTGTGCCGCCCGGGAACGTGCAGATCGAGCGGAAAGCGTCCGGCGTCGGTGGTGATCGACACATCGCCCGGACCGCCGTCGTGGAGCATGATCCCGGCGTCGACGCTGGTGCCGTAAAGCACAACGCGGGTGTTGCCGCGCTCGAGGTTTCGCCGGGCCAGCGCCCGGGCGCCGGCGTCGTCAGCGCAGGCGATCAGCACCCCGTCTGCCGGGAGCAGTGCGGTGAAGCGGTCGAAGGAGGCGTAGACGGCCTCGGCGGTGCCGTAGTAGTCCAGATGGTCCGGTTCAACGTTGGTCACGACTGCGATCTGCGGACGGTAATTCAGGAAGGAACCGTCGGATTCGTCGGCTTCGGCGACGAAGATCGGTGTGCTGCCGCTGGCGGCGTTAACTCCCAGCGCCGGAACGTTCGCACCGATGGCGAAGGACGGGTCCAGGCCTGCGCCCTGCAGGAGAACGGCGATCATCGACGTCGTGGTGGACTTTCCGTGTGTCCCGGCGACGGTCACGGCGGTGTCCTGCGCCATGGCCGCGGCCAGTGCCTCGGAGCGGTGCAGCACAGGCAATCCGGCAGCCCGGGCGGCGGTCAGCTCCGGGTTATCCGGGCGGATCGCCGAGCCGGCGACGACGCTTTGAGCGTCGCCGAGGTTAGCGGCGTGATAGCCGACGCAGATCCTGGCCCCGGCCGCGGCCAGGTCCGCCATCACCGGCAGGTCTTTCGCGTCGGAGCCGCTGACCGGCAGTCCGCGGGCCACCATAATTCGGGCCACAGCCGACATTCCGACGCCGCCGATGCCGATGAAGTGGATGCGGCCAAGGGACTCCCCTGTGCTGGCGGGCCCGGGTACGTGCTGACGTTCTGGCTGGGTCATTCCTCTATCGCTTCCTGCTTTGCTGCTTCGGGATGGCATGGCGCTCCGTGGCATGTCGTTCACGCTGCGGCCGATCCCAGGACGAGATCGGCCATCCGCCGGTCAGCATCCCGAATGCCGAGCTTTTCAGCGCTGGCTGCCATCCGGGCCAGCCGGTCCCGGTCCTGGAGCAGCGGGACGATGTGATCGCGGACCCAGTCAGGGGAGAATGTGCTGTCCGCCACGAGCAGGGCGCCACCGGCGTCCACGAGCCCGGCGGCGTTAAGCGCCTGTTCCCCGTTGCCGATCGGCAGCGGAACAAAAACGGCGGGAAGCCCGACGGCGGCAGCCTCGCTCACCGTCGCGGCACCGGAGCGCGCCAGGAGTAGGTCTGCTGCCGCGTAAACCGTTTCCATGCCGTCCACGTATTCGCGCTGGTGGTACCCGGGGGCAACGAGCGGCCGGCCGTCGGCGTCGTGGACGGCCTTGCCGCGACCGGTGATGTGCAGGGTCTGAATGCCGGCCCCGGCCAGGAGCCCGAGCGAGGCGGCAATGGTGCGGTTGATACTTTGGGCCCCCGAGGAGCCGCCGGTGACAACCAGTGCCGGAAGGTCCGGCTCAAGGCCGAGGGCTACCCGGGCAGCGGTCCTGGCTGCTGACCGGTCCAGCCCGGAAATTTCCTCGCGCATCGGCATGCCAACGTGCTGCGAGGCACCCAGTTTGGTGCCGGCAAACGCCACGGCAACGTGTCCGCCCAGCCGGGCACCCACCCGGTTTGCCAGACCGGGCCGGGTGTTCGCCTCGTGGATCACGATGGGGATCTTCCGGCGCCAGGCGGCGATGTACATCGGGGTGCAGACGTAGCCCCCAACACCGACCAGGACATCGGCACCGGCCGCATCGAGGATGGCGCCGGCCTGCTTCACGGCACCCGCCAGCCGGGCGGGCAGCCGCAACAGCTCCAGTGAGGGCCTGCGCGGGAAAGGAACCCTGCTGATGGTGGCAAGGTCCAGTCCCGCGGCCGGGACCAGCGTGGCTTCCATTCCGCCGGGGGTTCCGACCGCCAGGAGCCGGACTCCGGGGCGGGCCTGCCGCAGTGCGTTGGCGATGGCCAGCAGCGGACTGATGTGCCCTGCTGTTCCGCCGCCGGCGAGGACAACGGACAATAACGACTCGGTGCTCATGGCGGCTTATTTACGCTTTCGTGCGGGATTGCTGGGTGAGGGGATCCTGGTACCGGCTTTTCCGGCGGCAGGTATTGCGGCAGGAGTCTTTCCGGCGGCAGGTATTGCGGCAGGAGTCTTTCCGGCGGCAGGTCTTGCGGCGGGAGGCTTTCCGGTCCGGGAACGATCCGGGACCGGAGTCCGGGCGGCGGGCCGGAGGGTGCGTGCGGCGCCGCCTCGCGCGGCGACCCGCTTCCGCAGGGAGGCCGCCAGCGTGGCGGGGCCGAACCGGAACAGCCGCTCCGGCTGCAGCCCGGGCGCCATCTGCGCGCGGGCCAGGGACAACACAACGCCGATCGCGCACAGTGACATCAGAAGCGCCGAACCGCCGTAGGAAATAAAGGGAAGCGGGATGCCAACGACCGGCGCCAGGCCGGTGACCACAGCCATGTTGACGGTGGCCTGGCCCAGCAGCCAAACCATGATGGTACCGGCCAGGACGCGGTGGAACATGGCCGTCTGGGCGGCAACGACGCGGTAGATGGCGGTGCCGAGAATGGCGAAGAGCACCAGCACCACCAGGGTTCCGACCAGCCCAAGCTCCTCGCCGATGATGGCGAAGATGAAGTCGTTGTGGGCCTCCGGAATCCAGCTGTACTTCTGCCGGCTTTGGCCCAGGCCCACCCCGAACCAGCCTCCGGAGGCAAGCCCGTACAGGCCGTTGGTGGACTGGTAGTTCACATTGGATCCGTCCGCGCACGTCTGCCCGGTCCAGGACAGGATGCGGCAGACACGGTTGGGGCTGGTGATCGCCAGGACAGCGGTGCCGGCGGCGAGGACAACACCGGCGATGCCGAACAGGTAGAGCCGCACTCCGGCGAAGAACAAGGCGGCAGCCGTGATCATCATCACGATCATGGCGGTGCCCAGGTCGTTACCCATCAAAATGAGCCCGATCACTCCGGCGGCGCCGGGAAGCACCACGGGGACGAGGGCGTGCCTGGCCCGGGACAGCAGCTTGGCTTTGCGGTCCAGCACCGTTGCCATCCACAGCGCCAGCGCCAGTTTGGCCGCCTCGGAGGGCTGAAAGGTGAAGGGCCCGACGTCGATCCAGTTCTGGTTACCGAGGGCGCTGCGTCCCACGAGAAGCACCAGCACCAGCAGCACGAGGGCCACAATGATGGCCATCCAGGCTCCGCGTTTGAGCCACACCACGTTTACCCGCGACAGCAGGAACATGGCGAACAGCCCAATTCCGGCGAACAGCCCCTGTTTGAGGGCCGCAGTGTAGGGCGATTCCCCGGCAGCGATCGCCTCGACGCTGGAGGCGGAGAGCACCATCAGGATGCCGATTGCCGTGAGCGCCAGGGTGGAACCGAGGATCAGGTAATACGTGGAGCCGTTGCGCGACTTCCCGGTTCCTTCCAGCGCGGACCAAAACCCCCGGTACCAGCTTCGGACCCTGCGGAGGCCTGATGGCAAGCCTGATTTCCCAGGCTTGTTCGGTGCCTTGGCGGCGGGTTGTTGTCGAGCGGCCGTTGCGGCCGCCGGGTGACGTGTGGGCGTGCTGACCATTGTTACTCCTCGCTGGTCTGAGCCTGCCCTTCCACGAGCTCGCGGACAGCTTCGAGGAAGGCGTCGCCACGGTGAGCGTAGGAAGAGAACTGATCCATGGATGCAGCTGCCGGAGCCAGGAGCACAGTGTCCCCGGAGGTGGCCAGCTGCGCCGCCGATGCTACGGCCTGTGCCATCACAGTCTCGCCGAAAATCGGTGAAGGTCCTGCTGCGGCGTCGGCCGGTCCGGCAGTCTGCACGTCTTCAGTTTCACCCTTCCCGGCGCTGATCACCGGGACATCGGGTGCGTGTCGCCGGAGCGCGGAGCGCAGATCGCTGGAGTCTGCCCCGATCAGAACCACTGCCTTGAGCCGCCTGGCGTGGGCCTGGATCAGCGGTTCATAGTTCACGCCTTTGGAAAGGCCGCCCGCTATCCAGACCACGTTATCGAACGCTGAGAGCGACGCGGCCGCGGCATGCGGGTTGGTGGCCTTAGAGTCATTGACCCAGAGAACTCCGTGGTCCCGGGCGACGAGTTGGATGCGGTGGTCCCCCGGGAGGAAGTTGCGCAGGCCTTCGCGGACGGCCGCAGGCTCGACGCCATAAGCCCGGACCAGCGCTGCCGCGGCCAGGGCATTGGCCACCATGTGCCGCGGAGCCACGGGTCCGAGGTCCGATACGGACGCCAGTTCGGCCGCGCTGTCCTTGCGCTCTGCGATGAAGGCGCGGTCCACGAGGAGTCCTTCGACCACACCGAGCATACTGACCGCCGGCGTGACGGTGGTGAAGGCCACCGCACGGCACCCTTCGACGACGTCGGCGTCCTCGACCATTCGCTCGGTTTCGATCTGCTCGGCATTGTAGATGCAGGCTTTTTGGGTGTTTTCGTAGACTTTGGCCTTGTCCGCCAGGTAGGACGCATAGGAGCCGTGCCAGTCGACGTGGTCCTCGGCGACGTTGAGGCAGACGCTTGCCAGCGGGGAGACGGAGTGGCTCCAGTGCAGCTGGAAGCTGGAAAGTTCAACGGCGAAAACGTCGTAATCGACAGGATCGCGCAGCGCATCCAGGATCGGTGTGCCGACGTTGCCGACGGCGATGGCCTTCAGCCCCGCCGCCTGGAGCATCGACTCGGTCAGCCCTACGGTGGTGGTCTTGCCGTTGGTCCCGGTGATGGTGAGCCAGTCGGCCGTCTTGCGTCCATTGCGCACGCGCAGCCGCCAGGCCAGTTCGACGTCGCCCCAGACCGGGATGTGGGCCCGCGCCGCGGCGGCGAGCAAGGCCTGGTCCGGCCGCCAGCCCGGGGAGGTGACAATCAGGTCCGGAGTGGCTCCGTCAATGCGGGGGACGGACTCAACGGCGTCCTCGCCCAGCAGGACATCGGCCGCACCAACGATCCGCAGGGTGTCCGCCTTGGCCCGTGCCGTGGGCCCGGTGGCGGCGTCGACCACCACCACACGGGCGCCGAGTTCTATCAGCGTGTCGGCGGCAGCGAAGCCGGAGACCCCGATGCCCGTGACGACTACGCGCAATCCGGCCCAGGCGGAGTCCCAGCTGACCAGGTCCTGGAGCCGGGGCGAGCTCGTGAGCGGCGCGGGGATCGGACCAGTCACAGCAGTACCACCCATTCGGCGTAGAAGATGCCCAGGCCCGCGGCGACGAAAAGCCCGCAGAGGATCCAGAAGCGGACGACGACCGTGACCTCGGCCCAGCCTTTGAGCTCAAAGTGATGCTGGAGCGGTGCCATCTTGAAGAATCTTTTACCCTTGGTGATTTTGAAGTAGCCGACCTGGATGATCACCGAAAGGGTAATCAGGACGAACAAGCCGCCGATGAAGGCGAGCAGCAGCTCGGTCCGGGACAGGATGGCGAGGCCGGCGACGGCACCGCCGATGGCCAGTGACCCCGTGTCCCCCATAAAGATCTTTGCCGGCGAGGTGTTCCACCACAGGAATCCGACCAGCGCCCCGCTGAGGATGGCGGCAAGCAGGGCCAGGTCCAGCGGGTCCCGGACGCTGTAACAGCCGGCACCGGCCTGCCGTGGCGAGCCGCAGGCCTGATTGCTTTGCCAGATCCCCATCAGCGTGTAGGCACCAAAGACCATAATGGATGCCCCAGCGGCGAGGCCGTCGAGGCCGTCCGTCAGGTTCACGCCGTTGGTGGCGGCGGTGATGATCAGGTTCGACCACAACACAAAGAGAATGGCTCCGACGATCGTACCGGCGAAGGCGAGGTCCAGCCATGGGATATCGCGGACCAGCGAGATCTGGTACGACGCCGGTGTCACGCCGTTTTCGTCCGGGAACTGCAGGGCAAGGACGGCGAAAATGATGCCCACGGCGGCCTGCAGGATGAGTTTGGCCTTGGCATTGAGGCCCAGGCTTCGCTGTTTGGAGATTTTGATGAAGTCATCCAGGAAACCGACGAGCCCCATCCCGACCATCAGGAACAGCAGCAGCAGCGACGACGCGGTGGGTCCCGGCGACGCCGGGTTCATCAGCCACATCACGAGGTGGGTGACGGCGTAGCTCGCAAGCACTGCGAGAACGACGACAGTGCCTCCCATCGTCGGGGTGCCGCGCTTGGTGTGGTGCGAGGTGGGCCCGTCATCTCGGATGAATTGTCCGTAGCTCTTCCGGACCAGGAAACGGATAAACAGCGGGGTTCCCAGGAAGGCAAACAGCAGGGCCAGTCCGGTGCCCATCAGCAGTGCAATCACGGCAGCGCACTCCCTTCAGTGGCGGTTCCGGCAGTATCTCCGGCTGCGCTCACGGCAGCCGATCCCCCAGCCGCACCGGAAACGGTACCGGGGGCCTGAAGAGGCAATGCTATCCGATCCCCCAAGTGTCTCAGGCCGATGCTGTTGGACGACTTGAACAGCACCAGGTCACCGGGCTCCAGCTCGGCCTGCAGCAATTCGTAGGCCTCGTCGGCTGTTTCGGCAAAAACGCACTCGTTGCCCCAGGACCCCTCATTGACGGCAGAAACGTAGAGCGAACGTGCTTCCCGGCCCACAACGAGCAGGCGGGAGATGTTGAGCCGGACCACCTGCGTGCCGACTGCCATGTGCTCGCGGATCGAATCCGGACCCAGCTCAAGCATGGCACCAAGGACAGCCCAGGTGCGGCGGCCCCGTCCGAGGTCAGCGAGGGTCCGCAGCGCGGCACGCATGGATTCCGGATTGGCGTTGTAGGCATCGTTAATGATGGTGACGCCGTCGGCGCGTTCGGTGCGCTCCATCCGCCAGCGGCTGGCAGCCGACTGGGAGCTGAGGGAGGCGGCGATCCGCGCGGCGGGGACTCCGGCTGCGTGGGCGGCGGCCGCCGCTGCCAGCAGGTTGCCGATGTGGTGCGCCCCGATAAGCTTCGCCGCAATATGATGCGGCGGTGTTCCGCCGGGGAAGAGCACCTCAAACTCGGGACTTCCGCCGGAATTCAACTCGATCCCCTCGGCGCGGACGCATTCTGCCCCGGCAGGCCCGGTCCCGGTTTCGCCTGACAGGCCGGCGCTGGCCGGAGCGGCAGAGAAGCCCAGCACCGCGGCCCGGGTGCGGGCGGCCATGGCGGCAACACGGGCGTCGTCCAGGTTCAGGACTGCGGTGCCGCCGGCCGGCAGGGCCTCGACAAGCTCGCCCTTGGCGATGGCGATGTTTTCCACGCCGCCGAATTCGCCCGCGTGGGCGGTGCCAACACCGAGCACCACGCCGATGTCGGGCCGGACCATCCCGGCGAGGTAGCTGATGTGTCCCACGCCCGTGGCGCCCATCTCGATGACGAGGAAGCGGGTGTCGGGACCGGCTTTGAAGACGGTCAGTGGCACCCCGACTTCGCCGTTGTAGGAACCCTGCGGGGCAACAGTGCTGCCTTCCGCGCCGAGGATACCGGCCAGCAGGTCCTTGGTCGTGGTTTTGCCGGCGGAACCGGTGATGCCAATCACGGTCAGCGGCTCGCCGTTGGCGGCACGGCCCGCACGGATCCGTCGGACGGCCTCCGCGGCGAGGGCACCCATCGCCAGGACCGAGTCCTGGACCACAACGGCGGGGTAGGTGCGCCCGGCGTCGTCCGTGACATCATGCTCGACGAGGGCCAGCACGGCGCCGCGTTCGAAAGCCGCGGCGACGAAGTCGTGGCCGTCGGCAGTCTCCCCCGGCTTGGCCACGTAGAGGGAACCCGGGGTGGCTTCGCGGGAGTCGGTTACGACCGAACCGGGAGTAACGCCCGGTTCGGCGGCTAGCCGGCCGTTGGTTATTTCGGCGATTTCCGCCGCGGTAAATGCAATCATCTCGGTTTAGGACTCTATCCGCTGGTCTTCGAGAACGGTGAATCCCCGGGCTGTCAAGGCGGAGCGGAGCTCCACCCGGTCGTCAAGGGCGAGGTTGACGCCCTTGACCTCCTGCCAAATTTCGTGGCCGCGCCCTGCGACGAGGATTGTGTCCGCCGGACCGGCGAGTTCCACGGCTTTCCGGATGGCGGCCGCGCGGGGGAACACCTCGATGATGCTGCAGCCGAGGCCCTCGTGTTTTTTGGCGTCCAGTGCGCCGGCCATAACGTCGGCGCGGATTGCGGCGGCGTCCTCATCGTGCGGGTCATCGTCGCTGACAATTACCGTGTCGGCAAGGCGTGCGGCGATGGCTCCCATGGCGGGCCGCTTGCTTTGGTCCCGTTGTCCGGTTGCGCCGAACACAACGATCACCCGGGAGCCCGGTTGCGGGGAGCGGACGGCTTCGAGTGCCCGGGCCAGGGCGTCCGGGTTGTGGGCAAAGTCGACCACCGCGGCGGGGGCGGTGGAGACGAGCTGCATGCGGCCGGGAACGGCGACGGTGAAGGGTTCCGCCGCGTCGAGGGCGGCCTGTACGGCGCTGGCACCGTGGCCGCCCGCGAGCACCATAACCGTGGCCAGCGCGGCGTTGGCGACGTTGAAGCTGCCGGGCAGCCCGGTGTGCACACGCAACTGAGTGCCGTCGCGGTGCTGCAGGGTGAAGGCGGTGCCGAGTCCGCGCGGTGCCTGGTTGTGGACGGTCCAGTCCGCTTCCGCACGGATCGGGGCCGCTGCGCTGTCGGCCTGCGTGGCCAGGGTGGTGACCGGAATGCCAGCGGTGGCTGCGAGCTTGACGCCCCAGGCGTCGTCGACGGTCACCACTGCGCTGCGGGCCCGTCCGGCCGTAAAGAGCCGGGCCTTGGTCTGGAAGTACTCGTCCATGCTCCCGTGCAGGTCAAGGTGGTCCTGCGTCAGGTTGGTGAAACCGGCCACGTCGAACACAACCCCGTCCACCCGGTGGAACGCCACAGCATGCGAGGAGACTTCCATCGAGGCCGCGTCCAGGCCGCGTTCGCGCATCAGCGCCAGCAGGGCATGGACGTCCGTGGACTCGGGCGTGGTGAGCAGGCTGGGAATCGGCGCGCCGCCGGCCAGGATCTCGATGGTGCCGATCAGTCCCGTCTTCTGTCCAAGGCCCTGCAGCAGGGCATTGAGGAAGTATGTGGTGGTGGTCTTTCCGTTGGTGCCGGTGACGCCGTAGAGGGCGGGAGCGATCGCGTCGTCGGGCCTGCTCCGGTAGATCAGGGCGGACAGTCCGCCGACGAGGCTGCGGGGTTCCTGGGCCAGCAGTACCGGCACGGCGATGTCGTGGGAGAAGGCCAGCAGGCGCGCGCCGGCGTCGTCCGTCAGAATGGCGGCCGCACCGCCCTCCACGGCCTGGGCGACAAAGCCGGCACCGTGGCGGCTCGCGCCGGGCAGTGCCACGTAGAGGTCTCCGGGCTGCACGGTGCGGGAATTCAGCGAGATCCCGGTAACCGGTACGGCCCCCGAAGCTCCGGGGACGTCGACGCCGATCGCTTCGCCAATGGCTGCCAGCGGCACTGCAGCAACCGCGGTGGGCCGGAAGCCGCGGGTGGACCCCGGGCCGGACGGCGCGGCGGAAGCGCCGGGGGCAAACTGATCTGACACGTGGATCTCCGTAGGTGGTGCTGGTGGATCTGGACCTGCTGCGCGGAGGAATCCTCCGGCCACTGGCTGCAGTCCTTGGTTCGGGTGCTGGGTGGCGCTTGGTCCTACTTGGCGTACTGCGGCAACCGGGCGGGCTCCCCGGTGGAGGGCGGAACGTTGAACGTCCGCAGCGTCTGGCTCATCACGGACCGGAACACCGGTCCGTTCGTGATTCCGTAGATGCTGCCCTTGGGCCGTTGCAGGACCACTTCAACAATAAACCGCGGATCGTCCATCGGCGCCATCCCCACCATGGAGGCGGTATAGCCGCAGAAGCCCGATTTGCCGTCGTCGCAGGGAGATTCGGATGTCCCGGTCTTCGCTCCGACCCGGTAGCCGTCAATCGCGGCGTCCTTAATCTCACCCTCGGTCACGGCGCTCTCCAGGATATCGCGGACCTGTTTGGCGGTGTCCGCACTGACGATCTGCCGGGGCGCCTGGGCCGGGACCTTCTCCTCGGTGCCGTCCGGGTTGATGAAGCTGTCGATCAGGCGCGGCTGGAGCATAACGCCGTCATTAGCGATGCTTTGGTAGGCGCGGACTGTCTGCAGGGTTGACTGCGAGACACCCTGGCCGAAAAGGACCGTGTACTGCTGGCGCCCGTCCCACTGCTCAGCGGGGGTCAGGATGCCCGTGGACTCGGCGGGCAGCCCGATGTCCGGCGCTTCGCCGATACCGAACTTTTGCAGCCAGTCGTGACGTTTCTCCTTGCTGAGCCGCTGGCCCACCATCACTGTGCCGGTGTTCATCGAATACCCGACAATGCCGGCGAGGGTCCGCTCTTCAGTACCGTGCACGAAGGAATCGGTGAAGGTCTGGCCATCGACAGTGTAGGTCGGCGGAATCGTAAAGTGGTCCAGCGGGTGGGCCGTGCCTTCTTCGATCGCGGCGGCGGCGGTGATCATCTTTTCCACCGAGCCCGGCTCATAGGCGGCCGTGACGGCACGGACGCCGCGGTCCTTGGCCGCCACCTTGCCGGGATCGTTGGGGTCGGGTGCATCAGTGTCCGCCATCGCGATGATGTTTCCGTTTTTGGCATCGGAGACGATTATCACGCCCCATTCGGCGCTGAGCTTGTCCTTCTGGCTCTGGATCGCCTGCTGGGCGAAGTACTGGAGGTCAGAGTTTAGGGTGAGCTTGATGTCCTTGCCGTTCACGGCCGGCGTCAGCTGGTCCACTCCCACCGGGATGCGCAGTCCGTCTGCACCGATCTCAAACAGCCGCTTGCCCGGGGTGCCCTTGAGGATCTCGTCCTGGGTCTGCTCGAGGCCGGCCTGGCCGGTGCTGCCGTCTTTCAGGAAGCCGACGATCCCGCCAGCCACCGAGCCGTTGGGGTAAACCCGCTTGCTGGTGCCCTCGGTGACGATGCCTGGGATCCGAAGCTTTGAGATCCGGTCCTCGACGTCGGGCTTCAGGTCTTTGGCCACAATGTAGTAGCGCTGTTCACCGGTAAGGGCGTCCTTCACCGTGTCCCTGTCCATGCCCAGCACCGCGGCAAGTTCGGAAATGCCCTGGTCCCGGGAGACTTTGACCAGTTGTTCCTTGCCGTCCATTTGCTCCAGCCGGCGGAAGGATTCGGTTTTGGTATTTACGGTCTGGTCGACCACGATGTTGTAGCGGATCACGCTGCTGGCCAGGACATTGCCGTTGGTGTCCAGAATGCTGCCGCGCTCGGCCGGCAGCTCAATGGGGGTGAGCCGGTTCTGGAGCGCGGCCTCGGCCATCCCCCCGACGTCGAGGCCCTGGACCAGGAAGAGTTTCCCGCCGACGACGAGAAGGAGTGTCAGCATCAGGCCAAGGCCCAGCCGCAGCCGCCGGGTTGTGCTCGGCGCTTTCGCTTTGCCTGCCTTGCCGGTGTTCTGAGCCACGATGTTTCCTTGCTTTTGCCTGGCGGGTGATCCGAGCTGCGTTACTGTCCCGGGATCTTCTGCGCGGGGGCGGGAACGGACCCGCCGTGGAGTTCAGCCGCCGGCGCGGCGGGGACCGGCACGGCAGCGGGCGCGGGTACAGCTGCCGCGGGCACGGCCGGCACCGGGGCGTCCTGCGAAGGCTTACGGTTCGCGAGCGGCTCATTGACTGTGGCCGGCGGGACGACGCTGAGCTGTCCTGCGACGGCCGGAGCGGCGATAACGGCTCCGGGGGCGTCGCCTTTCACCGCAGGTTTGGCCTTGCCGGTGACGGTCAGGGTGGACAGGTCGATCTGGCCCTTGGTGATGGAGGCCACCATGCCCAGCTCGGTGGCCTTGGCAGCCAGGTTCTGCGGGGCGTCAAAGTTCTGCGCCTGCTGGGTGAGGTCCTGGTTCTGCTTCGTCAGGGTGGACTGTTCACCCCGCAGCTGCACCAGCTGGTACTGGGCCGTGGAGACGGAGATGTTCAGGACCAGCACGGCCAGCAGGGCGACCGCAAGGAGGCCAAAGCACAGCACAACGAAGGGTGCGCGGCGTTTCCGCGGGGCCGAACGGACCAGTGAAAGCGGGGTGCGCTCCTTCCTGGCGGGGCCGGTGCCGGGGGAACCCGCGGGCAGTGCCCGGGCCGTTGCGCCTGCGGCAACGGGAAATCTGTTGACAGCGGCGGTGCTCATACGGCTCTCCTGGTTTTGATGCGTTCCACTGCGCGGAGCCTGGCGGACGCGGCGCGTGGGTTTTCGGCGATTTCTGCGGCGGTGGGCACTTCGGTGCCCTTCGTCAGAGTTTTCAGCTCGGCCTTGTGTTCTTCCAGTTCCACCGGGAAACCAAGAGGCGCGGACGATTTGGACCCGGCCTGGAAGAAGCCCTTGACGATTTTGTCTTCCAGCGAGTGGTAGGACATCACCACAACCCGGCCGCCGAGTGCGATCGAGGTGATCGCTGCGGGAACGGCGCGTTCGAGGACATCGAGTTCTTCATTGACCTCGATCCGGAGCGCCTGGAAGGTGCGTTTCGCAGGGTGTCCGCCCGTTTTGGCGGCGCCGGACGGTACAACGTCGCGGATCTGCTCGACGAGTTCCCCGGTCGTTGTAAACGGCTTCGTAGCCCGGACGGTCACGATGCGGTTGGCAATGCGGCCGGCAAATTTCTCCTCGCCCCATTTTCGGATGATCCGGACAAGGTCTTCTTCGCTGTAGGTGTTAACAACGTCGGCGGCGGTCTGGCCGCGGCTCAGGTCCATCCGCATGTCCAGCGGGGCGTCGAAGGAGTACGCAAAACCGCGGTCGCGTTCGTCCAGCTGGAGCGATGAGACCCCGAGGTCCATCAGGACTCCGTGGACTTCCGCGAAGCCGAGGTCTTCCAGGATTTCAGGGATTTCGTCGTAGACGGCGTGCACAAGGTCGATCCGGTCGGCGAAAGCCTTGAGGCGCTCTTCCGCGAGGGCCAGTGCTTCCTCATCGCGGTCGATGCCGATCAGGTGCAAGTCCGGAAAGCGCTGCAGCATCGCCTCGGAATGACCGCCCATGCCCAGGGTCGCGTCGATGACGACGGGGCTCTCGCCGCGGCTGCGTGCCGCGGCGAATCCCGGTGCCAACAAATTGATGCACCGGTCCTTGAGGACCGGTACATGCCGTTCGGACGTAGGCTTCGACTGGTCAGGGTCCGTCATGCCTGCGTCCTTTCGTGGTTGGGCTGATGCCTGGAGTGCGGTTGCTGGCTGTTGGCGCCGCTTCTTGATCCAGATCCCCATCCGCGCCTATCCTGCGTCCGCCTGGCTCCGGGGAAGTGAGCCAGGAAAACAGCAGGATGGGCGGCTGGAGATCTCGGTCAAGAATCGTGCAGTGCTGCTTGGTTCCTGCGGGGATTCACAGAATCCCCGGTATTGCGTCATCGGTCTCCGAGAAGGCCGTTTCCTTTTCAGCGAGGTATTCGCTCCAGGCTTGGGCGTCCCAGATCTCCGCACGGGTGCCTGCGCCGATAACGGCCAGTTCCCTGCCGAGCCCTGCATACTCCCGGAGCGCCGGCGGAATCGTCACGCGCCCCTGCTTGTCAGGCACCTCGTCAGAGGCTCCGGAGAGGAAAACACGGATGTAGTCGCGAGCTTGTTTGCTGGAGATTGGTGCCTCGCGCATTTGCTCGTGAACACGGCCGAATTCCGCCTCACTGAAGACGTAGATGCAGCGTTCCTGGCCCCTTGTGAGAACCAGTCCGCCGGCAAGTTCCTCGCGGAACTTGGCGGGAAGGATAATTCGTCCCTTTTCGTCCAGACGCGGCGAATGTGTGCCGAGAAACACGGCCCACCGCCTGTCTGTTCGTAGGAAGCCCAACGTCCCCCGTGCTGCCACTACCCTCTTACGGCCTCCATATTACTCCACATCCCTCCACAGTCAACGACACACCGCCGGTTTCGGCCGCAATTTGCGCCCGTCGTTCCTTCCGGTCCCCCGCAACTGCAGGGAACTGGGCCCCGTGGTTGGCAGTGGAGGAAAACGCGGTGCCACGGCGGCGGTCCGGGCAACACGGGCTTGGGTGGGGTCTTGCCGGGGCCCTCCCCCGCAGCCCAGCGCGCCGCTGCAACGCCTCAGTTGGGCCCGCTAGTCAGAAGTTAACGAAAAAAGACCCGCCGAAGCGGATCTTTTTTTGCGGCCGGTCCTTCCCGTGGTGGAAAGTGGAGGCAGCTACCGGAGGCTTAACAACGAGCCGACACCGGGACGGGCCCGGCGGCCCCTTCAGGGTTCGCCGCGGTGCCGCTCGTCCCAGCGTTCCTCGAGGCTGCTCATGAATGAACTCCTGGGCTTCCCCGATTTCCGGTCCGCTCCAGCGGCCCTGGCTTTGCCAACGGCGGCTCCCCGCATGGTCGCGTAGTAAACCCCAGCGCCCATAACAACGAATCCAAGGACTCCGACAACGATGACCTGAATCGTTACACCCAAGAGCAGGAGCACAATGCCGGCAAGTGTGGCCAGTACGCCGATCACAAGATGGCGGGTGGACCATGAACGCCCCGCGTCCGAGCCCATCGAGCTGGCGAACTTGGGATCGTCCTCATGCAGCTGCTTCTCTAGTTGCTCCAGCAACTTCTGTTCGTGCTCCGAGAGCGGCATCACGACCTCCTTAAGTCGGCCAACGTCCGGACTGACGCGACCAGTGTCCCTAAAACCACAACGTGCGGGCATCCCGTGTGGTTCCCATTCACCGTCGGTGGTCGAATGGGATCTTCCACGGCCCCTTCCGGGGTGTCCAGCTGGTCCTGCATTAATCCGAACGCTCGATCCAGTCGTTCCAAACCTTCGTATTAATAAGGATAGTTTGTTGTGCCCCGTTCTGAAAGATGCCGAAAGTCCCCCTGGCGTGATGAACAGGACCACGGAACTGCCGGGTTCAGCCCGGGGTATTCCCGGGATCAAGCAGACGGGCCGGAAGTACCGATTTTGTCCCGAATTTACGGGTCACCTGGTCCAGGACCTGCTCGGCGGCGCGCCAGTTATCGTCCCTGCGGTCAAGGCTCAACTGCAGGGGCGCCTGGGCCGCCTCCTCAAGCTGCTCGGCCCGGATCCCCACGAGCCGCACGGTCATGGGGCGGTCCCCGACTGACCCGAGCAACTGGACGGCGACGGCGTACAGCAATTGCGCGCTGTCGATGGGGGTGCTGACCGTCCGGCTGCGGGTGATCGTGGAGAAGTCTGCGTAGCGCAGCTTAAGCGCCACGGTTCGCGCGTGCATGCCGGCGCTGCGGAGCCGTTCCGCTGTCCGGTGCGAGAGGCGCAGCAGTTCGCGGTGCAGTAATGCCTCGTCGGCGGTGTCCACCGCGAAGGTCTCTTCCGCACCGATGCTTTTCTCCAGCCGCACCGGGGTCACCGGGCGCGGATCAATCCCCCACGACAGCCGGTGGACGTGCTCCCCCGAGGCGCCGAGCACTTTGCGCAGGGACGGCAGCGGGGAGGCCGCGACGTCGGCGACGGTTCGGATGCCCATCCGGGCGAGCACCTCCACGGTCTTGGCACCGACGCCCCAAAGAGCGCTGACCGGAAGGCTGTGCAGGTAAGGGACCGTCTCCTCCGGACCGATCAGCAGCAGTCCGTTCGGCTTGCAGCGGGTGGACGCAATCTTCGCCACGAACTTGCTGGCCGCGATCCCAACAGATGCTGTGATGCCCAGTTCGCTGCGGACCCGGGTGCGGACGAGTTCGCCGATCTCGCGGGGCGGACCAAGCCGCCGGATGGCGCCCCCGACGTCGAGAAAGGCCTCGTCCACGCTGAGCGGCTCAACGAGTTCGGTAATGGAACCAAAAATTTCCATGATCTGGCCGGAAACCTCGTAGTACAGCTTGTGCCGGGGCTCGATCACGACGGCGGATGGACACATCCGCATGGCAACCACCATCGGCATCGCGGATTTGACACCGAATCTCCGGGCTTCGTAGGAAGCGGACAGCACAACTGAACGGTCCGCAGGGTAGCCGACGATAACGGGCTTGCCCACCAGTGCGGGCCGGCTGCGAAGTTCCACGGAGACAAAGAACGCATCCATATCCACGTGCATAATGCTGCTCCGCCGGAGCTCCCGCAATTGTGCCTCGCCGGGCCGGGAGGGTACGCCACCGGAAGGCTGCTCCCGCTGCTGTTTATCCCGCTCCTGCCCCACGACTTCAATCCTATGCCCGGGGACTGACTAAACTGGAAGCTGCATCCGGCGTCAACACCAGGAGGAAAGTCCCTGTGAAGGAATTTCGAGAGCGCAGACGCGCTGCGGTAGCCGTTGCGGCGGCGGGCACGCTGTTGGCCCTGGCCGCCTGCACGCCCGCCGACCAAGGGGGCACAGCCCCGGGCTCCGCGTCGGCCTCGTCCGCGCCGACCGCCGCCCAGCCCTCCGCCACAGCCTCGACCAGCCCGCCGGCAGCACCCGGCACCTCGGCCACCGTTGGCGCCATGGTTCCCGGGTTCCCGGCGAAGCTCCTGCCGGTGATGCCCGGCGCGAAAGTCGTCTCCAGCAGCTTTGACAAGACCATAACCCCGGCCACGGTCGCCCTGGTCGGCAGCATCTCCGCTCCGTCGGCCGAAGTGCTGGCGTTTTACACAACAGTGCTGGCTGCCCAGGGCTTCCAGGCCGTTCCGGGAGAATCCGTCGGTACCGTCCCGTCGAAGGACTTCCTGCGCAATGACAGCGAAACTGTCAACATTTCGGTGATCGAAGCCGCCGGTATCTCCACGTTCACCATTGGCGCGAATGTCGCCCCCGAGTCCGTCAAGTGACCCTCATTGAACAGTTGCGCCTGGAACAGGCCGCGTATGTCGCCGCCGTTGCCGGGAAACTCACGGATTTCCTGACCACCCGGCAGTCATTGATGTCCTCGATCTCGCCGGACATAGATCCGCTGATGGGATCCATCTCGAACCTTGTCACCGGCGGAAAGCGCCTCCGGGCGCTGATGTGCTATTGGGGCTGGCGGGGTGCCGGCGGCGGCGCCGGATCCTCCGATGTGGTGACGGCCGGTGCGGCGCTGGAGCTTTTCCAGGCCGCGGCCCTGATCCACGATGACATCATTGACCGCTCGGACACCCGCAGGGGCGGTCCCAGCGTGCACCGGCGCTTCAGGGAATTACACGAGACCCAGGGCTGGGCGCTGGACAGCGAACGGTTCGGGCATGCCGCCGCTATTCTGACCGGAGACCTGTGCCTGTCCTTCAGCGAGGAATCGTTTACCGAGATCGGGCAAAGCGCGGCCGCTGGAAGCCGGGCACGGCTGATTTTCAACCTGATGCGCTCCGAGGTGATGGCGGGCCAGTACCTGGACATCCTCGAGGAAGTAGCCGGGCCCAGGCGGGACCGGGCCGGAGCGGTCAGCAGGGCGAAGTCCATCATCCGCTTCAAGTCGGCCAAGTACTCCACGGAGCATCCGCTGGCGTTGGGCGGGGCACTGGCCGGCGCTGGAGACGAACTGCTCCGTGGCTATTCGGCGTTTGCCCTCCCGCTGGGCGAGGCCTTCCAGCTTCGCGACGACGTCCTGGGAGTCTTCGGGGATCCGGTGACCACCGGAAAACCGGCCGGAGACGACCTCCGCGAAGGTAAACGGACCGTGTTGATCGCGTTTGCCCTGGATCTGGCCGGCCCGGCCGAATCTGCGTTCATCGACTCGAGGCTCGGCAGCCCCGGACTGGACGAAAACGACGTCGACGAAATCCGCCGTATTATCACGGACAGCGGCGCGCTCCAGGCCACGGAGGTGCTCATCGAGGAATTCGGGCAGGCGGCGTTTGCCGCGTTGGATGTCCTGCAGCTGGAGGAGTTGCCGAAAACTGCGCTCAGGAAACTGGCCGAGGCCGCAGTCAGCCGCGCAGCCTAAGCGCCGGGCTGTCCTGCAACAGCACCAACGACGCGGGCCTTGCACCTCATCTTCGAGGTGCAAGGCCCGCGTCGTTGCTTAACGACAATTGGTGTCCGCGCGGCAGAAACCAGCGGCTACCAGGCCAGGGACTGCGCCCGGCGCCGGATTTCCGTCTTGCGGCCCTCGCGCAGTGCATCGATGGGCCGGCCGCGCAGGGATTCGTCCGGCGTAAACAGCCAGGTAATAAGTTCCTCGTCGGAATAACCGGCGTCAGCCAGAACGACAATCGTTCCCTTAAGGCTCTCGACGGCGTGGCCGTCCTGGATGAATTCTGCAGGAACGCAGCGTATCCGGCGTTCACCGACCCGCAATGCCGCCACTGCACGTTCGTCAAGGAGCGCATGCACCTTGGTAATTGACATATTCAGAAGCTGTGCGACATCGGGCAGGGGCAGCCATTCGCCCACAAGGCTTTCTACATTGCTCACGGATCAAGATTGCCATGCCGGCGGCCTCTGCGCCTAGTCGGCGCCCGCCGGACGATCCCCCCGGCTCCGGTGGACATGTCCGCTGGAGCCGCGGGAGCCCTCACCGACACTCCACAATGACTTGTTTGCGGAATATCAAACTGTTCTTGTGCCAAATCGCAAGTCGTGAGATATTCACATAGATCACATTTGTAACAGCATTAACATGAGTCACACTGGTAACACCAGTAACGCCGGATAGACCGCAGCGGTCGCCGCTAAGAAGAGGACCTTTCCTATGACGACGTCACGTTCGCCGAAAACAACCGCGAGGCCCCGCCTGCCGATGATCGCCGCCACGACGGCTGCCCTTCCCGCCGTCGTGCTGTCTTCCCTGGCCATCGCCCAGCCGGCCGCAGCGGAGTCCCGTCCCCGTGTCATCCCGGCCACACTGGCTGCGGCCATTCAAGCCCAGGCCCAGGGACAGACCGTCCGGTCGCTGAGTTCCGCGTTGATCCCTGCCGGTTTTGTGCCGGCGGCCGTGCCCGCAGCGTTCCGGCCGGCCCAGGTTTCCGCCCCGGCGGAGTACACAATTGCCCGCGGTGACACGATCAGTGGAATCGCCGGCAAGTTCGGCCTGGATACCTACGCCATTCTGAAGCTGAACGGGCTGCAGTCGAACACCACCATCTACCCCGGCCAGAAGATCAAGCTCGGCGGTTCGGGCGAGGCTCCCGCCCCCGCAGCACCGGCGGCGCCGGCGCCGTCGGCCGCCGCCGGCAGCGCCTACACGGTGAAGTCCGGCGACACCCTCAGCGCCATTGCAGCCCGCCACGGCGTCAAGCTCTCCGAGGTCCTGGGCTGGAACGGGCTGAACATGGGCTCAATCATCTACCCGGGCCAGCAGATCAAGATCGGCGGCGGCGCTGCTGCACCGGCCCCCTCAGCCCCGGCACCGGCCGCGCCCGCCCCGGCGGCCCCTGCTCCGGCACCGGCTGCGCCCGCCTCGGCTTCGTACACCATCAAATCCGGCGACACGCTCTCCGCCATCGCGGCCCGGAACGGCGTCAAGCTCGCCGATATCCTTTCCGCCAACCGCCTGACGATGAGCAGCATCATCTACCCGGGCCAGAAGTTGGCTCTGACGGGCACGCCGAGCACGCCGTCCTCCGTCGCCCCGGCTGCCACCCCGCCAGCCGCCACCGTAACGCCCCTCGTCCCGGGCAGCTTTCTCGGCTTCACTTACCCGGCCGCCGTCGTGAGCTCCGCCAACGCAAACAAGGCCCTGCTCAACGCCTCGCCCGTCCCCAGCCGCGAACAGATGAAATCCATCGTGGCCGACACAGCACGGCGGATGGGCGTCGATCCCTCCCTGGCGCTGGCCTTCGCCTTCCAGGAATCCAGCTTCGACCACCGCTCGGTCTCCCCCGCCAATGCCATTGGCACCATGCAGGTCATTCCGTCGTCGGGCGAGTGGGCTTCGGACCTGGTGGGACGCCGGCTCAACCTGTTGGACCCTTACGACAACGCGACGGCCGGCGTCGCCATCATCCGCCAGCTGATCCGTTCGAGCCCGGACCTGGACACGGCCATCGCCGGGTATTACCAGGGCCAGTACTCTGTCAGCAAGTACGGCATGTACGACGACACCAAGCGCTACGTGGCATCCATCAAGTCGCTGCAGAAAACCTTCGGCTAGGAGCCCGGGCATGGCGGGGCCGCGGCATTCAGCCGCTTGGCCCGGCCTCGGGCGGATAACGATACGGGTCCGGATCGCATGTTGATCCGGGCCCGTTTCCGTGCAGCGATTAGGATCGTATGGTGCAGGAATACTCGTCGGACCCGCTAGTTGGCACCCTCGTGGATGGCCGGTACCTGATTCAATCCAGGCTCGCCGGCGGTGGCATGTCCACCGTGTACGTGGCCACCGACCAGCGGCTTGAGCGGGATGTGGCCCTGAAGGTGCTGCACCCCCACCTCGCCGGCGACCCGCAATTCCTCGACCGGTTGGGCCGCGAGGCCAAGGCAGCCGCCCGGCTTTCGCACCCGCACGTTGTGGGCGTCCTGGACCAGGGCGAGGATGACCGGGCGGCCTACCTGGTGATGGAGTACATCAAAGGCCACACCCTGCGCGACGTCCTCAAAACCAAGGGCGCCTTGCCACCGCGCCTCGCCCTCGCGCTGATCGACCCGGTCGTCGAGGGCCTCGGGGCAGCCCACAACGCGGGGCTTCTGCACCGGGATATCAAACCCGAGAATGTGTTGATCGCAGACGATGGCCGAATCAAACTCGGCGACTTCGGACTGGCCCGCGCTATTTCGACGTCGACAAGCACCGGTGCGCTGATCGGAACCGTGGCGTATCTGTCCCCGGAACTTGTCCTCGGCCGTCCGTCCGATGCACGCAGTGACATCTACTCGGTCGGCATCATGCTCTACGAGATGATCACCGGCCAACAACCATTCGACGGCGAGGTGCCGATCCAGGTTGCCTACCAGCACGTGAACTCCGCAGTTGGCGCCCCTTCCGAACTGGTGCCGGGACTCGCTGCCGAAATCGACGAACTGGTGCAGTGGTGCACCGCCAACGACCCCGACAAACGGCCCGTCGATGGAACCGCCCTGCTCTCCGAGCTACGCCACATCCGGCGGAACCTCAGCGACGCCGAACTCGACCTGCAACCCCCTGCGGCACGCCCTGCGATCCCCCTGATAGCAGGCCCTGCCACATCGGGACCCGGCGGCGATCAGCACCATATACCCGGCAACGGCGCCACCGAAGTCATCGGGGCCGGCCAGCACGCCACGGAATTCATCGCCGGCGGCAACCACCCCACCGCTGTAATGTCCGCCTCTCCGCGGCACCCCGGCTACGGTCCGCTCTCCGCCCCGGAGGAAGCTACTTACCCGGAGGATAACAATCCCGAACCGGAGCCACCGGTTCCGGGCAGCAAACGGGCACAGCGCAAGCAGGACCGCGTCGACGATCGGTCACGCCAGCGAGCCGCGGCAACGCCGGTCCGGAGCCTGCGAGCCGGCAACGCCAGCCGCCGCGGCCTGTTGTGGATCGTGCTGCTGGTTCTCGCTGCGCTGCTGGCGGGCGGGGCAGGCTGGTTCTTTGGCATGGGCCCGGGCTCCCCCGGAACGATTCCACAGCTCAAGAACAAGACCGTGGCCGAAGCCCAGCAACTGCTCCGCACGGCCGGCTTCCAGTCCAGCACCAGGGACGTCTTCGATGACGACGTTGCCCCCGGACTGGTGGTCGAATCCGCGCCCACCGCGGGGGAAGTCATCCGTAAGTTCCAGCCGGTTTCACTCGCAGTCTCCAAAGGCGCCGAACTGTTCGCACTGCCCCAGCTGACCGGCAAATCCCTGGAAGAGGCCAAGACCTCCCTCAACGGCGCGGGCATGGCGCTGGGACAGATCGGCGAAACGTACGATGAAACCGCGCCCGCCGGCACTGTCCTGGCACAGGCGCCGCGCAGCGGCAACCCGGTGCGCCACGGCACTCCGGTGGATCTCACCGTCTCCAAGGGGCCGCAGCCCATTCCGGTGCCGGACGTGCGCGGGCAGCAGCAGGGCGACGCGGTCAAGGCCATCGAGGCCGCCGGCCTGAAAGCCGCGGTGGCGCCCGATCCCGTCTTCGATCGGGCAGTGCCAAAGGGCGCCGTGGTGTCGCAGGACCCGCCTTCCGGCAACCTGACCAAGGGCGGGACCGTGACGCTTACCGTTTCCAAGGGCCCCAAGCTGGTCCAGGTACCCAGTTTCATCGGGAAACAGGCCGCGGAAGCCCAAAAAGCCTTGGAGCAGCTTGGCTTTAAGGTCAAGGTTGACAACATCCTCGGCGGGTTCTTCGGCACGGTCCGTGCCCAGGATCCGGTGAACACGGGGGTTCCGGAAGGCTCGACCATTACGCTTACTGTGGTGTGACCCGGGGGCTTGGCCTACGTCAGTGCCGCCGGCTGCGGCCCGAGCTGCAGAAAAGCTCCGCCCGGCTGAACCAGCCGGCGGAGCTTTTCCCACTGAGGAGCGTTCCGGATTAGTGCCGGAACTCCCGGTTTAACGCTTGGACAGGGCTCCGGCCACCAGGAAGGCCATTTCGAGCGACTGCATGTGGTTCAGGCGTGGATCGCAGACCGATTCATACCGGTCTAGGAAGGCTTCCTGGTCGACCGGGTCTGCTCCGCCGAGGCACTCAGCCACGTCGTCGCCGGTCATCTCCACATGCAGGCCGCCAGGGACCGTGCCGAGCGCGTCGTGTACCTCGAAGAAGCCGCGCACCTCATCGATAACGTCATCGAAGTTCCGGGTTTTGTAGCCGTTTGGTGAGGTGACCGTGTTGCCGTGCATCGGATCGGTCACCCAGAGGACCTGTGCGCCGGAAGCGGTGACCCGCTCCACGAGCGGCGGGAGCTTCGCCCGGATGTTGCCGGCGCCCATCCGGGTAATAAAGGTCAGGCGGCCGGGTTCACGGTCCGGGTCCAGCTTATCGATCAGGCGCAGAGCGTCGTCGCCGGAGGTGCCGGGACCAAGCTTCACACCAATCGGGTTCCGCACCCGCGAGAGGAAGTCGACGTGCGCGTTGTCCAGTTCCCGGGTGCGCTCACCGATCCAAAGGAAGTGCGCGGAGGTGTCGTACGGGAATCCGGTGCGGGAGTCGATCCGGGTCAGGGCACGTTCGTAGTCGAGCAACAGCGCTTCGTGGCTGGCGTAGAATTCCACCCGCTTAAGCGCCTCGAAATCCGCGCCGCAGGAGGCCATGAACTTGATGGCACGGTCAATGTCCCGCGCCAGCGACTCGTAGCGGGCATGGGCGGGGTTCTCGGTAAAACCCTTGTTCCACTGGTGCACCAGCCGCAGGTCCGCGAAACCGCCCTGGGTGAACGCCCGGATCAGGTTCAGGGTGGAAGCGGAGGTGTGGTAGGCCTGCAGCATCCGGCCGGCGTTGTGGGCGCGGGATTCCGGCGTGAAATCGTAGCCGTTGACGATGTCGCCCCGGTAGGCCGGCAGCGTGACGCCGTCGCGGGTCTCATCATTGGATGAGCGCGGCTTGGCGAATTGCCCGGCCATCCGGCCCATTTTGATGACCGGCATGGCGGCGCCGTAGGTGAGGACGACTGCCATCTGGAGGATGGTGCGGACGCGGGCACTGATCTTGTCAGCGGTGGCGGCCTCAAACGTTTCGGCGCAGTCGCCGCCTTGGAGCAGGAACGCCTTGCCCTGCGCCGCTGCGGCGAGGCGTTCGCGCAGGATGTCCACTTCGCCCGCGAACACTAGCGGCGGGAGGACGGAGAGTTCCTTGACTGAAGCCTCGAAGACGGCCTGATCCGACCAGCTCGGCTGTTGGGAAACGGGCAGCTCCCGCCAGTGGTCCAGGCCGGGATAGTTGGCGGCACCGCTCTGCGCGGTGCTGGTCAGGGCGGAGCCGGCCAGCGGCGAGCCACTGGCGGAACTGTTCAGGGGAAAGGCCGAAGGCGCAGATAACTCAGTCACCTTCTAAGGATAGTTGCCTCCATGGCCATCCTCGGACCCGGGGCGTCATTGACCGGACCGCTGCCGTCACACGGTCAGGCTACTCGGTCCCGGGCGCGGCCGGGCCGGCGCCGGACGCGCCGTCCTCCGGAGCCCCGGCAGCCTTCCCGGCGAGCCGGAGTTTGACGACGGCGGCGTACTCGTCCACGTATTCCTGTCCGGAGAGCCGCATCAGTTCGTACATAATCTCGTCGGTGACGGACCGCTGAATCAACCGGTCGTCCTCCAGGCCGTAGTACCGGCTGAAATCCATCGGTTCACCGAAGATCATCCCGATGCGCCGGATGTTGGGCATCCGTTTGCCGATCGGCTGGACCTTGTCCGTACCGATCATCGCGACCGGGATCACGGGGACCCGGGCCTGCAGGGCCAGGCGCGCCACTCCGACTTTGCCGCGGTACAGCCGGGAGTCCGGGCTGCGGGTGCCCTCGGGGTAGATGCCCAGGAGCGAACCGTTCTTCAGCACGTCCATGCCGGCATTCAGTGACAACGCTGACGCAGCACCGCCGGAGCGGTCCATCGGGAGCTGGTTGGTGAGCCGGAAGAAGGCAGCCGTCAGCCGGCCTTTGATCCCCTTGCCGGTGAAGTACTCGGATTTCGCCAGGAACACCACCGGGCGGGGCACCATCAGCGGCATAAAGATCGAATCCGAGAAGGACAGATGATTGGAGGCCACAATTGCTGCTCCCGCGGCGGGGACGTTGTCCAGGCCCTTGACCCAGGGCCTGAAAAGCGTCTTGAGGACCGGTCCGAGAACGAACGTTTTCATAAACCAATAAAACACGTGGTGTACCTCTCCGGAAGGCGTCTGGCAGACCCTCCGTCGGACCCGGCGGGACTTCACTGAAACCCTACTCTAGTGAGATTTGTCCGGAACAGTGACACGATGGGCTTATGACCGGAAGCAGCACTCCCCTGGCACCCGCGGCGTTCAGTTATCCCGGCCACGGAGCCAATGCGGGCATCGGCGTGGCCATCTGCCACGGCTTCACCGGGAGTCCGCTGAGCGTCCTTCCCTGGGCCCGGCACCTGGCCCGACAGGGCTTTGCTGTCTCTGTACCGCTGCTGCCCGGACATGGCACGGACTGGCGCGATTTGGCCACCCGCGACTGGCGGGACTGGTATGGGGCTTTTGAGGACGCCTATCTGGAACTCGACGCCGGAACCCGGCACTGCTTCGTTGCCGGACTGTCCATGGGCGGCACCATCGCGCTGCGGACGGCGGCGCGCCACCCCGTGGCCGGGGTCGCCGTCGTGAACCCCGGTTTGGGCTTCTATGACCGCAGGGTGCGCTACATCGGCCTGCTGAAGCACTTCCAGCGCACCACCGTCCCGGTCCAGGAAGCGAATCCCACCGCGCCAGCTACCGAGGACGGCGACTACTCCCTTACCCCACTGGCAGCCGTCCACCAGCTGAGCAGGCTTTTTAGGACAACGGCGCGCGAACTGTCCGCAGTCAGCGCCCCGGCCGTCGTCTTCAAATCCGATACCGATGCTGTGGTTCCGCCCACCTCGGTGCAACTGCTGCGGAAGCGTCTTGGCTCCCGCGAGCTGAATCTGGTCCGCCTGCCCGACAGCGGCCACGTCGCCACGCTCGACGTCGATGCCCCCCTGATTTTCGAGCAGTCCGTTCAGTTTTTCCTGCGCCATGCAGACGCCGCGCCGCAGTCAGCGCCGTCGCCTGCCCCGCCCGCCAGCACATCTCCGGAGACCCCATGAGCATCCCCTTGGACCACGCGCCGTTCAGCAGCCCGTTCACCGGGACCGGCACCCGCACCGGCATTGTGGTCTCGCATGGTTTCACCGGCAGCCCGCACGGTGTCCGGGAATGGGCCAGCTCCCTGGCCGGCGCCGGCTACGCCGTGCGGATGCCGCTGTTGCCCGGGCACGGCACCAGTTGGCAAGAGCTGGCCAGGACACGCTGGCAGGACTGGCACGCCGCTCTCGACGCCGCCTACCTTGAGCTGGCCGGTGAATGTGATCTGGTGGTCGTCGCCGGGCTGTCCATGGGCGGGGCGCTGGCGCTGCGCATTGCCGCGACGCGGCCCGTTGCCGGGGCCATCCTGGTCAACCCGGGCCTTGTCATCGACGATCCCCGGGCGCCGCTGGCGGGCATCCTGAAGTTTGTCCTGAAGAGTACGCCGGCGATTGCCAACGACATCCGCAAGGAAGACATCGATGAAGGTGCCTACTCCCGGACACCGGTCGCCGCCGCACACGAGTTGAACAAGATGTTCAAGGACACCGTCAGGCTCCTCCCCCGGATCACCGCCCCGGTGCGGGTGTACCGTTCAGCGGTTGACCATGTGGTTTCCGAATCGAGTATGGTGGCTCTTCGTCGCGGCCTCACGCACGCCCCGTTGGAGGTCATCCGGCTCCAAAACAGCTACCACGTGGCTACGATGGACAACGATGCCCCCGAGATCTTCCGCGGCTCGGCCGAATTTGTCCGGTCGCTGGCTGCGGGAGGCGTCCCGGACCCTGTCCCTACCCGCCAAAAGGACACCGCAGATGACTAGACCGGACTCCGGCTCTCCGGATTCCAGCGCCAACCAGGACAACGCCGTCTGGTTGGACCTCGTCGCGCGGCTGGAATCCCCGGACCCTGCGGAAGTCTCCGGGAGTCCGGAGGCCCGGGAAGGTCCGGGCAGCGCGGAACCATCCGATACGCCCACCGGCGCAGCCAGCGACGCGACCCCCCGGCCTTTCAGCGATTTCGACCCACTGGGGCTCTCGGCGGTGGTGCCGGTTGAACTTTCCGCCGAGGAGCGGCAGGCGCGGGGACGGCTTGAGGGGCGGGCCGCCGCTGGCCGGCCGCAGGACGCCGGGGGCCCCCGGGACTATGCCGGGGCCGCGGACGACCCGATGATGCCGGATGAGTTCGTGCCGGAAGAACCGCCAAGCCTTGCCGGAGCCGATCCGATGACGGTCCTGGCGTGGCTGGGAGCGGTCGGTGGGCCGGTAGCGCTTGTGATGTCCGCGATGTTTTGGCGCTCAGCCCCGCTGCTCGCCATCCTCGCAATGGTGGCCGCGTTTGCGGCGTCGGTGGTTTTCCTGATCATGAAGCTGCCGGGCGAAAAGGATGAACACGACGACGGCGCACGCATCTAGCTGTGCATACGGCTGCTGACCCGGGACAGGTCGGCAGCACCAATCAGGCCGGCATCCGGGCCAAGGGCGGCCAACGCGATGTCCGCCGCCGGGCGGAAGCCGCGGCCGGTGAGGTTCCGGGCGAAAGCCTTCCGTGCCGGGCCGACAAGCAATTCTCCGGCATCGCAAAGCCCGCCGCCGATCACAAACTTTCCCGGGTCCAGTGCAGCCGCCAGGTTGGCAAGTCCTAGTCCGAGCCACTCCCCGACGTCCTCGAGCAACTCCCGGGACGTCGCATCCCCGGCCTTGGCAAGTTCGGTGACAATCACCCCGGTGATGAGTTCAACGCGGCCGTCCACTGCTTTGAGCAGCTCCTGCGCCACCGGGGAGTTGGCGGCGGCCAGTTCCCTGGCTTCCCGGCCGAGCGCGTTGCCGGAAGCGTATTGTTCCCAGCAACCGCGGTTGCCGCATTCGCAGCGGTGCCCGCCGGGCATGATGATCTGGTGGCCGAATTCCCCGGCCACCCCGAAGCGCCCGCGTTCGATCCGGCCGTCCATCACCATGGCACCGCCGATTCCGGTGCCCAGCGTGATGCACACCAGGCGGTCCTGGCCCTGCCCGGCGCCGAACCGCCACTCTGCCCAGGCTGCGGCATCGGCGTCGTTGGTCAGCAGTACGGGCCGTCGGAGCAGCCGCTGCAAATTGTCCCGAAGCGGTTCGTTGCGCCAGGCAAGGTGGGGGCTGAACAGCACGGTGCCGCCGTCGAGGTCCATCCAGCCGGCCGCTCCGATTCCTACCGACCAGACCCGGTGGCCCGCGCCCAGTTCCTCGACCAGCTCCACAATCACCTGTTCAACAGCGCGGGGGTCATCGCCGGGGGTGGACCGCTTGGCCCGGGCCAGGATCCGGCCCTCCGCGTCCACCACGCCCGCGGCCACTTTGGTCCCGCCGATGTCCACGCCGATGGCGAGGCCCTTGCGACCCAGCCGCAAGTGCTCACGGAACCCCTGCGCGGCCGGTGCGGCGGCGACACCAGGCAGTGTCCTGCGCCGCCAGGCGGCCGTCCTGCGGTACGGGCCGGGCTGTTGCCCCGGTGTTGGTGTGTGCATGATTCCCTATCCTATTCGCCCCGGCACCCGGGCGCCGTCCCGCGCGGCTTGGCAACGGAGCCGCCAAACCGTAAAGTTACCCGCCAGTAGGTGTGGTGAAAAGCACACGCCGAGGGCCACATACTAGTCTTGGAAGTACCCCTCACGGGTCCATGGAAATCAAAGGAGCTACCGTGCGAGAATTCAGTGTCCCGCCCCTAGTCAACGTCCCGCCGGAAATGAACGCCACGGACCTGGTCCTGCGCCAGGCGGCGAAGGCTTCCGACCCGGCCCTCTTCTCCCGCCTTGACGCGGCCGGAGCGTGGCAGGACGTCCGGGCCACCGACTTCCTCGCCGATGTTTCGCTGCTCGCCAAGGGACTGATGGCCAGCGGCGTCGGGGCCGGCGACAGGGTTGGCATTATGTCGCGCACCCGCTACGAATGGTCCTTGATTGACTTCGCCATTTGGTTCGCGGGCGCCGTCTCCGTCCCGATCTACGAGACCTCCTCGCCCTCCCAGGTTGCGTGGAACCTCGGAGATTCCGGCGCCGTCGCAGCGTTCGGCGAGTCCGACCACCACGAAAACATCATCCGGCAGGCCGCCACGTCCGAGAACCTTACGGCGCTGGCACATGTTTGGCAGCTTGCGGGAAAGGGCCTCGATGAGGTCCGCGCGGCAGGCGCCGCGATCAGCGACGAGGACCTGGAGGCGCGGCGCAGCCTCGCTTCCCTCAAGGACCTCGCCACCATCATTTACACCTCGGGCACCACCGGGCGGCCCAAGGGCTGCGAGCTGACCCACGGCAACTTCGTCGAACTCTCCGAAAACGCGCTGGCGACCTCGTTGAACACGATCGTCCACGAACAGGCAAGGACAATTATGTTCCTGCCCCTCGCCCACGTGTTTGCTCGTTTCATCTCGGTGCTCGCCGTGGCCGCCGGCGTCACGGTGGCGCACACCCCCGACATCAAAAACCTCTTGCCGGACCTGCAGAGCTACAAGCCAACCTTCATCCTCGCGGTGCCGCGGGTCTTTGAGAAGGTCTACAACTCGGCACTGACCAAGGCAGAGGACGGCGGCAAGGGCGCCATCTTCCACCGCGCAGCGGACACCGCCATCGAATTCTCCCGCGCCCGCCAGGTCGGCAGGATCGGGCTGGGCCTCAGGGTCAAGCACGCCGTCTTCGACAAACTCGTTTACGGCAAGCTCCGCGCGGCCATGGGCGGCGAGGTGGCGCACGCCGTCTCCGGCGGCGGACCGCTGGGCGAACGGCTGGGGCACTTCTTCCAGGGCATCGGCATGCAGATCCTGGAGGGCTACGGGCTGACCGAGACCACGGCCCCGGTGACGGTCAACACTCCGAACCTGATCAAGATCGGCACGGTCGGCGCCCCGATTCCCGGGAATGCCGTGAAAATTGCCGACGACGGCGAGATCCTCGCCAAGGGCGTCTGCGTTATGAGCGGCTACTTCAAGCGCGCGGACCTGACTGCGGAGTCGTTTACGGACGGCTGGTTCCGAACCGGTGACATCGGACAGCTCGATGAGCAGGGCTTCCTGACCATCACCGGACGCAAAAAGGAAATTATCGTCACGGCCAGTGGCAAAAACGTTGTGCCCGCGCTGCTGGAGGACCAGATCCGTGCCGACGCCCTCGTCTCCCAAGTACTTGTAGTCGGTGACAACCGCCCCTTTATCGGCGCACTGGTAACCCTCGACGAAGAGGCGCTTCCCGGCTGGCTGCACCGCCACGGACTGCCTGCCGGCACCACCCTCGCCGAAGCGACCGACAACCCGGCGGTCAAAGCCGCCGTCCAGGACCTCATCAACGGTGCCAACCAGTCGGTCTCCAAGGCCGAGGCGATCAAGTCATTTCGGATTGTCGCCGCGGACTTCACTGAGGCTTCCGGGCACCTGACTCCGTCGATGAAGGTCAAGCGCGCCCAGGTGATGAAGGACTACGAGAAAGTCATCGAAGAAATGTACGGCACACCCCGTCCCAGCCAGGTCTAGCCACCACGGCAAAGGGACCCTCCACTTCGGCGGAGGGTCCCTTTGCACGTTCGGCTTGGAGCTGTTCGCTATCGCTACTCGACGACGAGCAGCAAGTCCCCGCCCTGGACCTGTTCAACCGCCCCGACGGCAAGGCGCGAGACAGTGCCGGCGACCGGCGTCGTGATGGATGCTTCCATCTTCATGGCCTCGATCGTGGCGACAGTGTCACCGGCCAGGACGGCCTCGCCGGCCTTGACTGTCAGCGTGACGGCGCCGGCGAACGGTGCGGCCACCTGTCCCGGTTGGGACGTGTCGGCGCGTTCAGCGGCCTTGACGTTGCTGACGACGGAACGGTCACGGACCACCACAGGGCGCGACTGGCCGTTGAGCGTGCACATCACGGTGCGCATGCCCTTCTCGTCAGGTTCGGAGACCGCTTCGAGCGAGGCGATCAAGCGCACACCCTTCTCCAGCTCGATTTCGTGCTCGGCGCCGCGCTGCAGCCCGAACAGGTAGTCGCGGGTGTCGAGCACCGAGAGGTTGCCGTAGGTCTCCACGCTCTTCTGGTAGTCCTTGGAGGGCCCGGCAAAGAGCAGCCGGTTGAGGGTCTGCTGCACGGTCCTGGAATCACCCTTGAGTGCTTCGCTGTCCTCGGCGCTGAGCTCGACGTCGCGGACCTTGAGGGTGCGGCCCTGCAAGGCCTTGGTGCGGAACGGTTCCGGCCAGCCGCCGGGAGGATCGCCGAGCTCACCGGACAGGAAGCCGATCACTGAATCCGGGACGTCATAATTTTGCGGGTTCTCGTTGAAGTCGGCCGGGTCGGCATTGAGCCCCACCAGGTGCAGCGCGAGGTCTCCGACGACCTTGGAGGACGGGGTGACTTTCACCAGCCGGCCAAGGATCCGGTCCGCGGCGGTGTACATGTCCTCGATCGCCTCGAACCGTTCACCGAGTCCTAGCGCAATCGCCTGCTGGCGCAGGTTGGAGAGCTGGCCACCGGGGATTTCATGCCGGTAGACCCGGCCCGTGGGGCCCGGAAGCCCGGACTCAAACGGGGCGTAGACACGGCGGACGGCCTCCCAGTACGGTTCAAGGGCACACACGTTGGCCAGGCTCAAGCCGGTATCGCGCGGCGTGTGGGCCAGCGCGGCGACCAGTGCGGAGGCGGAGGGCTGGCTGGTGGTGCCGGCCAGCGAGGCGGAAGCGACGTCGACGGCGTCCACTCCGGCGTCCACCGCGGCCAGCAGCGTGGCCAGCTGGCCGCCCGCGGTGTCGTGGGTGTGCAGGTGGACCGGGAGGTCAAACTTCTCCCGCAAGGCCGTCACGAGGCGGGCAGCGGCCGCCGGGCGCAGCAGCCCGGCCATGTCCTTGATCGCCAGGATATGCGCGCCGGCGTCGACGATCCGCTGCGCCAGCTCCAGGTAGTAGTCAAGCGTGTAGAGCGTCTCGTCCGGGTCCAGCATGTCAGCGGTGTAGCACAGCGCCACCTCCGCGACGGCAGTGCCGGTCTCGCGGACGGCACGGATGGCCGGGGCCATCTGGTTCACGTCGTTGAGCGCGTCGAAGATCCGGAAGATGTCGATGCCGGTGGCGGCGGCCTCGTTGACAAAAGCCACAGTGACCTCCTCCGGGTACGGGGTGTAGCCGACCGTGTTGCGGCCGCGAAGGAGCATCTGCAGGCAGACGTTCGGCAACGCTTTGCGCAGCGCTGCCAGCCGGTCCCAGGGATCCTCACCGAGGAACCTCAAGGCGACATCGTAGGTGGCACCGCCCCAAGCCTCGACCGAGAGCAGCTCGGGAAGGAGGCTGGACACCGCCGGTCCGGCCGCCACCAGGTCGCGGGTGCGTACGCGGGTGGCGAGCAGGGACTGGTGCGCGTCGCGGAACGTGGTGTCAGTGACGGCTACTGCATCCTGTTCGCGCAGGGCTTTGGCGAACCCTTCAGGCCCCAGCTGCAGCAGCCGCTGCCGGGAACCTTCCCGGGGTGCGGCATCGGTGAGGGCAGGAAGCTTGGCGGCCGGATCGCTGTGGACCGTGAGTTCGCCGTTGGGCTTGTTCACCGTAACTTCGGCGAGCCAGGTCAGCAGCTTCGTGCCGCGGTCCGCTGAGACGCGGGCCTTGAGCAGCTCGGGCCGTTCGTCAATAAAGGACGTGGCCACGTTGCCGGCGATGAAGTCGGGGTCGTCCAGGACGGCCTGCAGGAAAGAGATGTTGGTGGAGACGCCGCGGATGCGGAACTCGGCGAGGGCACGGCGTGCCCTGGCCACCGCTGCCGGATACTCCCGCCCGCGGCAGGTCAGTTTCACCAGCATCGAGTCAAAGTGCGGGCTGATCTCCGCGCCGGAATAGACGGTGCCGCCGTCGAGCCGAACGCCGGCGCCGCCGGCCGAACGGTAGCCGGTGATCTTGCCGACGTCGGGACGGAAACCATTGGCCGGGTCCTCGGTGGTGATGCGGCATTGCAGTGCGGCACCCTTGAGGTGGACGGTCTCCTGCGACAAACCCAGGTCCGCGAGCGTCTCACCGGCGGCGATGCGCAGCTGCGCCTGGACGAGGTCGACGTCGGTAACTTCCTCGGTGACGGTGTGCTCGACCTGGATCCGTGGGTTCATTTCGATAAAGACGTGCTGGCCTGCCCGCTCCCCCACAGTGTCGATAAGGAATTCCACGGTGCCGGCGTTGACGTAATTCAGCGCCTTGGCGAACTTCACGGCGTCGCGGTAGAGCGCCTGCCGGATGCCTTCGTCGAGGTTAGGCGCCGGGGCGATCTCGATGACCTTCTGGTGGCGGCGCTGGATGGAGCAGTCACGTTCGAAGAGGTGCATCACATTGCCCTCCGCATCGGCCAGGATCTGGACCTCGATGTGGCGGGGACGCAGGACGGCCTGCTCCAGGAACATGGTTGGGTCGCCGAAGGCCGCGTCGGCTTCGCGCATGGCGGCCTGCAGTGCTTCGGGAAGGGCATCGCGGGTGTCGACGCGGCGCATGCCGCGGCCGCCGCCGCCGGCGACGGCCTTGGCGAAAATGGGGAAGCCGATCACGTCGGCGGCTGCGATGAGTTCGTCAAGGTCTTTGGAGGGCTGGCTGGATTTCAGCACCGGCACCCCGGCCTTGCGGGCGGCTTCGAGGGCGGCGACCTTGTTGCCGGCAAGTTCCAATACGTCCGCCGGTGGACCCACAAAGGTGATACCGGCTTGCGCGGCGGCCCGGGCCAACCGCGGATTCTCGGAGAGGAATCCGTAGCCGGGGTAGATGGCGTCCGCCCCGGATTCCTTCGCCACCCGTACCACCTCGTCGACGTCGAGGTAGGCCCGGACGGGGTGGCCCTCTTCACCGATCAGATACGCCTCGTCGGCTTTCTGTCGGTGGATGGAGTTGCGGTCCTCATGGGGGAAGACGGCAACGGTCTTGGCGCCCAGCTCGTAGCTGGCGCGGAAGGCCCGGATCGCGATTTCGCCGCGGTTGGCCACAAGAATCTTCGAAAACATACTTCTCCTGCATCATCGCGGGTTTACCGGTAATTGCTCACAGTGTCCAAGACGTGGCCGGATAAACACAAATCTTTGTGGCGACCGTCACAGCGATGCGCGTCACGTATGCCGGTTTTGGCAGGCCTGGTTGGCAGGCAGATCAGGCGGGGTCAGGCGCGGGCCGCCGATTCAGCTTCGCCATGATCTGCCGCCCCGGCATCCGATGACGCAGGATTCGGGCAGCGGGCAACATATGATGAAGGAGTGGGTGGCGTATGTTCGCCCCGGCTCCGGAGAACGCGGGAGCCGGCAGGACCCCGACCCGGCAACCGGCGTTAGGTATTGGTTTTTCAAGTGCAAGTAGTCAGCATCAGCAGCCTCAAAGGCGGCGTCGGCAAAACATCGGTGACCACTGGACTGGCGTCCGCGGCATTGGCCGCCGGCATCCCCACCCTCGTCGTCGACCTTGACCCGCACGCCGATGCGAGCACGGCGCTCGGCGTCCAGCCAGGGGAACGGCTGGACATCGGCCGGATGCTCAAGTCCCCCCGGCGGGCCCGTCTGGCAGAGAACGTGGTCCCCAGCGGCTGGGTGGAACGCGCTGCCGCCGCCGGTGGCGCTCCCGCCGGCCCGGCATTACCGATTCTGGATGTGGCCGTCGGTTCCGCTTACACCGGTATCTACGACCGACCCGATTTGGGTCGACGCGACCTTCGCCGGCTCTCCGCCGTGCTTTCCGGAGCGCAGAAGTACGAACTGGTACTTGTAGACTGCCCGCCCTCGCTGAACGGCCTCACACGGATGGCATGGTCCGCCAGCGACAAAGTCACGCTCGTCGCCGAGCCCGGGCTGTTCTCGGTCGCAGGCACGGAGCGCACCATGCGTGCAATCCAGCTGTTCCGCCAGGAGTTCGCCCCAAACCTCTCCCCCGCAGGCATTGTGGCCAACCGGGTGCGGACCGGTTCCGCCGAACACACATTCCGGCTCGCCGAGATGGACTCCATGTTCGGCCCGCTGCTGCTCTCACCGCATATTCCGGAACAGGCCAACTGGCAGCAGATCCAGGGTGCTGCCCACTCCATCCACCACTGGCCCGGGGACTCGGCGAAAAACGCAGCCGCACTCTTTGATGCCCTGCTGGCGAACCTGTTAACCGCTGACGGCCGGCAAAACGCCGGGGTCCGGGACCGCCGTCAGCGCTGAGCAGAGCGGGCCCGGGCGGACGCAGGCCTCCGAACAGATACACCCACCACGGCAAAGGCCGCCTTCCCTGCGGAAGGCGGCCTTTGTTGTGCTAGCGGAACCTAACTGATCTTGCGGGTGGCCCGACGCTTGCTGAGTTCGTCGTCGGGGAACGAGAGATCACTGACGTGTTCACTGGGAAGAGCCGCGAGGCTGCCCTCAACTTCGCGCCAGACCCGGCCGACGGCGATCCCGAAAACGCCTTGTCCGCCCTGGACCAGGTCAATGACTTCGTCTGCCGAGGTGCACTCGTACACGCTGGCACCATCGCTCATGAGGGTGATCTGGGCGAGGTCCTCGACGCCGCGCTCCCGGAGATGCTCGACGGCCGAGCGAATCTGCTGGAGGGACACGCCGGTGTCCAGGAGGCGCTTGACGACTTTGAGGACCAGGATGTCCCGGAAACCGTATAGGCGCTGGGAACCCGAACCGGCGGCACCGCGGACGGCAGGCTCCACCAGCCCGGTACGCGCCCAGTAGTCCAGTTGACGGTAGGTGATGCCGGCTGCCTTGCAGGCCGTCGGGCCCCGATAGCCCGCATCCTCATCCAGCACTGGAAGATCCTCGGTGAACAGCAGGCCCTGGGCACCGCTGGCGGGCATGGCCGCACCAGCTGCCGGGGGCTGCTTGAGCTCGCCTGCTTCGCCTTTCGGACTCACGTGGATCCTCCTTGTTATGGCTCCCCTGCGGAAAATGCAGCAACAACCGGTTATTCCTACCTGAACAACACACCGATGAACAGAATCCATCCGCGTGTTTCTGCCGGGGCCGCACCTCCCAGTGTGAGCCCAGTGGCTGCCTGCGTGCAACGGGAACTTCTACTCCGACGTTAGGCCTGCCGCGGCCCAAGGTCAAAGACGTTCGGGGTATTCCGGGGGCGTGTCGAAACTTTCATCCTCAACTTTAACCTTAGCGTGACATTAGCCCGCAAAATCTTCGGGTTCCACGTCGTCCAGGAACTCCCGGAACCGGCGCAACTCACCCTCTTCGTCGACGGCTGGACCCGCCTGGGTGTCCTCACCCTCGTCGTGTTCGGCAATCCGGACACCGGCCTCTTCCATCACGGCGTCGGCGCACCAGATCCGGCACTTGGCCCGGAGGGCCAATGCCAGGGCATCGGAGGCGCGGGAGCTGACGGTGGTCCCGTTTTCGAACTGGAGCTGCCCGTAGAAGATGTTGTCTTCCACGGCCACAATGTTCACACTGACGATCGTGTGGCCGAGGGATTCGACGACGTCGATCAGCAGGTCATGTGTCATGGGCCGCGGCGGCACAACCCCCTGCTGGGCCAGGGCGATGGCGCTGGCCTCAGGGGTGCCGATCCAGATCGGCACATGCCGCTCCCCGTGGATCTCACGCAGCAGGACGAGGGGCTGGTTGGAAGGAAGCTCAATCCGCACGCCGACAATTTCGACCTCAATCATCAGCTGTCCATTCTCGAAATGCGATCCTGGACCAGGGCCCGGTGCAGCGTCAGACACAATTCGCTGATCTCGCGGGCGGCCTCGGCGGCGCGGGCTTGGGAGGCTGCATCCTTGCGGGAGGTCAAAGTGGACACCGCACGCTCCACCAGCCCGAACTCGCGTTCGGCGGCGGCCTGGAATGGGCGCAGGTGCCGCGGTTCCAGGCCGTGTCCCTCGAGCTGGACGCAGGCGCGTGCCACCTGGAGGGCGTGCTCATCGAAGTTGCCGTCGACGTGGCCGATCAGGCCAAAGCTCAGGAGCGATTCAAGCAGCGGAACACTGGCACCGGACTCGGCCCGGAGCTGCTCCGCACTGAGCCGCCGGACCCGGTTGTGCAGTTCAGAAGCGAGCTCCTCGGAGACAATCCGGGGCGAGACGGTCACCCCTGGCGGCAGATTGTCTGGCCGTTCGCCGCGGTCGATCGCATCCAGGTAATCCTTGATGACCTTCAACGGCAGGTACTGGTCCCGTTGCAGGGCCAGCACAAAGCGCAGCCTTTCGACATCGCTGTCGGCGTACTGCCGGTAACCGGCCGGGGTGCGCTGGGGGTTGATCAGCCCCTTTTCCTCAAGGAAGCGTATTTTTGACGCGGTCATGCTCGGAAAGTCGTCGCTCAACTGAGCCAGGACTTCCCCGATGTTCAGAACCTGGGGTCCGCGCCGTTCCGGTTGTGCCATGGCCACAGGCAACTACCCCGAAATCAGACGTTGCCTGCTGCGCGGGCAGGACTCAGGTAGAAGGTGAGTCGGAACTTCCCGATCTGCACTTCGTTGCCGGACTTCAGTTCGACGCTGTCGACTCGGTCGTGGTTCACGTACGTGCCGTTCAGGCTCCCGGTATCAACGACCTCGAAGCTGCGCGCCGTCCGGCGGAACTCCACATGCCGGCGGGAGACTGTGACGTCATCGAGGAAGATGTCGGCGTCCGGGTGCCGGCCCGCCGTCGTGACATCGGAATCGAGCAGGAAACGGGCGCCGGTATTGGGACCGCTGTGCGCCACCAGCAGGGCCGAGCCGTACGGCAGCGCGTCAGCGGCGGTCCGTTCCTCGACCGAGAGCTTCGGGGCGACGCTCGGTTCATCGTGGACCGGCGTGAGGTTGATCGACGTGGTATCCGACGCCTTCAGTGCACCCGTGCCGCTGCCGTCACCGGTGGTGTTGCGTTCGTTCCCAAACATTGATTCCTCCATTCGTTGCAGGTGTCCCCCCTGCAAACAACGCATGCCGTCCGGACAGGCCCTGCAAGCCCGGGATTCGGCCCCCGGCGGGCCGTTCAGGCACTGGCTTCCCAGCAACTCTTCGAACGGCCCGGCCCGAATGGCCTTGGCTTTAGCCTACCTGCTGTTCGTACTCCGATGCACTGAGCAGCGACTCGATCGCGTCGGCGTCCGCAAGCTTGATTTCCAGCAGCCAGCCCTCACCGTACGGATCCGAATTGATCAGGGCGGAATCGCTGTCCAGGGCCTCGTTGCGGGACACTACTTCCCCGGAAACCGGGGCGTAGATGTCGCTCACGCTTTTGGTGGACTCAACCTCACCGACGACCTCGTTAGCCTTGACCGTGGCGCCGGCCTCCGGCATCTGGGCATAAACAACGTCCCCCAGGGCGTCCTGGGCAAAATCAGTGATGCCGACGCGCACAACACCGTCGGCGTTCGGGGCGGAAACCCACTCGTGCTCCGCCGTGTAGGACAGCTCTTCGGGAATGTTGCTCATGATGGGCCTTTCATCGGGTCAATCACCAATGGCGGCGGCGGTCACGTGAACAGCCCGCCGCTGAAAGTATAGGCATATCCGGCCGGGACCGGCAGGTCTCTGCCATGATGGGGCAATGACGGAACACGCCGGAATCGGCTAGCAAATGCCCGAACTTCCTGAAGTGGCTGCCCTGGCGGACTTCCTGGCCGGGCGACTGCTCGGCGCGGCTGTCTCGAAGATCCAGATCGTCTCCTTCGCGGTGCTCAAAACCGCAGATCCCCCTGTTTCCGGGCTGGCTGGCCGAACCGTGACGGGGGTCGGCCGCTTCGGAAAGTTCATCAGCCTGGAGGCCGAGGGGCTGTTCTTCGTTTTTCACCTGGCACGCGCCGGCTGGGTCCGCTTCACCGATGCCCCCACCGACGCCCCGCTGAAAATGGGAAAGGGGTACATTGCGGCGCGGCTGTCCTTTTCCGGCGGCACCGGCCCGCTGGCCCTGGACTTGACCGAGGCCGGCAGCAAAAAGTCCCTGGCGGTCTACGTGGTCCGGGACCCGCACGAGGTTCCAGGGATCGCCGCGCTGGGACCGGATCCGTTCAGTCCCGGCTTCGACGTTGATTCCCTGGCGGGCATCCTCAGCTCCAGTTCCCAGCAGATCAAGGGTGTCCTGCGCAGCCAGGGCATCATTGCCGGCATCGGAAACGCCTACAGCGACGAGATTCTGCATGCGGCCCGGACGTCGCCCTTCGCCCTTGCCAGGTCGCTGGACCGGGACGCGGTCCAGCGTCTCTACGACGCCATCCACGGCGTTCTTGGCTCAGCGCTGCGGGAAGCGCGCGGCAAAGCGCCGAACGAACTCAAGGACACCAAACGGAGCCACCTGCGGGTCCATGGCCGGACCGGGGAAGCGTGCCCTGTGTGCGGGGATACCGTCCGTGAAGTGTCCTTTGCTGACACTTCCCTGCAGTACTGTCCCGGATGCCAGACGCACGGAACGGTCCTGGCTGACCGCCGGACGTCGCGTTTCCTGAAGTAGCCCCGCCGGCGGCGGCGCCGCTGCCGGCACCGCCGCCCAAAAGCCCCGCGGGAACAGAAAACCCCGCCGTTCCTTAAGCCTCAGGAACGGCGGGGTACTTTCTGTTGGTCGGGCTGACAGGATTTGAACCTGCGACCCCTTGACCCCCAGTCAAGTGCGCTACCAAGCTGCGCTACAGCCCGCTGATTCCGCCGTTCTCCGCTCTCGACGTCATCTGTGCGATGTCATCTGAGCAGTCCGGCCGAACCACCTCCAAAAGCTTACACGATTCCGGAGGGTGCCCGTGACACTTTGAGGATGTCACGGGCCGGCTGTGTCCCAATTAACGCTTCTTGCCGCGCTTTTCACGCACCCGCATGTTGACCTCGATCGGTGTGCCCTCGAACCCGAACGTTTCGCGCAGCCGGCGGGTGATAAAGCGGCGGTAGCCCGGGTCCAGGAATCCGGTGGTAAAGAGCACGAACTTCGGCGGACGGCTGGAAGCCTGGGTGCCGAACAGGATCCGGGGCTGCTTGCCGCCGCGGACCGGGTGCGGGTGTGCGGCCACCAGTTCGCCCAGGAAAGCGTTGAGCCGGCCGGTCGCGATGCGCTTGTCCCAGCTTTCCAGCGCGGTGTCCAGGGCAGGAACGAGCCTGTCCTTGTGCCAGCCGGTCTTCGCAGAGATGTTGACCCGGGGAGCCCACGCGACGTGCGCCAGGTCCTGTTCGATTTCACGCTCAAGGTAGGTGCGGCGTTCGTCGTCGAGCAGGTCCCACTTGTTGAATGCGAGGACCAGGGCCCGGCCGGACTCGATGGCCAGCTGCAGGATGCGGACATCCTGCTCGCTGAGCACTTCGTCGACGGCGAGGAGCACCACGGCGACCTCCGCTTTTTCGAGGGCGCTCTGGGTCCGCAGCGAGGCATAGAAGTCGGCGCCCTGTGCCATGTGCTGGCGGCGGCGGATACCGGCGGTATCCACAAAGCGCCAGGTGCGGTCGCCAAGTTCAATGAACTCATCGACCGGGTCCCGGGTGGTGCCTGCGGTGTTGTCCACCACAACGCGCTCGGAACCGGCCAGCTTGTTCAACAGCGAGGACTTGCCCACGTTGGGCCGGCCAATCAGGGCGATGCGGCGCGGACCGCCGGAGCGCTCCAGGCCTTCGATGGTGGAAAACTCCGGAAGAGTGTCCATCACATGGTCAAGAAGGTCGGCAACACCGCGGCCATGAAGGGCAGAGACCGGATACGGCTCACCGAAGCCCAGGCCCCACAGGGTCGCCGAGTCGGCTTCCTGGGCGAAGTCGTCCACCTTGTTGGCCACCATAATGACCGGCTTCTTGGACTTGCGCAGCATTTTCACGACTGCCTCGTCCGTAGCGGTGGCACCAACGGCGGAGTCGACGACGAACAGGACCGCGTCGGCGAGTTCCACGGCCATCTCGGCCTGCTCGGCGACGCGGGCGTGGATGCCGCGGGCGTCGTGCTCCCAGCCGCCGGTGTCGACAACAGTGAAGTTCCGGCCGTTCCAGGTCGCCGAGTACATCACCCGGTCGCGTGTAACGCCGGGGGTGTCTTCCACCACGGCTTCGCGCCGGCCGAGGATACGGTTCACCAACGTGGACTTGCCCACGTTGGGCCGGCCGATGATGGCCAGGACCGGATCAAGCTTGACCGGGCCGTCGAAGTCCTCGTCGTCGAACTCGCCGCTCAGCAGGGCGGCGTCGTCTTCGTCCAGCTCGTAATCGTCCAGGCCGGCCCGGAGTGAGGCCGCACGCAGCTCTGCTTCGTCGTCGTCCAGGGCGGCAAGGTGTTCGGCCACCTGGTCCGTGCCGGTGGGCGTGTATTCGTCTTCGCCGGCGCCAAATTGGCCGGATGTTTGAGTCGTATCGCTCATTGCACTTTCCTTATGGGGTGATCTGCCGGCGTCCCGGCTACTGCTTTATGGAATTCTTGCGGGGAGTCCGCGTCGGGCAAGGGCTGCCCGGTTCTTTGGATCGTGTCCTGGACGTGGCGCGCCAGCGCGGCGCGGATCTCGGTTCCGGCCCTGTCCATTGAAACACGGCCGGTCTCACCGGGCCTGCGGCTGACATTGAGCGCTCCGCCGAAGCTCACGTGCAGCCGGCGGCGAAACCGCGGAACGGCGTCGAGGTGTTCGCTTCCTGTCCTGGTGCCGAGGATGGCCACCGGGACTACCGTCGCACCGGAGTTCAGTGCCAGCCAGGCGACCCCCTTGTTGATGGCTGCCGCTTCTCCGCTCCCCCGGGTGCCTTCCGGAAGGATGCCGATGCACCGTCCGGCGTCCAGCACCTCTTTGGCTGCGACCAGGGCCGCACGGTCGCCCGCGCGGTCCACGGCCAGCTGGCCGGAGGCAAGGAGCACCCGGCCAAGGAAGCCGCTGAACATTTCCTGCTTGACCAGGATGTGCATGGCACGCGGGGCCGCCCCGAACATTACCGGTCCGTCCAGGAAGCTGATGTGGTTGGCGGCGAAAATCACCGGGCCCGTCGCCGGGACATTCGACCGGCCGCTGACGGAGGTCCGGTAAAGGACGTGGTCCAGGAACCAACCCACGGGCCGGCTCCAGGCCGTTGTCCAACGGGCCGGTACCGCTGTTCCGGCGCGGTCCGGCTGCCGCTGCCCGGGCTCAGTCAAGGCGGGGGGCCCGGTGGTTGATAACGCTGTCGACAATGTTGAGCGCGGCATCGACGGTCTCGGCGAAATCCAGCTCCGAGGAGTCCAGCGTCACCACACCGTCTGCGGCCCGGGTGAAGTTCACCACTGTCGAGTCCTTCTCATCGCGCCGGGTGACCTGGGCGGCGAGCTGTTCGGCGCTCTGGCTGCCGCCGAGCTGGATCCCCCGGCGGCGCAGGCGCGCCTCCTCGCTCGCGGTGAGCAGCATCCGCACTTCGGCATGCGGTGCGACGACGGTAGTAATGTCCCGGCCTTCGACCACCATGCGGCGGTGGTGGGTTTCGATCAGCTCACGCTGCCGGCGGATCAGCTCGGTGCGGGCGCCGAGGGTGGTCGCGACGGTGCTGACCGCGGCGGATATCGCCGGCTCGCGGATTGCGAGCGTAACGTCGGCACCGCCGACCCGGACGTATTCGTCCAGCGGGCCCGTGCTGATTTCCAGCGGAAGGCCCCTGGCGGCAGCCTCGACGGCCGCCCCGTCGTGCAGGTCCGTGCCGTTGTCCAGGCAGAACCAAGTCAGCGCACGGTACATGGCGCCGGTGTCCAGGTAGGCCAGCCGGAGTCGGTGTGCCACCTCTTTGCTGACGCTGGACTTGCCCGACCCGGACGGCCCGTCGATGGCGACGACAAGGCTTTTTCCGGGGCGGAGGACTTCCTCGGTGTTGATGAGTTCTTGGGTCATTACTGGAGTACCCGCCATCCGCGGTCGTTGAGGGCTTCGATGAGCAGTTCGTGTTTGTTCGGCAGAACGGAGATTTCCACCATTCCCACGTTTTGTCCCGAAGAGTGGTCCAGCCGGAGGTCCTCAAGGTTGACGCCGATCTCGCCGATCTCCGTCAGGAGCCGGGCGATCTGTCCGGGGGTGTCGTCGACGAGGACCGTCAGCCAGGAATAGGCCTGCGGGGGTCCGCCATGCTTGCCAGGGATGCGGGACTGGCCGGCGTTGCCTTCGCTGATCAATTGAGCAAGATCGAGCCGGGCGCCGGGTGCAGTCGGCTCCTCCAGCGTGCCGATGACCCGGTTGAGGTCCGCACGGACGCCGTGCAGGATCGCCACCACCTTGTCCGCGTTCGCACCGAGAATCTGCACCCACAGGGTCGGATCACTCGCCGCGATCCGGGTCACGTCCCGCAGTCCGTTGCCGGCGAGGGACAGCGCGTGCAGGGGCGTGCCCTGCAGCCGGCTGGCGACAAGCGAAGACACCACCTGCGGCACGTGCGAGACCAGGGCAACCGCCTCGTCGTGCTCATCGGCCCCGAATTCGGACACCACGGCGCCGAGGTCCGATGCCAGCGCACGCGCTGCCTCCAGCGCGTCGGGCTGTGTCTCCGCCGAGGGGCACAGGACCCATGGCATGGACGTAAAAAGCTCGCCGCGGGCAGCGACGGGACCGGACTTTTCCCGGCCCGCCATCGGGTGGGTGCCCACATAGCGGCGGAGGTCGGCTCCGCGGGCGCGGAGCTCGGACTGGATTCCGGCCTTCACGCTGGCGATGTCCACAACTGTCGCTTCGGGGTAGTCCGTGAGGGCCCGTTCCACAACATCGGCCGTGACATCCGGCGGCGCGGCGACCACCACGAGCTGGGGCTGCGCGCCGGCCAGGCGCGCCAAGGGCAGGCCGGCACCGATGTCGACGGCGACGGCCTGGTTGGTGGGCGACGGGTCGGAGAGGAAAACGGCGACGCCGCGGCCCCTCAGCCCCAGTCCGATGCTGGTGCCCAGGAGTCCGGTGCCCACGACCACCACCGGACCGTTGACGTGGCCGCGGCCGTGGGTGCGAAAGGCGGACATGCTAGAGCCCTACGGATGCCAGCAGGTGGCCGACTTCCTGCTTGCCGAGGTTGCGGATGCTGCCTTGGCGCTGGTCGCCCAAGCCAATCGGGCCAACCTTGACGCGGACCAGCCGGAGCACCGGGAAACCGACGGCGTCGAAGAGGCGCCGAACGATCCGGTTTTTGCCCGAGTGCAGCACAACCTCGATCAGCACGTGGCCCGGGGTGGAGTCCACAAGCTTAAAGGAGTCAACCGACGCGATGCCGTCTTCAAGTTCGACGCCGGCTTTAAGCTCGGCGCCGATGCCCTGCGGGAACGGCCCGCGGACCTGCACAAGGTAGGTCTTGGGGACTTCGTAGGACGGGTGTGTCAGGCGGTTGGCGAGTTCGCCGTCGTTTGTCAGCAGCAACAGGCCCTCGGTAGCCACGTCGAGACGCCCGACGTGGAAGAGCCGTTCGCCATGGTGGTTGCGGACGAAGTCGCTGACGCAGGGACGGCCGTCCGGATCTTCCATCGTGGAGACAACGCCCTTGGGCTTGTTGAACACCATGTAGACCATGTTCTCGTCCAGCTGGATGCGGAGTCCGTCGACGTGGATCACCGCGGTCTTCGGGTCAACGCGGACGCCAAGCTCGGTGACGACCTGCCCGTCGACCTCCACCCGGCCTTCGGCGATCATTTCTTCGCAGACACGCCGTGAGGCGACGCCGGCCGATGCCATAACCTTCTGGAGGCGGGTGCCGTCCTGGTCGTGCACCTCGGACTGGGGAACCTCGGCGCGGGGGCCGCGCTTGCGGGCCGGTTTGCGTACCGGACCGAGGTTCTGGCCGAAGCGTTCGCTGCCGAAAGCACGGGGGCCGGCGAACTTCGCGGCACCGGTGCGCGGCTTGGGCTTCAACGCGCCGGGGCTGCCTGGGGCTTTGCCGGACCCGGGCTTGCGGGCCGCAGCCTTGCGGGCTGCCTCCTTGCCGGACGGCGGCTTGGACTTCCAGTCTCCGGAAGCTGCCGGGCGGCTCGCCGCGGGTGTGCCGTCGGGACCTTGCAGGTCCGGATCGATGAAGGCCTCTTCGCGGGGCTTTGGTCGTTTGAAGGGGCGGTCTCCGCCGCCCTTGAAGCCGGCCCCGCCGCTGCGGCCGGCTCCGCCCTGCGCGCCGCGGCCGGAGCCCTGCGCGGAATTTTGTCCGGCGCTGTTGCGTCCCGAACTGTTACGTGGTGAACCCTGGCGTCCCGCCTGTGTCATGACCCGTCCTTCGTTTGTTGACCAACGGCCGCTGTCTCCCGACAGCACCCGCCAGCAGGGGCAAAAACCCTCTGCCCCGGTGGATACTCGTGCGCAGGAAGTTGCTCCTGCTTACATTCTTGCTGCGTCGTAAAACTCGTCGATGCCTTCCAGCCCCGGAAGATGCGGGGAAAGTTGCGGCAGTTCCGCCACCGAGCCGATTCCCATCCGCTCCAGGAAATACGACGTCGTACGGTAGAGGATGGCCCCGGATTCGGGATCGGTTCCCGAGTCCCCGATCAGCCCCCGCTGTGTCAGCGTGCGCACAACAGAGTCAACGTTAACTCCTCGAATTGCAGAGACCCGCGCCCGGGAAACAGGCTGGCGGTAAGCAATGACGGCGAGCGTTTCGAGCGCCGCCTGCGTCAGCCTGGCTGTCTGTCCTTCCAGCACAAACCCGCCCACAATGTCGGCGAACTCTGCGCGGGAATAGATCCGCCAGCCTCCGGCGACATTCCGCAATTCAAAACCCCGGGGGGTGGAAGTGAAACCGATGAAACTGGCGTCGTCCACAGCCGGGGCATTTACAGTATAACCGTTGTAGTCCCGCTGCAGCTCCGCCAGCAGTTCCTCGACGACCTCGACGCTCACGTGCAGTCCCGCGGCAAGCTCGGCCGCCGTCGCAGGCTGGTCGATGACCATCAGGATCGCTTCGAGTGCCGCGCGGGCACCGCCGGGCATGCTGCCGAGGTCGGCACCTGCCCCGTCTGCGGTGTCCTTTTCTGCCGGTGTTTCGCCTGCCCCGGCGGATGCCTGTCCGGCTGCTTGTCCCGGTCGGGTCTGGTTCACGGCTGCTCCTCATATTCGTCACTCAGGTTGGTGCTGCTCCAGGCCCCGCCGTCGGCGCTCCAGCGGACCGTCAGGTCCCCCAGCGGGAGCAGCTGTTCAAAAGCCACCGCTTTGTCCCGGAACAGCTCCAGCAACGCCAGGAACCGGGCCACCACCACAAGCGTTGATTCGGCGTCGGCGATCAAGGCCCGGAAGGTAAGCGGGGTGCCGTGTTGCAGCCGCCGGCCCAGGAGTTCGGCCTGCTCCTTGACGCTGACGGCTGTGCCGTGGAGGTGGGCGAGGCCCACGACGGAAGGTGCGGCTTCCCTCGGCTTGAACGCGGCCTCCGCAAGGCCGGCAAACTGCTGCGGGGTGTGCCGCCAGAGGAGCTCCGGGAGCAGGGCGGCGAAATGCCCCTCCAGCGCGACCTGCCGCGGATAGCGCCCGGCCTCGAGTGCCAGGGTGGCGCCCATCATTCCGGCCACCTGCTTGAACGCCTTGTACTGCAGGAGCCGGGCGAACAGCAGATCGCGGGCTTCCAGCAATGCAATGTCTTCCTCGTCCTCAACTTCGCCGGCCGGTAATAGCCTCGCCGCCTTCAGGTCGAGCAGCGTGGCGGCGATGACGAGGAATTCACTGGCTTCGTCAAGTGCCCACTCTTCGCCCAGGTTCTGCAGCCGCTTGATGTACTTGATGAACTCATCGGTGACGGTGGAAAGCGCCACCTCGGTAATGTCCAGCTGATGTTTGGAAATCAGCCCCAGGAGCAGATCGAAGGGGCCGGTGAAGTTGGCCAGCCGGACCTCGAACCCCGGCTTCTTCCCGGCCGGCGCGGGCTCCGCCGCCGGAACGCCTGTTTCCGCCACGGTCCTGGCTAGGGTGCGCCGCCGCGCGAGATGAGTTCCTTGGCCAGGTTGCGGTAAGCGTCTGCGCCGATGTGGTTTCCGGCGTAGCTGGTGATGGGCTCGGCGGCGACGGTAGCGTCCGCGAATTTGATGGACCGCTTGATAACCGTCTCGAAGACCTTGTCGCCAAAAGCCTCCACCAGGCGGGAGATCACCTCCCGGCTGTGCAGGGTGCGGGCGTCATACATGGTGGCAAGGACCCCGTCGACCTGGAGCCTGGGATTCAACCGGTCCTGGACCTTGTCGATGGTCTCCACCAGCAGGGCGACGGCACGCAGGGCAAAGAACTCGCAGATCAGCGGGATGATGACCCCGTGGGCGGCCGTCAGCGCGTTAACGGTAAGCAGGCCCAGTGACGGCTGGCAGTCGATCAGCACGATGTCGTAGTCGTCCTCGACCTTCTTCAGGGCCCGGTCCAGCACCTGCTCCCGGGCCACTTCATTAACGAGCTGCACTTCCGCGGCGGAGAGGTCGATGTTGGCCGGGAGCAGGTCCAGGTTGTCGACGCCGGTCTTGTGGATAGCGTCGCGGATGTCCACCTTGCGGTCCATCAAAACGTTGTAGACCGTGAGGTCCAGTTCATGCGGGTTGATGCCGAGACCGGCGGACAGGGCACCCTGGGGGTCGAAATCCACCACCAGCACCCGGCGGCCGAACTCCGCGAGCGCCGCAGCAAGGTTGATGGTGGAGGTGGTTTTACCCACTCCGCCCTTCTGGTTCACCATGGCGATGACCCGTGCAGGACCGTGGGAAGACAGCGGTGCGGGCTCCGGAAAGTCGCGTTGAGGGCGCCCGGTGGGGCCCATAACGGCGTCTTCCAGATCGAGTTCGGTGCCTTCCAGAGTTGCTGAACCCTGTTCGCTGCTCACGTATCTATCCACACTTTCGATGACGGTGATTGTTGTGCTTGACAATGCTGCCGCTGGACTTCCAGCGCCGGTCCTGTTCCACCCAAGGTTACAGCCACCGACACGGTATTCCGTGGACCTTGACAGCCGCCGTCTTTTGAGCCTCAACCCTCTGGTAGAAGTCGAAGGTTACCGGCGCGACGCAAAAAACCGCCCGGACACCTTGCGGCGTCCGGGCGGTTCCAGCAGCTCACTGGCGGGTTGCGGAACGGCTCAGGCGTTGGCCGGAACAGGCTGGGCCGACGCAGCGGCTTCCTGCGGGGCGCCGTGTCCGGCCAGCATGGTCTGCTCGTCGAAAGGCTCGGTTCCGGAAAGGACCCGCTCAAGCTGTCCGCCGTCGATCTCCTTCACCCAGGTGCCGATCAGCACCGTGGCGACGGCGTTGCCGGTGAAGTTGGTCAGGGCGCGGGCCTCGGACATAAAGCGGTCAATGCCCACGATCATGCCGACGCCGCCCAGCAGTTGCGGCGCATGCGCCTGGAGGCCTGCAGCCAGGGTGGCCAGGCCGGCACCGGTGACGCCGGCAGCGCCCTTGGAGGCGATGATCATAAAGACCAGCAAGGAAATCTGGGCGCCGAGGTCCAGTGGTGTGCCCATGGCGTTGGCGACGAACAGCGATGCCATCGTCAGGTAGATGGCCGTGCCGTCCAGGTTGAAGGAGTAGCCGGTCGGGACGGTGACGCCAACGACAGGCTTGGACACCCCGAGGTGTTCCATTTTGGCGATCAGGCGGGGCAGTGCGGCTTCGGAGGACGAGGTGGAGAAGATCAGCAGGTACTCGCGGCCCAGGTACCTCATCAGCCGGAAGATGTTGACGCCGGCGATCACCTGCAGCAGTCCGCCCAGGATGACGACAATGAACAGGGCACAGGTGAGGTAGAAGGCGATCATCAACGTAGCCATACCGACGATGGCCTGGACTCCGGTGGCACCGACAACGGCGGCAATCGCACCGAAGGCACCCACCGGCGCCACCCACATGATCATGATGAGGATGCGGAAGACCAGGACCTGGCCGTGGCTGATGGCCTTGAGGATCGGGACGCCCTGCGGACCCATCCGCTGGAGGGCGAAGCCAACCAGGATCGCCGCGAAGAGAGTCGGCAGCACGGGAATGTCGGACGGGATGATGCCGAGCAGGAAGTCGACAGTGCTGTCCGTAGCGGCCTTTTTGTTGGGATCGTAGGGCGCGAGCTTGAGGCCCTCTCCGGGATGGATCAGGTTGCCGACGACAAGGCCGATGGCGAGCGCAAAGGTGGACATCACCATAAAGTAGCCCAGGGCCAGTCCGCCGACTTTGCCGACGGTGGCGGCCTTGGCGATGGAGCCAATGCCCAGCACGATCGTGCAGAAGATGATCGGCGCAATCATCATCTTGATGAGTTTGATGAACCCGTCCCCCAACGGCTTCAGGGACTTGCCGACCTCGGGGAACAACAGCCCGATGAGGGCGCCGAGGACGACGGCCACAATTACCGCCATGTAAAGATAATGGGACTTGTCGAGCCTCTTGCGCTTCTTGACCGGCGTCGCGGTCAACGCCGCCGACTCTCCTCGTTGAGAGGTCATGGTGTTCTCCTTGGATAGGCTGGACGTTGGTGTGGCGCAGGCTGTGGGCCCACCGCGTCCGTTCTGCGTGTTCCACCATCATTGGGGATGCAGTGACGCGCATCACCGTTGCGTTCATATTGGTCATGGAAGGTGTTGATGATCCACCGCTGGAGCATCGCCAGACGGCTGTTTGTGGCCCACTTGCTCTTTATGCTGGCCCTGACGGCCATCGTCGGCACTGCCACCTTCGTTGACGCACGCGACCACGCCTATTACGAGGCGGGCCGGCGGATGGCCGGCGTCGCGACCGCTGTGGCTGACAACCCCCTGGTGCTGGCGGCGGCAGGGGACGCGAATCCCACCGCCCTGTTGCAGCCGTATGCCCTGCAGGTCATGGAGGATGCCCAGGCGGATTTCATCACGATCATGGCACCGGACCGCACCCGGTGGACCCACCCCCGGGCGGAAGAACTCGGGAAGCCCTACATCGGCTCCATCGATCCGGCCCTCGAGGGCCGGATCTTCACCGAAATCACTGCCGGAACCCTGGGACCGTCAGTACGCACCATCGTCCCGGTCAAGGACGCGGACGGGACCGTCCGGGCGCTGGTTGCGGCCGGTGTGACCGTCCGGACCGTGGACATCGCCGTCTCCGGCAGGCTTCCGGCGCTGCTGGCGATCGGATTGGCCCTCCTCGCTGGCGGATCGGTGGCGTCCTGGCTGCTGGGGCGGTATCTGAGGCAGGTCACCCGCGGCTGGGGACCGGAGCAGCTCGCCCAGCTCTTCGCGTACTACGAATCGGTCCTCCACTCGGTCCGGGAAGGCGTCATCCTGATCGATCCCCACGGCAAGGTCGTGATGTACAACGACCAGGCCGCGGAACTGCTTGGCCTCACCCGCCGGGCGTCCGACGACAAAGGCACGTCTGCCGACGGCGGGCGGCAGGAGGCGCCGTCGCTCGCTGAGCTCCCGCTGGCCCCGAGCCTCGGGGAGCTGTTCGAATCGGGCCGGACCGCGCTGGACGAGATCCACCTGACCGGCTCGCGGGTTCTCGTGGTGAACCAGGGGCCGGCCATCGGTCCGGTTTCTGCCCGGGGACGCACCGGCCCGCCCGTCTATGGCACCGTGGCCACCATCCGCGACCGCACCGAAATCGAATCCCTCGGCAGCGAGCTGGAAACCATGCGCACACTCTCGGATGCCCTGCGGGCCCAGACGCACGAGCACGCCAACCGGCTGCATACGATTGTTTCCCTGATGGAGCTGGGGCGCGGCACCGAAGCCCTGGAATTCGCTACCCAGGACCTCGAACTTAGCCAGCGGCTGACCGATGACGTGGTGAGCTCGATCGATGAGCCCGTGCTCGGCGCCCTCATTATGGGCAAGGCCGCCGAGGCCCATGAGCGGGGCGTCGAATTGGCCCTCACCACAGCAGGGACGGGGACGGGATCATCCGCTGCGACCGGCCTGGCCGTGCAGGACCTCGTGGCGATCCTGGGGAATCTGCTGGACAACGCCATCGATGCGGCGGCCGAGGCGCCGGCCCCGAAACTCGTGGAGCTCACTGTGGCAGCATCAACAGGGTCCCTTGAAATCACTGTGGAGGACAGTGGGCCCGGAATCGATCCGCAGGCTGTGGAAGACATTTTCCGGCACGGCTTCAGCACCAAAACACCCGGTCCGTTCGGGCGCGGCCTTGGCCTGGCCCTGGTCCGCCAGGCGGTGCTGCGGCTCGGCGGTACCATGACGATCACCAGCCCCGCCGGGGCGCTGTTCCGCGTCACGCTGCCAGCCGCACCGGCGGCAGCGACGCCGGAACCACTGACCACCGAAGGAAAGCCATGAGCGAAATCCGTGTACTCGTCGTCGAAGACGAGCCCGTCGCGGCAGCCGCCCACGGCGCATATATCGGCCGGCTGGAGGGCTTCACACTGGCCGGCTCGGCCCCGGACGGACAGTCCGCGCTCCGGCTTATGACGGACTTCGCGGCTGCGGGCACCCCGGTGGAGCTGGTGTTGCTGGACATGAACCTGCCGGACCTGCATGGCCTCGACATCGCGCGGCGCATGCGTGCCGCCGGGCTGTTCGCGGACATCATCGCCATCACCGCGGTGCGGGAACTGAGCATTGTCCGCAGCGCCGTCGCCACAGGTGTGGTCCAGTACCTGATCAAACCGTTCACCTTTGCCACCTTCGCGGACAAGCTCACCAGCTACCGCCACTTCCGGCAGCAGCTGGCCTCCCCCGCCGAGGGACAGACCGGCCCGGGCCCGTCGCAGAGCGACGTGGACCAGGCTTTCGCGAGCTTGCGTGCCCCCTCCGACCTGCCCTTGCCCAAGGGTTTGGCCGTGTCCACCCTGGATGCGGTGCAGGATTTTATGCAGCAGCAGTCCGGTGCGGTGTCTGCCAGCGAGGTAATGGACGCGCTGGGTATGTCCCGGGTGACCGCGCGGCGCTACCTGGAATACCTCGCCGACGCCGGTACGGTCTCCCGAACTGCACGCTATGGCGCACCGGGCCGGCCGGAGAACGAATACCGCTGGGCCCGGCCGGGGCGCTAGCGGGCCCGCCCGTACCTCGACGCCGCCGAGTTGGCATTTCGGGGCAATGTTTCCTCGAAACACTGCCCCGAAATGCCAACTCGGCGTCCTGCTAAGGCGAGATTGACCGGCCCGGGCGCAGGGTCCCGATCAGCTGGTCGATCACGCCGGCGTCCTCGATCGTCGAGGGCACCACGTAGTCTTCGCCGTCGGCGATTTGACGCATGGTCTTGCGCAGGATCTTTCCGGAGCGCGTCTTGGGCAGCGCATCGACGACGGTGACGTGCTTGAAGTCCGCGACGGCGCCGATGTCGCGCCGGACCAAGGCGATGAGGTCCTTGACCAGGATCTCCGCGGACACCTCAACCCCAGACTTCAGCACCACGTAGCCGCTGGGACGTTGGCCCTTCAACGGGTCCGCGAGCCCGATTACGGCACACTCGGCGACGGCCGGGTGCTGGCCGATCACCTGTTCCATGGCGCCGGTGGAGAGCCGGTGGCCCGCGACGTTGATGATGTCGTCGGTTCGGCCCATCACGAAGAGGTATCCGTCCTCGTCGCGGTAACCGGAGTCCCCGGTGGCGTAGTAGCCCTCGAACGCCTGCAGGTACGAGGAGATGTAGCGCTCGTCGTCGCCCCACAGCGTTGTCAGCGTGCCCGGCGGCAGCGGCAGCGACAGCACGATGTTGCCCTCGGTGCCCGCCTCGACGTCCGCACCCGCGCCGTCCACGATATTCAGCTTGAAGCCGGGCATTGGCACACTGGGCGAGCCTGCCTTGATCGGCAGCCCGTCGAGTCCGCGCGGGTTCGCGCAGATGGCCCAGCCGGTCTCGGTCTGCCACCAGTGGTCCACCACGGGAACGCCCAGGATCCGGGAGGCCCAGTGGAAAGTATCGGTGTCCAGCCGTTCACCGGCGGCAAACAGGGTGCGCAGACTGGAAATGTCGTACTCGGCCAGGAGCTCCGCCTCGGAATCGGCCTTCCGGATGGCCCGCAGCGCGGTGGGCGCGGTGAACAGGACGTTGACCTTGTGGTCCTGGATGACCCGCCAGAACGCGCCGGCGTCGGGTGTGCCCACGGGCTTGCCTTCGTAGAGCACCGTCGTGGCGCCGGCCAGCAGCGGGCCGTAGACGATGTAGGAATGCCCCACCACCCAACCGACGTCGGAGGCGGTCCACATCACGTCGCCGGGGCCGATGTCGTAGATGTTCTCAAGGGTCCAGCGCAGCGCCACTGCATGGCCGCCGTTGTCCCGCACCACGCCCTTTGGCGCGCCGGTGGTGCCCGAGGTGTAGAGAATGTACAGCGGATCAGTGGCCCTGACGTCCACCGGCGCGGCGGGCGCGGCGGTCGCCATCTCGGTATCCCAGTCCAGCCAGCCGGCGTGGCCGGCCACCGAGGAGGCGAAGCCTTCCCTGGCCTTGACCACGACCGGAGTGCCCGGCGACCCGGCCAGGCCGAGGGCCTCCTCGACCGCCGGGAGATACTCGATCCGGCGTGAGGGTTCGATGCCGCCGGAGGCCGTGACCACGGCGGCCGGGGCGGCATCGCGGATTCGGGCGGCGAGTTCCTTGGGGGCAAAGCCGCCGAAGACCACTGAGTGCACGGCGCCGAGCCGGGCCGTGGCGAGCATGGCGATGGCCGCCTCGGGGATCATCGGCATGTAGATCACCACACGGTCTCCCTTACCGACGCCCTGGCGGCGCAAAACGCCGGCGAACCGGGCAACGAGGTCCGTCAGTTCGCTGTAGCTGAAGCGCTGCTGCGTGCCGAGCATGGCGGAGTCGTAGATCAGGGCGTCCTGCGCGCCCCGGCCCGCCGCCACGTGACGGTCCAGCGCGTTGTAGGAGGTGTTGAGCACTCCGTCGGGGAACCAGTCGTACAGCGGGGCCCGGCTGGAATCGAGGGCACGCTGCGGCGGGACAGTCCAGGAGACTTTCGCTGCGGCTTCCAGCCAGAATGCTTCCGGTGTCGCCAGGCTGGCCTGGTAGCTGTCCTGGTAGTTCTTGGTAACCATAAGAATGTGTCCCGTCCACGACGATGTGATGGTGCTTATGGTAGTCCCGCCGGAGCGGCCCGCACAAGGCTTATGTATACACAGATGGAAACAAAGAACCGGATGACTGGCAAAAGCTGGGCAAAATTGGTCTTCCTGTATACACTGGAAGGGTCAGGCAACGAAGGAGTCAGGATGCGCGCAAGCGACAAGGCCTATGCGGCCCTGCGCGAGGACATCATCGAGTGGCGGCTGGCGCCGGGAACGGTACTCGCGGAAGTCGAACAGTCCGAGCGGCTCGGCATCTCCCGCACCCCGCTGCGGGAGGCCTTGAGCCGGCTCACCGCGGAGGGTCTGACCACGACGGCGGGCGGCCGCGGCGTTGTTGTCACCGACATCTCGCTGGAGGACATCGACGAACTTTTTGAACTGCGGGAGACCCTCGAGGGCAAGGCCGCGGCGCTGGCGGCCGAACGCGGCAACGCCGCCACCTTCGAACAGCTGCGCAACGAACTGCGCCGGGCCCCGGCCCTGGTCAGCGGCGAGAATCCCGCCCTGCACGACTACTACGGCTTGGTCGGACGGCTGGACGCAGCCATCGACGCCGCGATCCATAACTCCTACCTCGCCCAGGCAATGCGCAGCCTGCGCGTCCACCTGGTCCGGGTCCGCCGGCTGGCAGCCGACGACGCCGAGCGGCTCACCGCCGCCGCCGCCGAGCATGCCGCCATCGCCGAGGCGATCGCCGCCGGCAACCCCCGGCTGGCCGAGGCAGCCACCACGCTGCACCTGCACCGCAGTCTTACCCACGTCAAAGCCACCCACGTACCCCACTAACTAAGGAGCACCATGGTCAAGGAACACCACGTCCGCGTCTACAAGAGCGAAGAAAACCTGCCCCGCGAGGACCAGCTCGCCTTCAAGATTGCAACGGTGGCCGCGGATCCCGTCGCCGTCACCGCCGAGGTCACCGACATGGTCATCAACCGCGTCATCGACAACGCCTCGGTGGCGATTGCCTCGCTGAACCGCGCACCGATCGTCGCCGCCCGCGCCCAGGCGCTGACCCACGGCCCCACCACCGGCGGCAAGGGTTCGAAGGTCTTTGGCATCGAAGAGCGGGTGGCGCCTGAATGGGCGGCCTGGGCCAACGGGGTCGCCGTTCGTGAACTCGATTACCACGACACGTTCCTCGCCGCGGAGTACTCCCACCCGGGCGACAATATTCCGCCGATCCTCGCCGTTGCCCAGCATGTGGGCTCCAGCGGCCACGACCTGATCCGCGGCATCGCCACCGGCTACGAGATCCAGGTCAACCTGGTCAAGGCCATCTGCCTGCACAAGCACAAGATCGACCACGTCGCACACCTCGGCCCCTCTGCCGCCGCCGGTATCGGGACCCTGCTCGGGCTCGAGGTCGAAACGATTTTCCAGTCCATCGGACAGGCCCTGCACACCACCACCGCCACCCGGCAGTCCCGCAAGGGCGAGATCTCCACCTGGAAAGCCCACGCCCCGGCGTTCGCGGGCAAAATGGCCGTCGAGTCCGCGGACCGTGCCATCCGCGGCCAGACGTCGCCGGTGCCGATCTACGAAGGCGAGGACGGTGTGATCGCCTGGATGCTGGACGGCCCCGATGCCTCCTACACCGTGCCCCTGCCAACGCCCGGCGAAGCCAAACGCGCCATTATGGACACGTACACCAAAGAACACTCGGCTGAGTACCAGGCCCAGGCCTGGATCGACCTGGCACGCAAACTCCACGGTACCCACCCGCAGGTCACCGACCCGGCCAACGTTGAGTCCGTGCTGATCAAGACCAGCCACCACACGCACTATGTCATCGGCTCCGGGGCAAACGACCCGCAGAAGTACAGCCCCACGGCGAGCCGCGAAACGCTGGACCACTCGATCCCGTACATCTTCACGGTCGCCCTGCAGGACGGCTCCTGGCATCACGTCGATTCCTACGCCCCCGATCGCGCCGCGCGTCCGGACACAGTGGAACTCTGGCACAAGGTCACCACCGTGGAGGATCCGGAATGGACCCGCCGCTACCACTCCCTGGACATTGCGGAGAAGGCTTTCGGCGGCACCGTGGTCATCACGCTCAAGGACGGAACTGTCATCACTGACGAGATTGCCGTCGCCGACGCCCACCCGCTGGGCGCCCGGCCGTTCGCGCGGGAACAGTACGTGAACAAGTTCCGCACCCTCGCCGCCGGCCTCGTCGCCGATGCGGAAATCGACCGTTTCCTCGCCGCCGCCGCCCGCCTGCCGGAGCTCGCCGCCGGGGAGCTGGACCAGCTGAACATCAAGGCCGCCGACGGTGTGATCGACCTGGCCGCAGCACCGAAGGGACTCTTCTAATGCTGTACTCGAAGGTCACCCCGGAGCAGAAGCGGATCCGCTTCCGCGAGCTCCTGGCGTCGGGTACGATCCAGCAGTTCCCGGGCGCGTTCAACCCGCTCTCAGCCCGGCTGATCGAGGAGAAGGGCTTTGCCGGGGTTTACATTTCCGGCGCTGTCCTGGCCAATGACCTGGGCCTGCCGGACATCGGGCTGACCACACTCACCGAGGTGGCCACCCGCGCCGGGCAGATCGCCCGGATGACCGATCTGCCCAGCATCGTCGACGCCGACACGGGCTTCGGCGAGCCGATGAACGTCGCCCGCTCGGTCCAGGAGCTTGAGAATGCGGGCCTGGCCGGCCTGCACATCGAGGACCAGTTCAACCCGAAGCGCTGCGGCCACCTCGACGGCAAAAACGTCGTGGACCTGGACACCGCCACGAAACGCATCCGGGCCGCGGCAGATGCCAGGCGCGACCCAAACTTCCTGATCATGGCCCGGACCGATATCCGTGCCACGGACGGCCTGAAGGCAACGCAGGATCGGGCCAAGGCGCTCGTGGAGGCCGGGGCGGACGCCATCTTCCCGGAAGCCATGAAAGACCTCAGCGAATTCCAGGCGATCCGGGACGCCGTCGACGTGCCGATTTTGGCCAACATGACCGAGTTCGGCCAGAGCGCGCTGTTCACCGTGGAGCAGCTCGCCGCCGTCGGGGTCAACATGATCATTTACCCGGTGACCCTGCTCCGTAGTGCCATGGGCGCTGCGGAGCGTACGCTGGAGTCGATTAAGGCTGACGGTACCCAGGAGGCCCAGGTCGGGAACATGCTGACCCGGGCGCGTTTGTATGATCTCGTGGACTACGAGGCCTACAACAGCTTTGATACCGGCGTTTTCAACTTCCAGATCCCGGGTCGGTAGGCTCGCATCGGACTTCCGGCCACGGCCGGTTCAACAGGCGACAGGAACAAAGGAGTCTCAGCATGGCTGAACAAGAGATCAAAAAGGGCCTCGCCGGCGTCGTGGTGGATTACACCGCGGTCTCCAAGGTGAACCCGGACAGCAATTCACTGCTCTACCGCGGGTACCCCGTGCAGGAGCTGGCCGCCAAGTGCAGCTTCGAGGAAGTCGCTTACCTGCTCTGGAACGGCGAGCTGCCGACGCCGGCGCAACTGGCGGATTTCACTGCCCGGGAACGCGCCGGGCGGGCGCTGGACCCGGTCGTCAAGCAGGTCATTGACGCGCTGCCGACCAGCTCGCATCCGATGGACGTCTGCCGCACGGCGGCCTCCGTTATGGGTGCCCGGCATCCCCTCGCCGAGGACTCCTCCCGCGAGGCAAACATGGCAAAGGCCGCTGACCTCTTCGCCGCGATGCCGGCGGTGGTCTCCTACGACCAGCGCCGGCGCCACGGCCAGGAGCTGGTGGAGCCCCGCGACGACCTGGGCTACTCAGCCAACTTCCTCTGGATGGCCTTCGGTGAGGAGCCCGTCCAGGAAGTTGTTGAGGCTTTTAACGTCTCGATGATCCTGTACGCGGAGCACTCCTTTAATGCCTCGACGTTCACCGCCCGGGTGATCACCTCGACGCTTTCGGACCTGCATTCGGCTGTGACCGGTGCGATCGGGGCGCTAAAGGGCCCGCTGCACGGCGGGGCGAACGAGGCCGTAATGCACACCTTCGATGAGATCGGAATCCGCCCGGAAGAGTCCCTGGACGAGGCAGCCACCCGCGCGAAGGCGTGGATGGAGGATGCGCTGGCGCAGAAGAAGAAGGTCATGGGCTTCGGCCACCGCGTGTACAAGCACGGCGACTCCCGGGTGCCCACCATGAAGGCCGCCCTGGACAAGATGATCGCGCACTATGGCCGGCCGGAGCTGCTGGGGCTGTACAACGGTTTGGAGTCGGCGATGGACGAGGCCAAGGCAATCAAGCCGAACCTCGACTACCCGGCCGGACCCACGTACCACCTGATGGGCTTCGACACCCCGACTTTCACTCCGCTGTTCGTTGCCAGCCGGATCACCGGTTGGACGGCGCACATTATGGAGCAGCTGGCCGCGAACTCGCTGATCCGCCCGTTGAGCGAATACAACGGCGTGGAGGAACGGCACCTGAGCTAGATCCCGCAAAACAATGCGGAGCGGCCGGTCACCCCAAGGGTAACCGGCCGTTCCTTGTTGTGCTCCTAGTCCTGCATCTCCAGGCTGAGGATCATGGCCTTGAGCTTGCGGTATTCGGGTGTCGCCAGGTAGTCCCGGGCTTCGGCCATCGAGTTGAAGATGGGGTCATCGTGCCGGGGACTTTGGGCGGCCCGGTTTGCAAAGGAGAGTGTGCCCCGGGGTGCGCCGTTGACGAACGAGTACATCAGGCACCCGTCGGTCAACTCGCCGCTCGCCCTGTCGACCAGTCCAAGTTGGTAGTCGAAGGCACCGCCGTCGGCCCGCAGATCGAGGACCCGGTAGGAAAACCGCACCCCGGCCGCGGTTGCCCACTTATTGTCCAGGGCGGGCGCCGTGTCCAGCTCCGTTATGGGGTAGGGACCAGGACCGCAGGCCCCGCCAACCCCGCTGCCGGCGCCGTGGTAAAGCGCCGCGACTTGCATCCGGTCCTCGTTGAAAACAATGATGCGGGTTCCCGGATAGTCGGCGGACCCGACCGTGGACTCCTCGGCTGTCCAGCCGTCGGGCAGCTCAAAAGACGCTCCGGCCGCAGCGCTAACGTAGCGCCGGTCCGCGGGCCCGGCGACGGGCCCGCCCGTTGCCGGGGCCGTTGACTGCGCGCTCGACGGGGACGCTGAACTGGCGGAAGGGCCCGGGCCCGGTTCCGTACTCGGCGGAGCGGAAGCCGTGGGTGCGGCTACGCTTCCGGCCGTTACGGCAGGCGGCGCGGGGACCAGGTTGCCAGCTATCACCAGACCTGCGGCGACTCCGGCCGCGGCTATGGCAGCGATCGCAACCACCCAGGGCCACCGGCGGCGCGGGACCGGTTCCGCGCCGGAACCCGGCATCACTTCATCGTCGCTGAAGGCACTTCCCGTGGTGTCCTTGATTGATTCCATGTTCGTCCTCCGGTGTGTGCAAGCTGATGATTTTCCCCGGTTTAGTTACCGGTTGGCCGGCGCCGGGGCCGCGATCCCACGGGCAGTCTATCGACCGTCGCAACTGTTTCGTTGTCAGCATGGAGAACCACGACGACGTCGATGCTTTCGCCTGCCAGCGCCGGCGGCAGCCAGTGCTCCGCATCCTGCCACATACGCTGCAGCGGAAGCGCATCGACGGCGAACCATTCCGGCGCGATTTCGGTGCTCTCGGCGGGCTCCCCTTCCCAACGGCGGGTGGTGAAGAGGCGGCAGTACATGTTCCATTCCGGCCGGGCGGGGAAGATGAACTCGACGTTGCCGGCGTCGGCCAGATCCTCCTGGTGCACCATCAGGCCGGTTTCTTCCCGCACTTCCCGGACAACGGCCTGGGCATCGCTCTCCCCTGCTTCCACATGGCCGCCGATGCCCACGACCTTTCCGGCACCAAAGCCGGTGAGCTTCAGGCCCAGCAGCACCTCGGTTGAACCTGCCTCCGGCTCGCGGAGCAGAAAGCAGAGGGTGACGGGAGTCGACGGCATAGGTCCAAGGGTAGCCGCGCCGAGCCTGCCACGACGTCGGGACCCGCTGCCGGGTCCCGGTAAAGGGCTTCAAACTCCGTTTCGCGTTCCAACAGCATGGGACCGCCCCGCTACCCCGATACCCGAAATCCCTCCGGTGTACTCCATGTTTCCGGATAGCCGGCAATTCTTACAGCCGTCCGGAAAAATCCTTCTAGCCCAGCGCCCGGGGGTGCGCGGCGGCGTAGATCTCCCGAAGGGTGTCCGCCGTGACCAGCGTGTAAACCTGCGTGGTGGTCACGGATGCGTGGCCCAGCAGTTCCTGCACCACACGTACGTCGGCCCCGCCCTCGAGCAGGTGCGTGGCGAACGAGTGCCGAAGGGTGTGCGGCGAAACGGCCTTGGTGATGTGGGCTTTCTCAGCCGCGGTCTTGAGGATGGTCCAGGCGCTCTGCCGGCTGATACGTCCGCCGCGGGCGTTCAGGAACAGTGCCGGGGTGCCCTTGCCCTTGGCCGAGAGCAGCGGACGGCCTCGGACCAGGTAGGCGTCGAGTGCGCGTGCGCCGAACGAACCCAGCGGGACGAGCCGTTCTTTTGACCCCTTGCCGAACAGCCTGACAATCGCGGGCCCGGCGTCGTCCTGTTCGTTCCGCCCTGCTGTGTGCAGCGAAATATCGTCGACGTCGAGGCCCACCGCTTCGCTGATCCGGGCGCCGGTGGAATAGAGGAACTCCAGCAGCGCCCGGTCCCGCAGCCCGGTGGCGGTGTCTGTGCCGACCGCTTCCAGGATCCTGGTGACTTCGTCGACACTGATGGCCTTGGGCAGCCGTTTGCCGGGCATGGGCGGGTGGACATCGCTGGCCGGGTCGGTGGGAGTGACGCCCTCAAGGGCCCAAAACTTATGGAGTCCGCGGACCGCCACCACCGTTCGGGCCGCCGACCGGATGCCCAGTGCAGAGCCGCCGTCGGAGCCGTCGGAGAGCGCCTGGACGAAGCCGGTGACGTCCTGCCGGGTGACCTCGTCCGGACGCTGGCGGCCCGAACGGCTGAGGTGCCTGGCATAGCGGGCCAGGTCGCGCCGATAGGCGGAAAGGGTGTTGGCCGCGAGCCCCCGTTCCACGCCCATGTGCTGGAGGTAATCCGTCATGGCGCGGTCGATTGCCGTCGGCGGCCGCACCGGGGGCTGTGCCGGGACGGGTGCGGGCACTTCTGCGATCGAGGGCACCGGAGCCGGAAGGTGCGCCGGAGCCGACGGCTCGGCAGTGAGCGGTTCCATCGTCAGCGCTGGCTGGGGTGCGCCGGCCACGGCGCGTTGCCCGGGCGAAGGCCCGTGAAGTTGCCGGCCCGCGCGGCTGCGGCGGCGAGGAGTCCGACGACGGCGGACGGGTTGTGCAGGCGCCCCTCCAACACCGCCTGGACGGCGTCGTCCAGGGAAATCCAGTGGAGTTCGATTTCTGCTTCCTCGTCGGTGCGGACGTGAAGTTCGTGCCCGGGCACATCGCTCAGGTCCCGGGCGAGGTAGATGCGGATGGCTTCGCTGGAGGAGCCGGGGGAATTGAAGAAGTCCGCCAGCACATTCCACTGCCCGGCGACGAGGTCGGCCTCCTCGGCGAGTTCCCTGGCCGCCCCGGCCACGAAGTCCTCGCCTTCTACATCAAGGAGCCCGGCAGGGATTTCCCACAGATCCATCCCGACGGGGTGCCGGTACTGCTTGATCAACAGCACTTCCCCGGCGTCGTTCATCGGCAGGACCGCCACCGCCCCGGGGTGGTCGATGTAGTCGCGGACCAGCGGATCGCCGTCGTCGTTGAGCTGGAAACTGTCACTGACAACGTCCCAGATCCGGCCTTGATAGACCGTACTGGAAGACAAAAGACGGCGCGGGCTCGGCTCATCCGAAACCTGCCGTGCAGCATTGGGGGTTTCAGGCTTACCGGGCATCGCGCCGTCCTTTGATTTAGTTGGTGGTTACTTCGACGCTGCCGGGGCTGCTTTAGCTGCCGCCGGAGCCTTCACAGCAGTCCCTGCTGATACCTCCGCCGGTCCGGCGCCCTTCTGGTGTTCCAGGGCAGCCTTCACAAGTCCCGAGAACAGCGCATGCGGCCGGGTCGGGCGTGAGCTCAGTTCCGGGTGCGCCTGCGTGGCAACGTAGTACGGGTGGACTTCGCGGGGCAGCTCGACGTACTCCACCAGCTTGCCGTCGGGTGACGTTCCGGAGAACACCAGCCCCTTGGCCGCAATCTGCTCACGGTATTTGTTGTTGACCTCGTAGCGGTGGCGGTGCCGTTCACTAACCGTGGTGGTGCCGTAGGTCTCGGCGACCACGGACCCCTCGTCCAGTTTGGCCTCGTACAGGCCCAGGCGCATGGTGCCGCCCAGGTCGCCCTTGCCGTCGACGATGTCCAACTGCTCTTCCATCGTGGCGATCACCGGGTACTTTGAATCCGGCTCGAACTCGGACGAGGAAGCGCCCTCGAGGCCCACCACGTTGCGGGCGTACTCGATCACCATGCACTGCAGGCCCAGGCAGAGTCCCAGCACGGGGAGCTTGCTCTCGCGGGCGTACTTCAGCGCGCCGAGCTTGCCTTCGAGGCCCCGGATGCCGAAGCCGCCAGGGACACAGATCGCGTCGACCCCGGCCAGGGACGTGACCGCACCTTCATGGGTTTCGCATTCGTCCGAGGGGACCCAGCGGATCTTGACCTTGGTGTCGTTGGCAAAACCGCCGGCACGCAACGCCTCGGTTACGGACAGGTAGGCGTCCGGCAGGTCGATGTACTTTCCGACCAGGGCGACCTCAACCTCGTGCTTGGGGTTGTGAACCGCGTCCAGGAGTTTATCCCAGCTGGTCCAGTCAACGTCCTTAAACGGCAGGTCGAGGGCGCGGACGATGTAGGAATCCAGGCCCTGGGAGTGCAGGGTCTTCGGGATGTCGTAAATGCTCGGAGCATCGGGGCAGCCGATGACGGCGTCAAGGTCGACGTCGCACATGCGGCCGATCTTGTCGCGCATGGCCTGCGGGACTTCGCGGTCCGACCGGACCACAATTGCCTCCGGCTGGATGCCGATGGAGCGCAATGCGGCAACTGAGTGCTGCGTCGGCTTGGTCTTCAGTTCCTGCGACGGTCCAATGTAGGGCACGAGGGAGACATGCAGGAAAAACACATTTCCGCGGCCGATGTCCTGGCGGACCTGACGGGCGGATTCAAGGAACGGCTGCGACTCGATGTCGCCCACGGTGCCGCCGATTTCGGTGATGATCACGTCGGGGGCGTGCTTGCCCTCGGCCGGAAGCCGCATACGCCGCTTGATTTCATCGGTAATGTGCGGAATAACCTGGACGGTGTCGCCGAGGTACTCGCCGCGGCGCTCCTTGGCGATGACCGTGGAGTAGACCTGCCCGGTTGTGACGTTGGCCGAGCCTTCGAGGTTCTCATCGAGGAAGCGCTCGTAGTGGCCGATGTCGAGGTCCGTTTCGGCGCCGTCGTCGGTGACGAAGACTTCGCCATGCTGGAAGGGGTTCATCGTGCCCGGATCCACGTTCAGATAGGGATCGAGCTTTTGCATAGTTACAGACAAGCCGCGTGCCCGCAGGAGGTGACCGAGGCTCGAAGCCGTCAGTCCCTTACCGAGCGAGGACGCCACACCACCGGTTACGAAGATGTGTTTGGTCGTCTTGGACGAGCCCGGGAACCGGGAATTTACACGGGAATTTGATCGCTGCACCACGGAGTTCGAGCCTATCATCAATTCGGCCTTCCGAGGTCCTGTCCGCGGGATTCCGCCGTGCTGGTCATCCCGTATACGGGCCGCCGCACGGGGCGCTCAGGCTTGCTGCGGCAGGAGCCGGGCATCGTCCAGCAACTCCTGGGCGTGGGCCTGCGCGGATTCGGAATCCTCCTGCCCGGCGAGCATCCGGGCGAGTTCGCGGACGCGCTCCGCTTCGCCGAGTAGTTGGACGTCACTGGAGGTGAAACCGGCCGCCGTGGAACCGTCGGCGCCGCGCACTGAGGTCTTGGTGACCCGGATGTGCTGATCGGCGAAGGCCGCCACTTGGGGCAGGTGGGTCACAACAAGGACCTGGACGTGCCGGGCGAGCATCGCCAGCCGGCGGCCGATCTCGACGGCGGCGCGGCCGCCCACGCCGGCGTCGACCTCGTCGAAAACGAAGGTGGGGACCGGGTCGACGGCGGCCAGCACCACTTCGATGGCGAGCATCACGCGGGACAGTTCACCGCCGGATGCGCCCTTGCCCAGCGGGCGCGCGGGGGCGCCGGAGTGGGGCTGGAGCAGGAAGGAGATCTCATCCGCTCCGAACGGTCCGGGCTGCCCGGCGGATTCGACGTTGATCACCAGGGTGGCATCCGCCATCGCCAGGGCCTTGAGCTCGGCGCTGACCCGAACGGAGAGGTCTTTGGCGGCCTTTTTGCGCAGCTTGCTGAGTCCGCCGGCCTGCTTGGCCAGTTCGGTGCCTGCGCGAACCACCTCGGCCTCCAGCGCCTCGATCCGGAGGGAGTCGTCCTGCAGTTCCAGGAACCGTTTCCGGGATTCTTCAGCCCACACCAGTACTTCATCGATGCTCGGGGCGTACTTGCGCACCAGCGTCGCCAGGGCCGCCCTGCGGTCCTCAATCTCGGCAAGCCGTTCCGGGCCCTCGGTGTCCAGGGTGGCCTGGTAGCTGGCGAGTTCGGTGGCGATATCGTTCAGCAGGAAGCCGACCTCGGCCAAGCGGGCAGCCGCGGAGCCGAGTTCCCCGTCATGTTCGGCGACATGCTCGAGGGTGCGCTTGGCGGAATCCACCAGGGCCGTAGCATCGTTGCCCTCGCCGAAGTCCTCGGCGATGAGCGCCTGATGTGCGGTGGTGGCTGCGATCCGGAGTTCCTCGACGTTGGCGAGTTTGACGGCCTCGGCCTTCAGCGATTCGTCTTCGCCGGGCTGCGGGTCGACAGCATCGATCTCGGCCAGCGCAGCTTCCAGGGATTCGGCCTCCCGGAGCCGTTCCCGGGCGGCGCTGCGGAGCTCCGCCAATTCGGCTTGGCTGGACTTCCACCGGGCGTAGAGCTCCTGGTAGCTGCTGCGCGCCGCGGTCAGGCCCTCCCCCGCGAACTTGTCGAGGGCTTCGCGCTGCGCGACGGGGCTCTTGAGCCGGATCTGCCCGGACTGTCCGTGGACCACCACAAGGGTTTCGCCTATTTCGCCGAGCACCCCTACGGGCGCGGCGCGCCCGCCCAGATAGGCTCGGCTGCGGCCGTCTGCACCCACAGTGCGGGCGAGCAGCAACTCAGCACCGCCGTCGAACTCCCCAATCTCTGCCCCGGCCTCGCGGGCGCGCGCCACGGCTGGGTGGCCGGCGTCGAGCGTCACAGTTGCCTCCGCTGAGGCGCTCTTCGCGCCGCTGCGCACGGCCCCGGCGTCGGAGCGTGCGCCGAGCAGCAGCCCGACGGCGGTGACCACCATGGTCTTACCGGCGCCGGTCTCTCCGGTCACGACGCTCAGGCCCGGGCCGAGGGGAAGCGTGGCGTCGGTAATAACGCCGAGGTCGCGGATTCTCAGTTCTTCAAGCATGGTTCACTTCGCAGTCGATGGATTAGGAGTCTCGCCCGGGCCCGCGTGCGGCGGCCCAGCCTGCGGCGGAGTCGGCAGCGGAGTCGGCAGCGGGGGCATCGGCCGGGGCGTGCGGATCACCGGCACCGGGCCGGTGTTGATCGCGGAGGCTGCGGGCGTCGGACCGCGCCAGCCTTGGATGGGCAGTTCAAACTTGCGGACCAGGCGGCCGGAGAACGGCGTCTGGTGCGTTCGGGCGAGGCGGACGGGGGTGGCGGAGCGGGTCACTTCCACGCGCGCTCCGGGCGGGAGGTCCACCGAGCGCCGCCCGTCACACCACAGCACCCCCTGGGCTCCGGTCCGGTTCAGGATTTCGACGGCGAGCCGGGACCGGGGCGAGACCACCAGTGGTTTGGCGAAGAGCGCGTGCGCACTGATCGGCACGATCAGCAGCGCCTCAACCTCGGGCCACACCACCGGGCCGCCGGCGGAGAAGGCGTAAGCGGTGGAGCCGGTGGGAGTGGCCAGGACAACGCCGTCGCAGCCGAAGGAGGTCAGCGGGCGCTCATCCACCTCGGTGACTACCTCGAGCATCCGTTCCCGGTTGCCCTTCTCGATGGCTGCCTCGTTCAAGGCCCAGGTATGCCAGATCTTCTGCCCGCGGACCCAGACCTGGACGTCGATGGTCATCCGCTCTTCCACGGTGTACTCGCGGCTCGCGATCCACTCCACGGTCTGGGCGAGGTCCGCCCGCTCACTCTCGGCCAGGAATCCGACGTGGCCGAGGTTCACGCCGAGCAGCGGCACGTCGACCTCGCGCACCAGTTCCGCGGCACGAAGGATTGTCCCGTCGCCGCCGAGGACCATCACGAGCTCCACTTCCGGCAGCATCACATGGTCATGGAGGATCTCAACAGGCTGGTCGAGTCGTCCGAAGAAGCGGACCATGTCGCCAAGTTCGGATTTCAGCATCACGGGAACGATGCCGGAGTCGTGGAGCCCGGCGCACGCCTCCCAGGCAGCCTTGAGTGACTCCTCACGGCCGGTGTGGGCAAGGATGAGGACGCGCCTGCTCATCGGGTTCCGCCTTCTAGTGCTTCTAGTACTTGGGCCAGATCGTTCCGAGTAACGCAGCAACGGCTGCGTCCCGCTCTTCGATCTTAGGCAGGTCTGTCCTCATCCCGCGCTTTATCCACAGGAAGTACTCGACGTTTCCGTCCTGGCCGGGCAGCGGGCTGCTGGCAAGGCCCTTCAGTTCCAGGCCCGTGTCCACCGCTTCCGCCGCCACTTTGCCCACCGCAAGGCGGCGCTCCCGGTCCGAGGTGACAACACCGGTGCGGCCCAGCCGGTCCTTGCCGATCTCGAACTGCGGCTTCACCATCAGGACCAGGTCCCCGCCAGGCTCCGTGCACGCGGCGAGGGCTGCCAGCACGAGGGTGAGGGAAATGAATGACAGGTCGGCCACCGTCAGCGCTGCCGCCCCGCCGATCTCCTCCGGTGTTATGTAGCGGACATTCAGTCCCTCGTGGACGGAAACGCGGGGGTCATTGCGGATCGCGGGGACCAGTTGGTCGTGGCCCACATCGACGGCCACCACGTGGGCGGCACCGCGTCGCAGCAGAACCTCGGTGAACCCGCCGGTGGAGGCGCCCGCGTCCAGGCAGCGCTTGCCTTCAACCCCGACGGCCGGGAAAGCATCCAGTGCGCCGGCCAGCTTGTGCCCGGCGCGGCTGACGTAGTTGTCCTCATCCGCGGCTGCCACGTCCAGGCTTGCATCGTCCCGGACCTGGAGCGAGGCCTTCGCAAGTACGGCCCCGTTGGAACTGACTTTGCCTTCGGATATCAGTCGCGCTGCGTGGGTGCGGGACCGCGCCAGCCCACGGCCGACGAGGGCCTGGTCAAGCCTGCTCATGTCGTGGCATCCCCTGGTGACGTGGTAGTTGCGGACTCATTCAGGGCGGCCAGCAGTTCATCGTGCAGGCTGGCGTACATCTCCGCGTGCGCCGCCACCGGCAGCTCCGGCAGCTTCCTAAGGCCGCCCAGGAGGGCGGCTACCGCCGGGTCCGTTGATACGGGCTGTCCGCCGGCTTCGGGCGCATTCTCCGGACGCCTCGGCCAGCTGGCCGGCACTTGCGCCGCAGCGAAGTCCTTTTCGGTGATGTGGTTGAGCTCGGTCATGGTCCCCAGTCTAGTGATCCAGCCATTTAAGGTCCGGCGCCAAGGCAGTGGCGGCCTCAGGGTTGGCCGCCCACCAGGCCGAACAGGCGGCCCGCCATGAATCGAGGTTGCCGGGATCACCGCTGACATGCACTGTCCGTCCTTGCACTTCGGCGGAGGCCGCGCCGCAGCGGTGCTGTCCGGCGTCGACCTCAACCACCGGGTACGGGCGGTAGAGGTCGGTGAGGTCGTTAATAAGATAGTCGGGCCGTTCGAGGGTTCGGGCGGCCAGGATCGATTCGCGCGTGTCGACGCCGGTCAGGACGGCCACCGTGGCATAGCCGGCGTTGTTGCCGCCGAGGATATCGGTGTCCAGACGGTCACCGACAACCAGCGGCCGGTCGGCGGCAAGGCGTTTGGCCGCCGTGTGGAACAGCTGCGCTTCCGGCTTTCCGGCGACGAGGGGCCGCTTTCCGGTGGCGGCGGCCACGGCAGCGACCAGGGTTCCGTTCCCCGGTGCAATGCCTCGTGCCTGCGGTATCGACATGTCCGTGTTGGTGGCCACCCACAAGGCCCCACCGGCAACAACATAGGCGGCTTCCGCGAGGTCTTTCCAGCCGAGATCGGGATGAAAACCCTGAACGACGGCGACGGGGTTCTCCGCCTCGCTGCGGACGGGCACCAGCCCGGCGAGTTCAATCTCCTGCGCCAGTGAGTCGCCGCCCGTGATCAGGACGCGGGCGCCCGCCGGCAGCAGCGAAGCCAACAGCTCACCCGCGGCCTGCGAGGAGCTGACCACCTGATGATCCTCCGCCGGGGCGCCGAGTTCGCGCAGGTGCTGCGCGACCTGCGCGGGCGTCCGGGAGGCGTTGTTTGTGACGTACCCCAGCCCGACGCCGGCCACGGCCAGCCGGCGCAGGGACTCCACGGCACCGGGTATGGCCTGCGGGCCTGCATAGACGACGCCGTCAAGGTCGGCGAGTAGGGCGTCGAAGGTCGAAATCAGCTCGGCTGCAGCCATTTCGGATCAGTCCTCGGAACGTTCCGGCTCGTGCGGGTCGGCGTCGCCGCTACCGGTTTCGCCGGTGTTATCGCCGGCCAGGAGCTCGGAGCGGTCCAGCGTGTCCTTCTCCACGGAGTCCTCATCGGATTCAGCGTCGTCGGATTCCCAGAAGTCGGATTCGGCGTCGTCTGATCCGTCGTCGAGGGCGGTCACAGCCGCCTCACCGGTTTCCTCGAAGCCCGCGACGGCCTCAGCGCTGGCAGCACGCGGCACCTGCGACTGGGCCGCAGCGGCGGACCGCTCGGCAGCCTGATCGGCGAGGAGCCTGCGCTGCTGCTCTTGCTCGCGGGCGTCCTCGTCCTCATCCCAACCCAGGTCGATGATGTCGGGATCCTCCTGGACGTCGAGGCCGAGGGCATTCTCGGCCACGGCGGCCTGGCGTTCCCACTTCTGCGCTTCAGTCGTCCGGCCAACCGCTCCCAGAGCATCGGCGTAGGCACGGAAGAGGCGCGGGCTGTAAGAGAATGCACGGTTGATGTCGAGCTGGGCAATTTCCAGTTCGGAAACCGCAGCGTCGAGTTGCCCAAGGTCTGTCCGGGCACCGGCGGCCACGATGGCGAGCTCTGCCTTGCCGGGGGCGTCGAGGTCCTTGGCTTCCTCGGAGCGGGCCATTTCCAGGGCACGGTCGGCACGTCCGAGTCCACGCTCACAGTCAGCCATCACGGGCAAGTGCATGTTGGAACCGCTGATCCGACGGTAAGTGCGGAACTCGCGCAGGGCTTCACCATAGTGGCCGGCGGCATAGGCGGTCAGGCCTACTGCTTCGCGAACGGCTGCGAGGCGGCCACCGCGGCGGCTTGCTGCGAGGGCATGCTGGAATGCCAGCTCCGGCTCATCGTCGATCAGACGCCCTGCCATCACGAGGTGGCGGGCCACCCACTCGGCGCTGTTGTCCTCGAGTGTCTTGATCTGGTGCTGGGTGGCACGGTCAAGTTCCTTGCCCGTAACATCATCGTCAATCTGCGGCGAGCGTTCGCGGTCGGGGCGGTTGGCGCTGCGCAGGTCCCGGGCGTTGGGGACGCGGGCCGGGCGGTCTTCCGGGCGGTCCCGGCCGAACTGGCGGGGGCCGGAGTCACCGCGGTCAAAGCCGCGGGCCGGGCGGTCATCACGGTTGCCGAAGGGCCTGCGGTTCTCGCCGCCGCCGGCACCGAAGCTCCTGCGCTCTGCGCCGCCTTCGCGGGGAGCACGGTCACCATAGGGCTTCCGGTCACGATCTCCGCCGCCGCTGTAGGGGGGCTTCCGGTCGCCGCCGCCGCTGTAGGGGGGCTTCCGGTCGCCGCCGCCGGCACCGAAGCTCCTGCGCTCTGCGCCGCCTTCGCGGGGAGCAC
>NZ_JASBRC010000005.1:223342-223804 GCF_029960715.1 Arthrobacter sp. AL05
GGTCACCATAGGGCTTCCGGTCACGATCTCCGCCGCCGCTGTAGGGGGGCTTCCGATCGCCGCCGCCGAAGTTGCCTCGGTCGTTGCCGCCACGATTACGGTCGTTGTGCTCAGCCATGATGGATTCCTCCTGTTGTGAGCTGACCACTGGCGTAATCGCAGCCGCTCTATTCCGTGTTTCGTTCCTACGCAACCCGAAATCAAGCGCTTCGAAGTCCGTACATCTCATCCAATTCTAGGCGAGTCCCCTGCGCCCGGCTAACGGCAGTGAGCCTTTCCGCGGTCGCGGTGTCGAGCCTCACAGCCGCACCGCTATTCTGGCCACGTGAGTTGGCGGCGGCCCACGCCGTCGAGCTCCTGGCGTGGATTGATGGGCGCCAATGTTCCCGGTGAGCCGGGTGGGGTTCCCGGTGGGGGTGTTTTTGGGTGGGGTGTTAAATGCGGGAGGACCCCCAACGTGGT
>NZ_JASBRC010000060.1:0-436 GCF_029960715.1 Arthrobacter sp. AL05
GAAAGGTTCAACACCTCGAGACTGCCCGACCACCGACTGGTCGCCGAAACCGCGGACGGCCAGATCCTTGGCTGGACTGCCGTCTCCCCCGTCTCCGGCCGCCCCGCCTATTCCGGCGTGGTCGAACACTCCGTCTACATCGCGGCCGCTGCACGCGGGCAAGGCCTGGGCACAGCACTGCTGCGAGCCTTAGCAGCCTCCACGGAGGCCGACGGGATCTGGACCATCCAGGCCAGCATCTTCCCCGAAAACGAAGCCAGCCTCAGACTCCACCTCACCAACGGCTACGTCGTCGTCGGACGCAGACGCCGCATCGCCCGCATGACCCACGGTCCACTCACCGGGCAATGGCGCGACACCATACTAATTGAGCGCCGCTCCCCCAGCATCTAAACGGCCAGGTCGCCGGACCCACCTCAAATGACCGACGAATACT
>NZ_JASBRC010000061.1:0-364 GCF_029960715.1 Arthrobacter sp. AL05
TGATCATAGCGACCTTGATGCCGCGGTCCTGCAGGGCTTTGACGGCCTGGCGGGACTCGGTGCGGACGGCGTCCTCGAGGCTCACGGCCCCGAGGATCCTGTGCCCGTCAATGATGTGCAGGACGGCTGCGCCACGGTCCAGCCACGCCCCGGTGGCGGCGGCTAATGATTCCGGTTCGTGGGCTTCGAGGTCACGGAGCAGTGCCGGGCCGCCGACCTGGATGGTTTTGCCGTCGACCGTGGCGCGGACACCGCGACCGGTCATGGACGAAAAGCCGGACGCCGCTGGAATAGTCAGGTTCTGCTCCCGTGCGGCGCGGACGATGGCCCGTGCCACCGGGTGCTCGCTGTCTGCTTCCACGGC
>NZ_JASBRC010000062.1:0-318 GCF_029960715.1 Arthrobacter sp. AL05
TTCTTCCCCAAGGGGGTAAACGGCGAGATCAACCGGAGCGCAGCCAGCGCCTGACCCACCCCACACCCATACAGAAACGGATGGACCACGGCAGGCGGGCACCCCGGGGGCTGCCCGCCGGCCGTGGTCGGGGCAGAAAGGCCCATGCGCCGGCGGGCCTCACCGGGCTGATCCGCTTCCCGCCAGGCACATGGTGCGCGGCTGACCCGTTGCGCCAAGGGCTAGAGATTCCCCAGTTCGGAGCCGGGCGTTGCCAGGTCCGCGCGGGCTTCGGTCTCCGCGGCAAGCTTGACCGTCCGCCGTTCCCGGCGGCGATCA
>NZ_JASBRC010000063.1:0-315 GCF_029960715.1 Arthrobacter sp. AL05
TAATGCGCAGCCTGCTTCAGCGGGCCGGCGCGCAAAGCGTGGGTGTTCCGATGGTGACGACCACGGATTATGTGAATACGATCCCGGTGGACCAGGAGCCGGCGTTCCCGGGGCATGAGGAGATTGAGCGGAAGTACCGGGCGTGGTTGCGGTGGAATGCGGCGATTATGGTGCACCGGGCGCAGCGGTCTGATATTGGTGTTGGCGGACACATCTCCACTTATGCCGGTGCCGCGACGCTGTATGAGGTTGGTTTTAATCATTTCTTCCGCGGTAAGGATCATCCCGGCGGCGGTGACCAGGTCTTTTTCCAGG
>NZ_JASBRC010000064.1:0-311 GCF_029960715.1 Arthrobacter sp. AL05
TCTGTGCATGTTTGAGTCGGTAGCTGGAGCCTTTGAGGGTGATGACTACGGCGTGGTGGACGATGCGATCGATCATTGCGGAGGCGACGACCTGGTCTCCGAACACGTCTCCCCAGCGGGCGAAGGGCAGGTTCGAGGTCAGGATCAGGGACGCTTGTTCGTAGCGTGATGAGACGAGCTGGAAGAACAGGTTCGCGGCGTCCTGCTCGAACGGGATGTAGCCGACTTCATCGACCTATGCGGATGTCCGCATAGATCGATCTATGCCGAGCCCGCGACTATGCCGAGGTGTCCGCCAGGTCGGGCTGGTG
>NZ_JASBRC010000065.1:0-308 GCF_029960715.1 Arthrobacter sp. AL05
TGATCATAGCGACCTTGATGCCGCGGTCCTGCAGGGCTTTGACGGCCTGGCGGGATTCGGTGCGGACGGCGTCCTCGAGGCTCACGGCCCCCAGGATCCTTTGCCCGTCAATGATGTGCAGCACGGCTGCGCCACGGTCCATCCACGCCCCGGTGGCGGCGGCCAATGATTTCGGTTCGTGGGCTTCGAGGTCACGGAGCAGTGCCGGGCCGCCGACGTGGATGGTCCTGCCGTCGACCGTGGCGCGGACACCGCGGCCGGTCATGGACGAAAATCCGGACGCCGCTGGAATCGTCAGGTTCTGCTCC
>NZ_JASBRC010000066.1:0-299 GCF_029960715.1 Arthrobacter sp. AL05
GGAGATCGCAATACTGCGCGCCCAGGGACAATCTCTGCGGCAGATCGGAGCCGTGATCGGCAGAGCGGCCTCCACGGTTTCCAGGGAGTTGCGGCGCAACTCGGTGGCAGGAATGCCCTACCGGGGGACCTCAGCGCACACACTGGCCTATGAGCGGGCCTCGCGTCCGAAACCAGCGAAACTGCACACGAACACCGTGCTGCGTGCGAAGGTGGAAGATGACCTGAAAAAGAAGTACTCACCCGAGCAGATCGCAGGACGACTCCGGGTTGAGTTCCCCGATGAGCCGGAGATGAGGG
>NZ_JASBRC010000067.1:0-290 GCF_029960715.1 Arthrobacter sp. AL05
TGGTCCGCTCGACCAGCGTTCCAATCGCGGACTGATTCCCTTTGCCGATGATGAGGTCGCCTTCCCAATGCCCGGGCACGGCCCGGTCCTGAATTTCGGGGGGACGTTCGGAAATGTTGATCATTCCGGGGATCCGGTTCTTGCGCTGGCCGGCCTTGCGGCAGGGCTGCCTGATAGCCCGCCCGGTGCGCAGGCACGCGGTCAGATCGCGCTTCAGCGCCCCGCGGGACTGGACGTAAAGGGACTGGTAGATCGTCTCGGGTGACACCCTCATCTCCGGCTCATCGGGG
>NZ_JASBRC010000068.1:0-282 GCF_029960715.1 Arthrobacter sp. AL05
GTAAATACCTTGATGTTTACTTCAATCACATTGCTTGTCGAGATTGTAAAATAAGAAGTCAGTGCACTAACTCTAAAAAAGACCCTAGGCGAATAAGGCGGTGGGTGCATGAGATTCTGACAGAAGAAATGCTTCAAAAGCTAAAGAATGAACCTGAATTGATGCTTCATCGCAAGCAAATTGTTGAGCACCCCTTTGGCACAATTAAACTCTGGATGGGAGCTACCCACTTACTAACACGAGGTTTAAAAAGCGTGGGGACAGAAATAAGTCTTCATGTCC
>NZ_JASBRC010000006.1:0-213740 GCF_029960715.1 Arthrobacter sp. AL05
GCCCGCCGCCGCGGCACAACTTCACCTCGTTGCCGCGGATCCGCTCCGAGCGACCCGCCCTGGACCTCCACCACCCGGAGCTCTCCCAGTCCTACACGGTCGATACCTCCGATTCCCCGGCCGCAGCCGTGCTGGGTAACGCCGACCAGAAGGACAACGCCAAGTGAAGATTGAATCAAGGGTTTTTGGCCTCGGAGTCTTCTTTTTCGTCCCGGTGTCAGTGGTCTACGGGTTTCTGACCGGCTGGACTGAGTACGTTGGGTTCCTCGGAATTATGCTGGTCGCCGGCCTGGCAGGCATGATCGGTGCCTACCTTTCGTTCACGGGGAAGCGGGTCGGGATGCGTCCCGAGGACCGCAGCGACGCCGAAATCCATGAGGGCGCCGGTGAACAGGGTCACTTCAGCCCCTGGAGCTGGTGGCCCCTGGTTCTCGGTACGGCGTGCGCCACCGGCTTCCTTGGGATGGCGGTGGGTTTCTGGATCGTCTACATCGGTGCCGGCCTCGCCGTCGTAGCCCTCGTAGGCTGGGTCTACGAGTACAGCCGCGGAGATCACGCGCACTAAGGTCCGCACGGACGCGAACATGGATTCAACGGCAGCGGGCCCCACCATCGAGGTGGGGCCCGCTGCCGTTAACGCTTCCTGTTGGACGGGGCGGCGGCCGAGTCTCCGGTCGGGGCACCTAGCCGGCCAGAGATGACTCCACCAGGTCCCTGAGACTCTCCAGGGCCTTCTCTACGGCGGCAGGGCTGCGTTGATGCGGGAGGGATTCATCGGCAATGGAGAGCTCTACTGAGCACCCGAAGCGGAAGTCCTCGGTCATCACTTCCAGCAGTGAGCGGGCGTCGACGGCGGGCCTGCCGTCCCTGCTGATGGTGACGGGAAGCCCGGTGGCAAGGACTGCACGGACGAACCGGGCGGCCGGTCTGGCATGCAGTCCAACACGGGCCCTGACGATTGCGGTCCGAACAGGCAATGGTCTTCCTTTATCTCGCAACGGGAATTTCGGCCGGTGGGGGACCAGCGCATTCAAGCCTATCGGCGGGCGGCCCCGCGGGCGAACCTATACTTCTTGGTGGTCTAGACCGGGGTCAGGCATGGCCTAATCTTGAGGTATGGCTCATTCGGGAAGGCAGTGAAATGGCGCCCACTGATGCTTCGCGCATGGACGGCGAAATCGACCGTCACAACGGAACGCCCATTTACGTCCAGCTGAGGGAGATCATCAGGGCGCACATCGTAAGTGTTTGCCCGCCGGGCTCGGCGCTTCCCTCGGAGCGGGATCTCGCATTGCGTTTTGGTCTGGCCCGGATGACGGTACGCCAAGCCATTGATGCCCTCGTCGGCGAGGAAGTCATCGAACGTGTTGTGGGGCTGGGCACTTTTGTCCGAAAGCCGAAACTGGACCTTCAGGTCAAGCTCACTTCCTACAGCGAAGAAATGCAGCGCCGCGGCATGGTTCCCGCGGCTAAGGTGCTTAGCTTTGAGCAGATCGGTGCGAGCGCATTCCTGGCCCGTGAATTGCAGCTCGAGGAGGGGACACCCTTGGTGCGCTTCCGGCGGCTGCTGCTTGCCGATAGCGAGCCCATGAGCGTGGACGAGAATTTCATTCCGGCCCACCGGGTACCGGGCCTGCTCGACGGCGAACCGCCCACCTCGCTCTACAACGTCCTCAGCGAACGGTACGGACTGGTGATGGAGTGGGGAGAAGACATGATCGAGGCCACGGCTGCGTCGCCGTCAACGTCTCGTTTGCTCAACGTGGAGGTTGGGTCTCCGCTGCTGAAAATCCAGCGTCATGCCTTTGTGGCTCGGGCCATGGTTGATTACTCGGTGTCGTACTACCGGGCCGACCGGTACAAGCTGTGGGTGCCGCTGCAGCGGCCCGGTGTCCGCCCGACACGCAACTACGCCTCGGGATACCGCCCCTAGCAGCCCTTGGGCGCGCTGATCCTTCACCGCCCCTCGTGTGGGGCCTTGTGGGCTGTCCTAGGTGTGGCCAGTGGGCATGTCCTGTGGCGGGATCCGGCAGTGGACATATTGGCCTTGTGCGCTGTCCTTGCTGTGACCAGTGGGCATGTCCTGCGGGCCGATGGTCGCCGTCCGGACGGTGGCCCGGACACTTGGGAACAAAACAACTCGGGAACCACAACGAGGCGCCGGTCAAGTGGATGAGGGGCTAAGGCAATACACAAAAAAGGCCCGGTCCTGTAGGACCGGGCCTTTCTGCGGATCACTGCAGCAGGTTAGTGGCTGAGTGTCTTTTGATTATCCGCTGTTTCAATTGCTTCGTGCCCGCCGTGGGCCCCGTGGGCAGCTGCCAGTTCAGCGGGAGTTGCCGGCGCGACGCGGTCCTCAAAGAACAGCTGCGACAGCTTGGCACGGCGCTTTTCCGTTCTGTCGACGACTCCGTGTGCGTTCGGCTCCGCGGGCAACGGAGACGGTGACTCGAAGCCTACGAGCTTGTAGCGCTTGTACTCATCCAGCGGGGCGTGGACCTCGATGAATTCACCGTGCGGGAGCCGCACGATGCGGCCGGTTTCGCGGCCGTGCAAGGCTATCTCGCGGTCCTTGCGCTGCAGGGCCAGAGCAACGCGCTTGGTGACTATAAAGGCGAGGATCGGGCCGATGAAGAACAGCGCGCGCAGCCAGTAGGTGACATCGTTGAGCGACACGTGGAAGTGCGTTGCAATGAGGTCCGAACCGGCGGCCGCCCACATCACGCAGTACCAGACGAACCCGGCCATGCCGATGGCCGTCCGGGTCGGCGCATTGCGGGGACGGTCCAGGACGTGGTGCTCGCGGTTGTCCTTGGTGATCCAGCGTTCAATCCAAGGGTACGTGAACATAAGGGTGAACAAGATGCCGGCCGGGACCAGCGCCGGCAGCAGGACGTTGAACGTAAACACGTGACCGAACCAGATCTGCTCGACATGCCAGTCGCCGAAGGTGCCCGGCATCAGGCGCAGGGCGCCGTCAACAAAACCGATGTACCAGTCGGGCTGGGTGCCGGCGGACACGGGGGAGGGGTCGTACGGGCCGTAGTTCCAGATCGGGTTGATGGTGAAGAAGCCAGCCATCAGCGCAACGACACCAAAGACGATGAAGAAGAAGCCGCCGGCCTTCGCAGCGTAGACCGGGCCAAGCGGGTAGCCCACGACGTTGCCGTCGTTGCGTCCCGGGCCGGGGTACTGGGTGTGCTTGTGCACCACAACCATAAACAGGTGGAGCACGATCATCAGGAGGATGAGCGCCGGAACGAGCAGGATGTGCAGCATGTACAAGCGGCCGATTATGGCCGTGCCCGGAAATTCCCCGCCGAAGAGGAAGAAGGAGATGTACGTGCCGATCACCGGGATTGACTTGATAACGCCGTCGATGATTCGCAGGCCGTTTCCGGACAGCAGATCATCGGGGAGGGAGTAGCCCGTGAAGCCGGCAGCCATTGCGAGGATGAGCAGCACGCTGCCCACCACCCAGTTCATTTCACGCGGTTTGCGGAAGGCGCCGGTAAAGAACACACGGAGCATATGCACCGAGACGGAAGCAACAAACAGCAGCGCGGACCAGTGGTGGACCTGGCGCATAAACAGGCCGCCACGAACGTCGAAGGAGATGTCCAGCGACGAGCTGTACGCGACGGACATTTCGACGTTCTTCAGCGGCGTGTAGGAACCCGAATAGTGGGTCTCTGCCATGGAGGGATCGAAGAAGAACGTCAGGAACGTTCCCGAGAGAAGCAGGATGACGAATGAATAAAGAGCCACTTCGCCGAACATAAACGACCAGTGGTCCGGGAAGACCTTCCGGCCGAATTCTCGAAGCATACCGGAGCCGCCAACACGCTGGTCGACGAAATCGGTAATGCGGCCGCCTTTAGTTGTGGCGACAAAGACCGGTGCCTCAGGCGTTGTTGCTGCGCTCATGCTCATCACGCTCCCAATAGCTAGGTCCAACAGGTTCATGGAAGTCGCTGGTGGCGACCAGGTAGCCCTCGGCGTCGACTGCAATGGGCAGCTGGGGGAGAGGACGGCTGGCCGGGCCAAAGATAACCTTGCATTCCCGGGTGAGGTCGAAGGTTGACTGGTGGCACGGGCACAGCAGGTGGTGCGTCTGCTGCTCGTACAGGGCAACGGGGCAGCCAACGTGAGTGCAGATCTTGGAGTACGCGACGATGCCGTTGTAGCCCCAGTCCTCACGCCCGGCGGACGGGTTCAGCGACTCAGGATTGAGACGCATCAGCAGAACGACGGACTTTGCCTTCTCGTTCAGCTTGCCTTCGCTCAGCTCGTTCAGCCCTTCAGGGATGACGTGGAAGGCCGAGCCGATGGTGACATCCGAGGCCTTGATGGGCGTGCCGTCGGGGTCGCGGGTAAGCCGCTTGAGCTTACCCTCCTCGGGCGCCCACATGGTGTGAGCCAGAGCCTTATCAGGACGGGGACCCAGGTCGCCGAAGACGGCAAGGGCAGGCAGCGGCGCCAGCGCGACGGCGCCCAGCAGGGTGTTGCGGATCAGGGGCCGGCGCTTGATGCCAGTTTCCTCAACGATGTCGTCGACGATGCGGACGGCGGCCTGGCGGTCTTCTTCGGTGCGGATCGCGTGGCGCTCTTCCGACACTTCATGGTCCGGCATAAGGGCCTTGGCCCAGTGCACAATGCCGGTACCGATGCCGAGCATCGCAAAGGCCGTGCCGATGCCGAGTAGCGCGTTCTGCAACCGGATCGTCGCGATCGCGGTGTCATCTCCCAGATCGATGGCGAAGTAAGCCACCAAAAATATCAGGGTGCCAACGACTGAGATACCGAAAAGAAGGGCTACCTGCCGTTCTGCTCGCTTTGCGGCCTTCGGGTCCGTGTCGGCCAGGCGCAAACGGTGCGGAGGAAGTCCAGGGTCCTGGAACTTCTCCACCTCATTTTGACCAGCCGTAGCTACGGTGCCCGAGTGGTTCGGACTGCCGTCACTATGGTTGCCCATAATTCGCCTCATCCCTCTCTCGTCTCGGCGATTGCCGAGTTAGCTTTCAATTCAAACTGCCGACGGGTCAGCAGCAAAACTCTTACAGGTGCAACAGGTGGCTAGGACGTCCGGGACGTCAGCCAGATGGTGAAGGCGATGATAACGCCGAGGCCGGCGATCCAGACAAACAGACCTTCCGACACCGGGCCCAAGGCGCCCAGATCAGCACCGCCGGGAGACCCGTTGGCTTCGATCTGCTTCAGGAAAGTGATGATGTCTCGCTTACCTTCGGGGGAAACGTTGGCATCGCTGAAGACCGGCATGTTCTGCGGGCCGGTGACCATTGCTTCGTAGATGTGCTTGCCGGTGACGTCGGCCAGGGCCGGGGCGAACTTGCCACGGGTCAGGGCCCCTCCGGCAGCTGCGGCGTTGTGGCACATGGCGCAGTTTGTGCGGAACAGCTCGCCACCCTTGGCGGCGTCTCCCTTTTCATCGAGGACACCTGCCTCGGGAATGGACGGGCCGGGGCCGAGCGAGGCAACGTATGCGGAAAGCTGGTGGGTCTGCTCTTCGTTGAACTGGGCCGGCTTCTTGTACGCCTGCGGGCCGTTCATCTGCATGGGCATACGGCCCGTACCGACCTGGAAGTCGACGGCTGCGGCGCCGACGCCTACCAGGGACGGTCCGGACTGGGACCCGCTGGCACCCATGCCGTGGCAGGTGGCGCAGTTGGCGGCGAAGAGCTTGCCGCCCTCCTCTGCGTCGTTGGCGCTGAAGCTGGTGGTGGCCTTGGCCTGGTTGACGGTCGTGGCAACGGCGTACAGCCCACCAGTGACCAGGAGGCCCATCAGCAGCAGTGCAATTGCTGCCAGCGGGTGACGTCGCTTCTGCGAGAGTGCCTTCACGTGGTGGTTCCTTTATTCGATCGTGCGTTGGCTCCGGGAGCCGCTACTTGAAATTCTACCTCTTGTAGAAAGAGTGGCAAGTGGTGCTACTTGAGGACATAGATGACCAGGAAGAGCCCGATCCAGACGACGTCAACGAAGTGCCAGTAATACGAGGTGACGATCGCTGAGGTCGCTTCGAAGTGGCCGAACTTCTTCGCCGCGAAGGACCGTCCCATTATGAGGAGGAAGGCAACCAGGCCGCCGATAACGTGCAGGCCGTGGAACCCGGTGGTGATGTAGAACGCCGAGCCATAAGCGTTGGAGGAGAGGGAAACATGCTCGGAAACGAGCATGGCGTACTCGGTTGCCTGGCCGGCCACGAAGAAGGAACCCATGATGAAAGTCACGGTGAACCATTCGTTCATTCCCCAGCGGGTGAAGCTGAGGGGGCCGCCGCTTCGGCGCGGCTGAAGCCGCTCAGCGGCGAAGACGCCCATCTGGCAAGTAAAGGAACTGGCCACGAGGACGATCGTGTTGACGAGCGCAAAGGGAAAGTTGAGCTTGGCTGTCTCTTCGGCCCACATTTGTCCGGAAGTCGAACGGAGTGTGAAGTACATGGCGAAGAGACCGGCGAAGAACATCAACTCACTGGACAGCCAGACTACGGTTCCAACAGAAACCATGTTCGGGCGATTCAGCGTCGGGTGCGCCGGGGTACTGGGGGCATGGGTCGCAGATGTCACATAGACATTATGTCTATAAAAGTCCCTGCTGCCCAACGCAAACCGCGTTTTGGGAGGACTTTTTCTACAAAGACGCGAATTCGAGCGGAAAAGTTCCCGGAGCGGTTCACATTGGTCATTGCGGTGCGCACCTCGATAGCATCGGAACGTGACTTCTCAGGCATCTGCACAGGCGGCAGTCAACTCGTGGCCGCGGCTCATCAAGGCACTCATCGACGGTACCGATCTCACGGCCGGCAGCACCGAGTGGGCGATGAACTCGATCATGTCCGGGGAAGCGACGCCCGTCCAGGTTGCAGGCTTCCTCGTGGCCCTGCGTGCCAAGGGCGAGACCGTGGATGAACTCGTGGGCCTGGTGGCGGCCATGATCGCGAACGCGAGTCCCATGGACATCTCCGGGCAGAAGCTGGACATCGTCGGAACCGGCGGTGACCAGCAGAACACCGTCAACATCTCCACCATGGCGGCACTCATTGCCGCCGGCGCCGGTGCCAAGGTGGTCAAGCACGGTAACCGTGCTGCCTCTTCGACCTCCGGGTCCGCGGACGTGCTTGAAGCCCTGGGTGTGCGGCTGGACCTGCCGATCCCGAGGGTGGCCCTTAACGCTGAGGAGGCAGGCATCACCTTCTGCTTCGCCCAGGTGTTCCATCCGTCCATGCGCCACGCGGCCGTTGCCCGCCGTGAACTCGGGGTCCCCACGGCGTTCAACTTCCTGGGTCCGATGACCAACCCCGCTAACGTGCAGGCCTCAGCGGTCGGCGTCGCCAACGTGCGGATGGCTCCGCTGGTGGCGGGGGTGCTGGCCAAGCGCGGGAGCCGGGGCCTGGTGTTCCGCGGGAATGACGGACTGGACGAGCTGACCACTACCGGCCCGTCGCGGGTGTGGGAAATCAGGAACGGCGAGGTGACCGAGGAGATGTTCGACCCGCGCGGGCTGGGCATCCGCCAGGCAACTCTTGAGGAGCTGCGCGGCGGGGACGCCGCGGCCAACGCCGCCGTCGTCCGGTCCGTTCTCTCCGGTGCGCAGGGACCGGCACGGGACGCTGCACTGCTGAACGCTGCCGCCGGACTCGTGGCGTTTGATCTGGACGCGGCCGGCCCGTTCAACGAACGGATGGCCGCGGCCCTCAAGCGCGCGGAAGAGTCTGTCCAGTCTGGTGCTGCTACTGCCGTGCTTGACCGCTGGGTCGCACTTTCCCGTAACTGACCCGCAGGCGTAACTGGCCCGCAGGCCGGCCCGTAAGCGGGCAAGCCTGCGGGAACCTACTCGTCGAAGCCGAGTGCGAAGGCTGCGTCCAGGTCATGCTGTGAATAGGCTCGGAAGGCGATCTGGGTGGTCGTGTGCACCACTCCGGAGACCTTGGAGAGCCTGTCCGCGATAACGTCCGCGAGGTCTTCATGCTTCGGAACCCGTGCGATCGCAATGAGATCCCATTCGCCGGTCACGGAGTAGACCTCGCTGATCCCCTGGATAGCGGAGATTTCTTCCGCGGTTTCCGGGATGCGGGAAGCATCTGTCTTAATCAGGACGAAAGCGGTGACCACGTGTGAGCCTTTCCGGATCTGTTGCGTCGTTGCCGGCCAACTTCAGCGCTCCCGTTGGGTGCTTCGGGGCCCCGGCCGTGTCACTGCCAGCCTAGTCCATCACGCCCGGCGACGGCGTGTGGTGAACCGCCGGACGCCGGCAGCTATCAGGCGGTATCCGAGCAGCAAAAGGCCCAGGCTGAGCAGGGCCACGATGATAAATGGCAGGACTACAGTTTGCCCTGTCACCGCCCGCAGGAGCATACCTACCGTCACCGCGCCGAGCCACACGGCGACGCCTGCGGGTGCCAGGGACAAGGGCGAGCGCCAGAGTCGCAAGACCAGCCAGGCCAGGGCCGCTCCTGCGAGGAAAGGCCAAGCGGTGGCGAACACGCCGGTGACGACGTCCCCGCGCTGATGGGCGTCCCGGCCGATGGCAGCGAAGAGCAGGATCAGAACGGCGTCGGCACCGGCGGCCAACACCGCTGAGCGCCGTGTCCGGGGCAGTAGAGGGCGGCCGGTACCGGAGGTCCGGGGGAGCGGGGACGTTGTGGAAGACATGCTGCCAAGCCTAGCGGCGCTGTCGTTGAAGCCGGTTATCAGCACAGGCTGGTTCAATGCGGCACAGCGGGGCTGCCCCCGGCGGGCTGGCCGGCGCGTGCAGAACGAGGCCGCTGGCTGGCGGAGTGCAGAACCGGGCGCGAATCTTGCCGCATGGCAGGTCGGCCTGGCGCACGCAAACGGCAGGGGAGTCCACCGGCCGCTAGGACCGAAGCGGGGGACGGCGGCTTCCGGCTCCCGAAGCAGGGAGGGAATATCAGGGCCATGGTGTAGGTTGCAGTTTCGTTAGTTAAGCACGACAGAAAAGAGAAGGACTCCCGTGGCAACCGATTACGACGAAGTACGTTCCGACGTTAAGGAATCACAGGACCGCTCGTTGGAGGCGCTGCAGTCCGCGAACGCCCCGGATGCCCGCAGCGTTGTCCGCGAGCTGGACGAATCCGATGCACTGGATGAAGGCATTACCCCCGGCGGTGAGTTTGTGGCCGAGGAACTCATTGTGCAGGTGATACCCCAGGCCGAGGATGAATTCACCTGTTACTCGTGTTTTCTGGTCCGGCACCGGTCCCAGCTGGCACGCAAGAAAAACGGCCACTCGTACTGCACGGAGTGCGAAGGATAGGACGGCCGTGTACCCGCTGCCGGGGGAGCGGCCCGCACCTTCGGTAGCGCTCGAAGCGGCCGTCCTTGGCGATATCTGAACCCTGGGTGGTGTGGGGGAGCTGCGGCCCGGAGTGCAGGCCGAACGCGATTGCCGGGTAGCTGGATTTCGCTCCAGCTGTCGGGTAAACGGATTGCCGAAGTGGCAGACTTTGGTTATGAGTATCGAGCAGTGGTGGCCGAAGCTGGCACCCGCAACGCGGGACTGGCTGATTGAGAACAACGGCGGCGCCGTCCCGGCCGAGATGGTTGCCGAGATTACGCAGGCCGGTGGGGTCGTCGATTCCGGAGCGTGGTGGTCTGGTGAGTACCGGGCCGGTGACTTCTATTTCTCCGACGAGGGTGTGGACTGGATCGAGGCCGTCGGCAATGGCGAAGTCCCCGAACCGCGCTGAACGGCAGAACGCAGGAGGATTCGGCAGACACCACATATTACCGGTCCACTTCCCCCGGCAATTTGCGACTACTTGACATAATGTTGATTATCGGCGTTTTCTGCAACGCTGGAAGTGGCCTTGGATCCAGCGTGACTCGCGCAAGTTGCGCGGCTTTGCCTCGCCGGGACGTTGCGCAACCCAAAGCCGCCGGATCCACGACCTTCTGTATCCTTTCAGCATGCGTATTCCGTTCAGCACCGACGTCCCGGCCCGCCTCGGAAAGTCCCTGGCGGCTCCGTGCAGGGCTGCGATCCTGAGCGTTGAATCCCTCGACAGCTGCGCTGAACCACGCCGCCCGCAGGTCCAGTTCGACGCCGGCAGCAACACAGCGTGCACCGTAGGGACACTCGTATGAGCGGGCATGATCACGATCACGGTGCAATCGCTGCCGGGAACCGCGCCAAGCTGATCCTGGTCTTTGCCATCACTTTCACCGTGATGGTCGCTGAAATCATCGGGGCTGTCCTGACGGGAAGCCTGGCGCTTCTGGCTGACGCGGGCCACATGTTCACCGACTCCACCGGACTGCTGATCGCCCTCATCGCGGCCTCCCTGGCGTTAAAACCGGCAACCCTCAAACGCACCTGGGGCTACAAACGCGCCGAAATCATCGCCGCCGCCGGTCAGGCGGCGCTGCTGCTCGGCGTCGGAGGATTCGTCATCGTGGAAGGTATCCGGCGGCTGATCGTGCCTGCCGAAGTCGGCGGCGGCACCATGCTGTGGTTCGGCATCATCGGGCTGGCCGGGAACGCCGTGGGACTGGTTGTCCTCGCGTCCGGGCGGAACCACAACTTCAACATGAAGGCGGCGTTCCTGGAAGTACTCAACGACGCCCTCGGTTCCGTTGCCGTCATTGTTGCGGCCATCATTATCGCCGTCACCGGTTGGGTCCAGGCAGACGCCGTTGTGTCGCTGCTGATTGGGGCGCTTATCATCCCGCGAACCCTGAAACTGCTTCGCGACACCGTTAATGTGCTGATGGAAAACGCCCCGCAGGGCCTGGATATGGCCCAGGTCCGCGAACACATCCTCGCACTCCCCCATGTCATCGACGTCCACGATCTGCATGCCTCACTGGTGGCCTCCGGCACACCCGTCCTCTCGGCGCACGTCACCGTCGAGGACGGGTGTATGACGGACGGCCACGCGGGAACCATTTTGGCGGAGCTGCAGCGCTGCGTCGCCGAACACTTCGACGTCAGTATCGAACACTCCACGTTCCAAATTGAGCCGGCCGCGCACCGCGACCAGGAGAGCATTCCGCACTGACTTGAGGTACCTGGTGCTTTCAGGCGCTGACGTAGGCCGCGAGGTGCTGGCCCGTGAGGGTGGAACGGGCCGCGACGAGGTCCGCCGGTGTGCCCTCGAACACGATCCTGCCGCCGTCGTGTCCGGCGCCGGGTCCGAGGTCGATAATCCAGTCGGCGTGCGCCATCACGGCCTGGTGATGCTCGATGACGATGACTGACTTGCCGGAGTCCACAAGCCGGTCCAGCAGACCGAGCAGCTGCTCGACGTCGGCAAGGTGGAGGCCGGTCGTCGGCTCGTCAAGGACGTAGATGCTGCCCCGCTCGGCCATCTGGGTGGCCAGTTTGAGCCGCTGCCGTTCCCCGCCTGAGAGGGTGGTGAGCGGCTGCCCGAGGCTGATGTATCCCAGCCCGACGTCGGAAAGCCGGGTGAGGATCTTATGGGCCGCCGGGACCGCCGCCTCCGCGGACTCGAAGAACCCGGCCGCTTCGGTCACCGGCATGGCCAGCACCTCGGCAATGTTCCGGCCACCCAGGGTGAAATCCAGCACAGACGCAAGGAACCGCTTGCCCTGGCATTCCTCGCAGCTGGACTCGACAGTCGCCATAACGCCCAGTTCGGTGTAGATCACACCGGCACCGTTGCAGGCGGGGCAGGCGCCCTCGGAGTTGGCGCTGAAGAGTGCCGGCTTAACGCCGTTGGCCTTGGCGAACGCCTTGCGGATCGGCTCGAGCAGTCCGGTGTAAGTCGCCGGGTTGCTCCGGCGTGAACCGCGGATGGCTCCCTGGTCGATCACCACGACGCCGTCCCGGCCGGCAATCGAGCCCTGGACCATCGAGCTCTTGCCGGAACCGGCGACGCCGGTGAGCACACACAGGACGCCGAGCGGAATGTCCACGTCGACGTCCTTGAGGTTGTGCGTCGCCGCGCCGCGGACTTCCATCGCAGCCGGCGATGTACGCACGGACTCCTTCAGCGTGGCCCGGTCGTCGAAATGGCGGCCGGTTGTGGTGTCGCTCCCCCGCAGCCCGTCCACGCTGCCTTCAAACACCACCTCGCCGCCGCCCTTGCCGGCGCCGGGACCAAGGTCGACGACGTGGTCCGCGATCGAGATGGTTTCAGGCTTGTGCTCCACCACAAGCACGGTGTTGCCCTTGTCCCGCAACTGCAGCAGCAGCCGGTTCATCCGTTCGATGTCATGCGGGTGCAGGCCGATCGTCGGTTCGTCGAACACGTATGTAACATCCGTGAGCGAGGAGCCGAGGTGCCGGATCATCTTGGCGCGCTGCGCCTCTCCCCCGGACAGGGTTCCGGCCGGCCGGTCCAGCGAGAGGTAGCCGAGCCCGATCTCCGCGAATGAATCCAGAAGGTGCTGCAGCCCGGTGAGCAGCGGGGCCACTGACGGCTCGTCCAGATCCCGGACCCAGCCGGCGAGGTCGCTAATCTGCAGGGCGCAGACGTCAGCAATGTTCTTGCCGTTGATCTTCGAGGAACGCGCCTCTTTGCTGAGCCGGGTTCCGTCACACTCCGGGCAGGTCGTGAAGGTGACGGCCCGCTCGACGAAGGCGCGGATGTGTGGCTGCATGGCTTCCGGGTCCTTGGCCAGCATGGATTTCTGGATCTTGGGGATCAGCCCCTCGTAGGTCAGGTTGATTCCTTCGACCTTGATCTTGGTCGGCTCTTTGTAGAGCAGATCGTGCAGCTGCTTCTTGGTGAACTTGCCGATCGGCCGGTCCATGTCGAAGAATCCGGAGCCGCCGAAAATGCGGCCGAACCAGCCGTCCATGCTGTAGCCGGGGATGGTCAGCGCACCTTCGTTGAGGGACTTGCTGTCGTCGTACAGCGCCGAGAGATCAAAATCGGTGACCGAGCCCAAGCCCTCGCAGCGCGGACACATGCCGCCCTGGTAGACCACGTCCCGCACCACGTTCCGCTCGACCCTGCCGCCCTTTTCGGTACTCATCACTCCGCTCGCCTTGCGCGTCGGGACGTTAAACGCGAACGCGGTGGGCGAGCCGATGTATGGCTGTCCGAGCCGGCTGAAGAGGATGCGCAGCATCGCGTTGGCGTCGGTGGCGGTACCCACTGTGGAGCGCGGGTTGGCGCCCATCCGCTCCTGGTCGACGATGATCGCTGTGGTGAGGCCCTCCAGGATGTCGACGTCCGGCCGTGCCAGTGAAGGCATAAAGCCCTGCACAAAGGCGCTGTACGTCTCGTTGATCATCCGCTGCGACTCCGCGGCGATAGTCGCGAACACCAGCGAGCTTTTTCCGGAGCCGGAGACCCCGGTGAACACCGTGAGCCGCCGTTTCGGGATCTCCAGGTTAATGTCCTTGAGATTGTTCTCGCGTGCACCTACCACCCGGATCAGATCGTGGCGGTCCGCAACGTGCAGCGCGGGCGACTGGGTATCCGGCGTCGGTGCCGTGCTCATTGTGACTCCATCCCGTGGGGCGCCGCGGCCGCAGTCTCCGCCGGGTCACCTGGCTCAATCTAACCAGCTTCGACAACGCATCGTCAGCTGACATCCATTGTCTTCTGCGCAGGCCTCCCTGAGAATGAACCATGACGGTCTACTTGAGGTCCCTGGAAACTGCTGTCCCGCCAACTGTCTTGATCCAGACGGAAGCACGGGATGTTTTTGCCGCCCAACCGGGACTGACCAGACTCGGTACCCGGCTGGTCAGCACGTGCTTCGATTCCGCCGCAATCGACACCCGCCACACCGCTGTTGATGAACTGACAAAGGACTTCCAAGCGGAGAATCCACGGTTTTTCGACGCCGGCACAGGGCTGCTGTTGAGCCCCAGTACTAAGGTCCGCAACGACATCTTCGCCGCCGAGGCCACCAAACTCTTTATCGAGGCGGCCCGGAAGGCCCTGGACGCCTGCCCCGGAATCTCTCCGGCCGGCATCACACACCTCGTCACGGTGTCTTGCACCGGCTTCTTCAACCCAGGACCGGACTACAAAATCGTCCGTGCCCTCGGCTTGAATCCTGCGGTGCAGCGCTACCACCTGGGATTTATGGGCTGCTACGCGGCGTTTCCCGCATTGCGGGCAGCCAAGTCCTTCTGCGAGGCGGATCCGGACGCCGTCGTCCTGGTCGTCTGCGCCGAACTTTGTTCGCTGCACGTGCGCACCTCTAACGACCCGGACACCATCATGGGTTCGGCGTTGTTCGCCGACGGAGCCGCCGCCGCCATCGTGACTGCCCTTGAGGACCCGGACGAGCCCGCTCTGCTGCAGCTGGACCATTTCGAGACGGTGCTGACGCCGGTCGGGGAGGAATCCATGGCCTGGAATATCGGCGACGAGGGCTTCGAGATGGTCTTGGGAAATTACGTCCCGCACATTATTGATGACCACATCATCGGCGCCCTGGAACCACTGCTCGCCCGGGAAGGAGCCTTGCTGGGCTTGCCCTACCGCGGTATCCGGCACTGGGCTATCCATCCTGGCGGCCGCAGCATCCTGGATAAGGTCCAGTCCAGGCTGGACCTCAGCGATGAGCAGCTGGTCCCGGCACGTGAGACGTTGCGCAACTACGGGAACATGAGCAGCGCCACAGTGCTGTTTGTGCTCCGGCACATCCTGGACCTGCCGCCGGCGGAAGGGGTCGAGGGCGGCAGCGAACGGATCTGTTCGATGGCGTTCGGCCCCGGACTGACGGTTGAATCCGCACTCTTCACGAAGCTCGGCAGTGTCCAGCGCGGTGCTCCCAAGCGCGGCGGGGACCCGGTACAGACCGCGGAATCGGTCGGTGCCGGGTCCCCGCAGCCGGAATCTGCCCTGGCCTGAGTTTCGGTGCTGAGCCTGCGTGCACGGGCGGCACACGCCGTCGAGGAAATGGACCTGCCCGACTGTGACCCTGCCCGGCTGGAGCGCACCTATGCCCAGTTCGCCCTGGTGAACCGCGCCGTCTCCGGCTGGCGCAGCCTCTACCTTCGCCAGCTCCGGCCGCGCCTGCGCCCCGGCGTCCCTGCCACCCTGCTGGACATTGGCTGCGGCGGCGGCGACGTGCCGGTGATGCTTTCCCGCTGGGCGGCCAGAGACGGCCTCCGCCTGGAGATCACTGCTATTGATCCGGATCCCCGCGCCGGCCGCTTCGCCGCGGAACGCCATTCGTCCACTGGCGTGAAGTTCCGCAGCTGCACAGCTGCGGAGCTGGGCTTCGAAGGCCTCAGCTTTGACCTGGTCGTGTCCAACCATGTGCTCCACCACGTGGCCGAGCATGAGCTTCCGGTGTTCCTCGCCGAGTCCGCCGCGCTCAGCCACGGCACCGTCATCCACAACGATCTCCGGCGCAGCGCGGCCGCGTACGGGCTCTTTTTTGCCGGGTCCTGGCCGTTTGCCGGCTCGTACATCAGGCCCGACGGCCTCACCTCCATCCGCCGCAGCTACACCGCAGCAGAATTGCGCAAGGCAGTTCCGCCCGGCTGGACTGTCCTCAGCCGGGCCCCTTTCCGGAACTTGCTGATCCGTGAGGCGGTTCCCGCCGGTGGTTGATGTTCTTGTGGTCGGCGGTGGCCCGGTGGGCCTGTTTATGGCCGCGCTGCTGCTCCAGCGGGGAGCCAGCGTCCGGATCCTGGAACGTCGGGCAGTCCCGGAACCGCACTCCCGGGCGATCGGCATCCATCCCCCCTCGTTGGACGCGCTCGACGGGGTCGGTGTGGCAGCAGTCCTGGCGGCCGAAGGGGTGCCGATCCGGAACGGCGTCGCCCTCGGCGGCGGCCGGACACTCGCACGGATGTCGTTCGCCGGGGTTTCGGACAGCTATCCGTTTGTCCTCTCCCTGCCGCAGGCCAGGACGGAGGCCATCCTGGAACACCGCGTCCGGCAGCTGGACCCCGCAGCCCTCCACCGCGGGGTCCAGCTCACGGGATTGCACGAGGACGGCGGCCTGGTCGCAGCCGACGCCACCGCAGCGGGATCGGTCCGCCGCTACTCGGCGTCCTTTGTTATTGCCGCCGACGGCGTCCGGTCCACAGTCCGTGCGCAGCTCGGCACGGCTGTCCGGGCGAGGGACTATCCGGACAGCTACCTGATGGGCGACTTTGCCGACACCACAGGGTTCGGTGCGGATGCCGCCCTGTTCCTGGAATCCGCGGGAATCGTGGAGTCCTTCCCGCTGCCGGGGTCGTTACGCCGCTGGGTAGTGCGCGTGACGGGCTCCGGGAACGGCACGGACGCCGCCGGGCTGGTGCAGCTGGTCAGGCAGCGGACCGGGATCGACGTCGATCCCTCGGGCCACAGTATGCTGAGCCGATTTGGCGTGCGTACCCGCCTGGTCCGCACCATGGTGGCCGGCCGCACAATCCTGATCGGTGACGCCGCCCACGAGATCAGCCCGATCGGCGGTCAGGGCATGAACCTGGGCTGGCTCGACGCCGCGGCGCTGGCTCCCCTTGTGCTGGCGGCGCTGGCGGGCGCGGACGTGGGTGCGCAGTTGCGGTCCTTCGAGGCCGGACGTATTGCTGCGGCCGCCCGGGCAGCCCGCCAGGCCGAGATCAACATGGCGCTGGGGCGGCCGCTGCCGGCGGTGCCATGGTCTGCGCGGAACCGCGCGATTGCGGCGGCCGCTGCCGTGCCCGCCGTAAAGAACTTTGTGGCCCGCCGGTTCACCATGCAGTGAGGGCCCGCCCGCCGCGACGACCCGGCAGGACGCCGGAGAGCGTAACTCAGGCCGGGGTGAAGTAGCAGTCGTAACTGTCTTGGCTGACAATCGTGCCGTCCCGGACCTCAAAGACGGCAGCGATCCTGGCCCGGATGACCTCGCCGCTGTTCCAGTGCGGCAGGTCCATCAGCAAGGTGGCGCTCCAGTCGGCTTCCAGCACCACCCGGGTCCCTTCGCAGGTTGTGCGGCGAACCAAGAAGCACTGCCCCGAGACGACTTGATGGGCTGCCGCGGCCCCGGCCAAGGCCTCGTCGCGGTTCCTCGCGGCACCTGCCGGTGCCAGCAGATGCGGTGCCTCGCTCAGCGTATAGTCTTCGGCGAGAAGCGGGGCGATCTCCGCCGGGCCGCCGTTGGCCTCAATAGCCCGCAGGAAGTTCAGGACAGATTCCAGGGGGGTCGGTGACGTCATGGCAACGAGACTAGCCGATGACGGCCGCGAGGCGCCGCCGCACCGGCCCGCGGCCGGAATACACTGATTCTATGGGCCGACTTCTTCCGCTCGTGCGGCGCCCTCCCGGCGAAAACCATCGGATTCCGGTGTGTAGGCGTGCCGCGGCCATGGTGTGCCTTGCGCTGACGGCCTCATGCAGCGCGGGCGCCACCCGCCCCGTCGGTCCCGTCAACGCACCACCAACGTCGGCTGCCGCCTTACCCATCACTGTCGAGATCAACCAGCTCCGCGACAACTACAGCCGGCAGATCATTGCCGTGCAACTCACGAACAACACCGACGGTCCGGTGACCGTGCTCAGCGCAGGGGTTGCCAGCCCGCTCTTTTCCGGCACGATCCCGTGGCAGGCAGCCCCCGGCGGAATCGAAATTCCACCGGGCCAGACCAAGATCCTGCCAGCCCAACTGCGTGCCCCGGACTGCGGAATCCGGACCCTGCCGCCGGGCGCGGGACCGGATGTTTCACTGGGCCTGGCCGTTGCCGGCGGAGCAGTTCACACCTCGACGGTCACCGCCGGCGACCCCTACGGCGTGATGGACCGGAACAACGCGGAAATGTGTCTTGCCCAGGCCGCCGGTGCGGTCGCTGACCTCCGGTTGGAAACGGAACTTGAGGTCTCCGCTGACGCCAAGAGCGCCGTCCTGCGCCTTGACGTCACACCGCGCAGCGTCCCGGGCGCCGTGAACCCCGGCTCGCTCGGAAGCCTGACCATCGACCGGATCGACGGGACAACCCTGCTCGACGAGGACCCGAGCCACCCCTGGCCGCGCTCTGTCTCGATCAGCGCCGGTGGTGCCGGCCAGCAATTCCGGCTGGTGATCCGACCCGCACGCTGCGATCCGCACGCCGTCGCTGAAGATAAAGTGGGCACTTTGCTCCCCCTCCGTGTCTCTTCGGGGGGACGGGAGGGAGTCTTGAAAGTTGACGCCGGCGCGCTGCTGCGTGGACGCATCTACGACTTTATTACGGCCGCCTGCGGACGCAAGTAGTCTGTTGGCATGTATTCCGACGCCAAGCCCACTGACTTCAGCGCCGCCCGCATCCATGAAACTGTCCAGCAGCTACTGTCCGCCGGGGTGCTTCCGGGCATTGTCCAGGCCGGGCATCCGGTGCTCAGGCAGCTCGCCGCGCCGTTCAGCGGCCAGGTGAGTGACGCCGAGCTGGGCCAGTTGATCGACCTGATGCGCAGCGTTATGCATAAGGCACCCGGCGTGGGCCTGGCAGCACCACAGCTTGGCGTCCCGCTGCAGCTCGCGGTTCTCGAGGACCAGTTCGACGTCGATCCCGACGTCGCCGCTGTCCGCGGACGGGAGCCGTTGCCCTTTTTTGCCATGCTCAACCCGAGCTACCAGCCACTTGGCGGCACCACAGTGGCCTTTTACGAAGGCTGCCTGTCGCTGCACGGACTTCAGGCCGCAGTCAACCGGCCCGAACGGGTTCGGCTCGACTTCACCGCAGCGGACGGCAGCCGGCAGCAGCGGGAATTCAGTGGCTGGCAGGCACGGATCGTCCAGCACGAAACTGACCACGTGCACGGCATCCTCTACCTTGACCGTGCCGAACTGCGCTCGATCAGCAGCAACGCCGAGTATTCCGCACGCTGGGCGCAGCCCGACATCAGTCTCGCCCGCCGGGAACTCGGCTTCCTTCCGGGCGATAGCGCCGACTGAACTCCGACTGAAGGCCGGCTGGCCGTCAGCCTTGACATGAGCCGGTGCCGTCAGCCTTGACGTCCGCCGGGGCCGTCCGCGGTGCCGTCAGCCTTGACGTCCGCCGGGGCCGGATTGGCCGCCGTGGGGAGGTACCGGGCCCACCACCGCAGGATCTGGTCGAAACGCTGCTTGCGGTGGTGCGGTGTTCCGGTGCGTGAGAGCTCATGGTTCTCCCCCGGGAAGACGAGGAAGGCGGCCTCCACACCGTGCTGTTTGAGCGCCGTGAAGTACCGCTGGCCCTGCTCCACCGGACACCGGAGGTCCTCCTCGCTGTGGATCACAAGCGAGGCGGTGCGCACCCGGTCCACCCGGGACATCGGGCTTTGCGCCGCCATCTGTTCGGCCGCGCGCCCGGTGTACTCCCCGCCGAAGAACCAGCCGATGTCCGAGGAGCCGACGAAGCTCACGGGATCGAGGAATCCACGCTCCACAATGGCGGCTTTGAAGCGGTGGTCGTGGCTGATGGTCCACGCGGTGAGGTAGCCGCCGTAGGACCCGCCCATAATGCCGAGCGCCCCGGCATCGAGCTCCTCGAACGTGCTGAGCGCGCCGTCGAGGAAGGCCAGGACGTCCTGCATGTCAAGGGTTCCCATCTTTTCCTTGATGGCCCGTCCGTGGTCTTGTCCGTAGCCGGCGGAACCGCGGGGGTTGCACATCAGGACCGCGTAGCCCGCCGCGGCGTAGACCTGTGCTTCGTCGAACAGCGCGCCGGTGAACTGGGCGAACGGGCCGCCGTGGATGTTCAGCAGCACCGGGTGCGGTCCGCGCCCCGGCGGCTGCACAAGCCAGCCGTGGACGGGGTAGCCGTCTGCTGAGGGGACTGTGAACTCCAGAGGCTTGATGATTCCGGGGCCGGAACGCAGCGCCGCGGAGAAATCGGTCAGGATCCGGAGCTGTCCGCCCGCAAGCACAGCAGTGTCCCCCGCCGTCGCCGCGTCCGTGAAACTGACCACCAGCGAGCCGCCCGACGCCGCGGCGCCGGTGGCCACCCGTTTTCCGCTAACCAGCACCTGGTGCTTCCCGGAGGCGTGGAACTCGATCACTTCGACCGTTCCGCAGACAGTATTGAGCAGCAGCACCGCGTCAGGGCCGGACAGTTCGATCCTGCCGTTGCAGCTCAGGTCCATCGTCTCGGCGTCGCTCAGCCGGGTGGCGTCGCCGCCGCCGGCCGGCAGCACGTAAAGAGCGGTGTTGCGTGCCACGAAGTCCAGGCCCGAGGCGCCCAATTCCTGGGCGAGGAAAAACAGCCGGTGTCCGTCCGGCGACGCGCGGACGGCGTGCACGTCCTGCCGGCCGGTGTTCTCCGGTACCACGGCCAGCGGCTCGGCTCCCCCGGTGCCGTCGCCGGTGTCCAGGCGGTAGATGCCGCTCGCAAGGTCGGCGTCGCTGCCACGATGCAGGGCCGCGACAAAATAGATTGCCAGCCCGTCGGCGCTGAAACCCGCACCGGTGTGGTCTGTGGCAGCCGTGGTTAGTTGCCGTGCGGCCGGGAGACCAACACCGGGTGTGCCGCCGTCGGCAACTGCGGTGCCGGACTTCAAAGCCCGGCCCGTTGGCACCACCTTGGGTTCAGCGCCAAGATCGGGCACTTCGACCAGGAAGAGCTGCACTGGCTGGTCCGCAGTGTATCCGACGCCGTTCATGCGGTACTTGTAGTCGGTGATCAGCCGGGCGTCCTCGCTGCCGGCGGATACCCCGGGGGTGCTGCCGTAGCGGCCGTTTTCCGGGGTTCTGGCCCCGTAGACAATTTGCCGGGAGTCCGGCGACCAGGCAAACTGGGACACTCCCAGCGGTGCGCCGGTGACTGGCAGCGGTTCCCCGCCGCCGGCCTCGACAATGTGGAGTTGAGGTTTTCCACCGTCCGCGGCGCGCAGGAAGGCCAGCATCTGTCCGTCCGGTGAGAAGTCCGGAGCGGTGTCGCGGAATCCGCGGGTCAGGCGGCGCGGAGCCTGACCCGGTCCCAGCGGCACCGTCCAGAGTTGCCCAACGTAGGCGTCGGCATCGAAATCGGGCCGGATCACGGAGACCACGGCGTGCCCGCCGTCTGGATGCACGGCAGGGGCGGACACGGAATTCAGCAGCGGCAGATGTTCGGATTTCACGTGTGCGAGCCTAGCCCCAGTTTCCCCGGCAGTGAAATAGCTCACGTCGGCGGCGCTGTGCCGTTCTGGAACGCCGCCGCCGCGGACCGGCCACCTAGGATGGACAGTATGCCCCCCGTTTCCCCCGACTTGCTGCTCTGCCCGGTCTGCCGGGCCCGGCTGGCTCCCGGCGGACCTGGCGTGCCGGCCCTGAAGTGTCCTGCCGGGCACAGCTTCGACGCCGCGAAGCAGGGGTACTTCAACTTCCTCGTTGGTAAAGGCACCGTATTCGAAGCCGATTCGGCCGACATGGTGGCGGCGCGCTTCGAATTCCTCGGCGCCGGCCACTACCGTCCGCTCGCGGATGCCGTGGCGGAACTGTCCGCCCGCTTCCTCGCAGGCGTTGACCCGCAAACGCCTCCGGTTGTGCTGGACGCAGGAACGGGCACCGGCCACTATCTCCGGGCTGTGCTGGACCAGGCCGCGCTGGACCGGACGCCCGCCCGGGCGATCGGCCTGGACATCTCTAAGTTCGCCCTCCGCAGGGCCGCGAAACTGAACCCCGAGGCGGTAAACCTCGTCAGCGACGTGTGGCAGCCGCTGCCGCTGGGTGACGGCAGCGTCGATGTCATCACTGTGGTCTTCGCGCCGCGCAACCCAAATGAGTTTGTCCGGGTGCTGCGCCCTGTCGGCCGGTTGATTGTGGTGACTCCGCGGCCGGGACATCTCCAAGAGGTGGCAGGCCAGTCCGGCATGCTTGGGATCGAGCCGACAAAGGACGAACGGCTCGCGGCCTCACTCGAAGGACACTTTTCGACGCTCTCCACCGACGATCTGGATGTGCCGCTGCTGCTCTCCCCGGACGACGTCCTTCGGCTGGCCCTGATGGGCCCCGCCGGGCACCATCTGAACCGGGATGCCCTGCTGGCCTTCGCGGCCGGGCTGCCGCCGCGCACAGCCGTCTCTGCCCGGTTCCGGATCAGTGTCTTTGAGCCGCGCGCCAAAGCCGCAGATAACGACTTGGCCACTTTCGCAAACTGATTTCTGCGGCCCTCCGCACGGCTTGCCTATCGGCTTAGGATGGAATGAGAGTAACTGAGGGTCTGCGCCTGCAGCCCCTGGGGCGAAGGGGGAATGATGCTGGACTGGCTAGCCGAAAACTGGTGGGCGCTGTGGCTCACGGTGTTCCTGGTTTTTGCCGTGGTAGAGATGCTCACTCTGGACCTCTTTTTTATCATGCTTGGCGGTGGCGCTCTGGCCGGACTGGTGGCAGCATTCGCGGGGGCCGACCTGGGCCTGCAAATCGTGGCGTTCTGCGTCGTGTCGCTGCTGATGATCGGCTTCGTCCGGCCCGTCGCGCTCAAGCACCTCCGCAAGGGTCCGGACGACCTTCGGAGCAACGTCGAAAGGCTGATCGGTGAATCCGCGCTGGTCATGGAGCCGGTCAGCGCCAGCGGCGGCCTGGTTAAAATTGGCGGCGACGTCTGGAGCGCCCGCTCCGAGACCGGCATGCTGGCCGCTGGCCAGCACGTAATTGTCAGAGCCATCGACGGCGCTACTGCCGTCGTCGCCCCGCAGCAGGAAACTGCCGTCCAGTAGCCGAAGCAAGAATTCCGGCGGCCGTCACCGGCGCCGGGGACGCGGCGGGACTCCGCCGCACACCATGGCAAGACCAAATCTGGGGAATAGGTGAAGTATGGATATCGCAGTCGCAATCGTGCTGCTGGTGCTCGTTGCGTTCGTAATAATAGTGCTGGTCCGGTCGGTTCGGATTGTCCCGCAGGCACGGGCCGGCGTCGTCGAACGGCTGGGCAAGTACCAGCGGACGCTGAACCCCGGCCTTACGATCCTGATCCCGTTTGTGGACCGGCTGCTGCCGCTGCTTGACCTGCGTGAACAGGTGGTCTCTTTCCCGCCGCAGCCGGTGATCACCGAGGACAACCTCGTCGTTTCGATCGACACGGTGGTCTACTTCCAGGTCACCGATGCGCGGGCAGCCACGTACGAGATCGCGAACTACATCCAGGCCGTCGAACAGCTCACCACCACGACGCTCCGAAACGTTGTGGGCGGCCTGAACCTCGAAGAAGCCCTCACCTCACGTGATCAGATCAACGGCCAACTCCGCGGTGTGCTGGACGAGGCGACCGGCCGCTGGGGCATCCGTGTCTCGCGGGTGGAGCTCAAGGCGATTGATCCGCCGCACTCCATCCAGGATTCGATGGAGAAGCAGATGCGCGCCGAACGGGACCGGCGCGCCGCCATCCTGACGGCGGAGGGCACCAAGCAGTCCGCCATCCTCACCGCTGAAGGCCAGCGGCAGTCCTCGATCCTGAAGGCCGAAGGCGACGCCAAGGCGGCGATCCTTCGGGCCGACGGTGAAGCCCAGGCCATCCAAAAGGTGTTCGGTGCGATCCACAAGGGCAACCCGGACCAGAAGCTCCTGGCCTACCAGTACCTGCAGACCCTGCCGAAGATCGCCGAAGGCTCGGCGAACAAGCTGTGGATCATTCCGAGTGAAGTCGGCGAGGCGCTCAAAGGTATCGGCAGCGCCCTCGGCGGAAGCAAGGACGGCCAGGCCAACGATGGGCTTTTTGGGCCTGATTCTGACGCGGCCAAGGCCGAAACCGCCGGACCGGCAGCGTCCGCGGGAGGCCCCGCCGACGGCGGAGTGGATCTCAAGGGCCGGCAAGAGCCCTAAGCGTTCCCGGTCAAGGGGAGGTATCCGCCGCTGGCGGGTGCCTCCCCTTTCCGCATCCCGCGAGGGCAGCCCGTTCCCTAAGCTTTACCGGGGACGGCCCGTTCGCGTATACTTAAATATTTGTCCGGCCGGTTCGGTCCGGCGGAACATTTAAGCTTCGCAAAGCGTTTTCTTTAGTGACGTTGTATCCGTTAAGGGTCCTGTGAGAATGCGCAATGCAAACCGTAGTCCGGCGCGGCCCCACAGCCCCCGGCTCACGCAGGGCCTGACCCTGCGAACCGAATAGAGGGAGAAAAGATGAGCGATCGCAGCCTGCGGGGTATGCGCCTTGGCGCCCAAAGCATGGAGACCGAGTCCGGTGTCGAGCCGGCTCCGCGCCAGCGGGTCGAGTACCGGTGCGCGGACGGCGAGCAGGTTTTTGTGACCTTCTCCTCCGAAGCCGAGATCCCCCCGGTGTGGGTCTCCAAAACAGGCAAAGAAGCCCTGCTCGTTGACGGCGAACGCCCGGTGAACCTCAACGAAAAGGCCGTTCGAACGCACTGGGACATGCTCCTGGAACGTCGCTCCCTGCCGGAACTTGAGCAGATCCTCGAAGACCGCCTGACGATCCTGCGCGAACGCCGGGGCGAACGGCGCTCCGCCTAAGGAACCCGCAGTCCAGGCACAGCAAAGGGGCCGGCCCGCACCGTCACAGACGGTGCAGGCCGGCCCCTTTTTTGTCCCCGGACGGGCGAGGGCTAGCGCTTGTGGCTGCCAAGCTTGCCGGACAAAGTGTTCCAGCGTGCGGCCAGGCCCCACTTGGTGACGTTGATCATGGCTTCGACCACGATGTTTCCGCTCATCTTCGAGGCGCCCAGTTCGCGTTCAACGAAGGTGATGGGCCGTTCGACAATTGTCAGACCCAGCTTGGCCACGCGCCAGGCAAGGTCCACCTGGAAGCCGTAGCCGACGGAATCAACCGCGTCCAGGTTCAGCTTCTCCAGGGTGCTGCGCCGGAACGCACGGAAACCGCCGGTAACATCCTTGATTTTCAAACCCAGCAGGAGCCGGGCATAGGTGCTGCCGACCCGGGAGATGGCTTGCCGGTACAGCGGCCAGTTGACGACGCTGCCGCCCGGTACCCAACGCGAGCCCATGGCGAGGTCGGCGCCTTGTTCGACGGCCTCGAGCAGTTGCGGAAGTTGCTCCGGCTGGTGCGAACCGTCAGCATCCATTTCGACGAGCACGTCGTAACCGGCGGCGAGGCCCCATTTGAACCCGGCGATGTACGCTGCGCCCAGTCCGGCCTTTCCCGCTCGGTGCAGGACGTGGACCTGGCTGTCCTCAGCGGCAAAGCGGTCCGCAAGCTGCCCGGTGCCGTCGGGGCTGTTGTCGTCGACAACCAGGACGTCGGAGCCAGGCACAGCCGTGCGCAGGCGCCCGAGAGTCTTGGGCAACGATTCCAGCTCGTTGTAGGTCGGGATGATCGTGAGGACACGCACAGCGAGGCCTTTCCTTGGAGGGAGCGGTCAAACGCCCGGCCAGTCACTTCAGAACTGACACCAGGCGCAACTCTCCATTATAGGCAGTCACCGGGCCCGCTGGGTCCGCGGCAGGTCCCGGGGCAGATCCACCCGCTTCGGGCCAGTTGCGGCGGCCAGCGGATAGGGCCGCAGAAACCGTTTTCTGCTGCGAAGTGGACCTGCCCCCTGTGGTACCCGTGGCCATGACCAAGTCAGCTGCCGGCTTGCGGCAACCTGGAAATGACCGGGGGACGTCCGGAGTCTGCGGCGTACGCAACCCTCCGTTGACCCTCAATGCTACGGGCCGGCCCCGATCTGTCAACCGCTTCCTGACCTGCCGGTTTATCCGTTGCCGCAGGTCAGGCGGGCTTGTCGGGGCTCGAATTTTCCGCTGGCAGCGGCCGGATCCGCAGTCGGTCAGCCTCGCAGCGAGCCGCTGGAATATAGTTCGCGGCCGTCCTTGACTGTCTGCAGGCAGACCGGCTCGGAGCCGGTATCCAGGGCAGGCAGCAGCGGCGTCCTGGCGCGGGGGTCCGTGCTCCAGGACTGGACCCGGCCGTCAGCTACCTGCACCATAAGTTCCTCTACTTCCCAGACTGCGAAGCTGGCCGGGGCGCCAGGTACCAGCTGGCCGGCCATCGGGTTGCGATACCGGGCGGCGCGCCAGCCTGCCCGGGTGTGGCCGAGGAACGCCGCGCGGGCCGAGATCTGCTCCGCGGGGTTGTTGTGCTGCAGGCAGGCCCGGACGCTTGCCCAGGGCCGCATCGCAGTGACCGGACTGTCACTGCCAAAGCAGATCGGCACACCCGCGGCGTAGAAGGATGCAAAAGGATTCATGCCGTCCCGCCGGGACCCGAGGCGCTGCTGGTAGAGACCGTCCCCGCCGCCCCATGAAGCATCAAAGCCGGGCTGGACGCTGACCGTCACCGAGTAGGCCGCCAGCCTGCGGATGGAGTCGGCGTCAGCGAGCTCGACATGTTCGAGACGGTGGCCCGCTGCCCGGACCCGTTGTTCACCGACGTCTGCCGCCGCCAGGTCCAGGGCCTCCAGCGCCGCATCCAGACCGGCGTCGCCAATGACGTGGAAGCCCGCCTGGATGCCCAACAGCGAGCATACGGACAGGTGCGCGGCGGCTTCCGCGACCGACAGATAAAGGCTCCCGCGTTCGCCTGGGGCGTCACTGTAGTCCGCCCGCAGTGCCGCGGTCCGCGAACCGATGGAGCCGTCCATGTTCAGGTCCCCTGCCAGCCCGAGTACCGGCACGCCCAGGCTGTCGAGCAGAGACCGGGCCTGGTCTGCCGAGGTTGCCAGTTCACCCCAGTAGGGCAGGACCTCCGGAACGGCGTCTGCGCCCGAGTTCCAGGCCGCGGCGAGCTGCAGGTCCTCGATACTGCCAATATGCGGCGCGGCCATTTCCGCCACGGCGACATAGCCGTTGGCCGCTGCCTCGGTGAGCGCCCGCCGCTGGTAGCCGCGCAAGGCGGCGGCCGGCAGTTGACGGGCAGCGAGCCGGGCGGCGGTGTGCGCCGCGCGCTTGACCTGGCTGCCCTCGCCAAAACCGTCCCTCCCGTGCAGACCGGCGGTTGCCGCCAACGAGGAGGAGACGATTGCCGAGTGCACGTCAACACGGGACAGGTAGACGTCCCGTCCCCCGGCGGCACGTTCCAATTCTTCGCGGGAAGGCAGTGCTGAGTCCGTCCACTGGGTGTCGTCCCAGCCGTGGCCGAGCACTGTGCCGTTGGCTGTGGAACCGGCGACGGCGTCGAGCAGTTCCCGGGCAGAGCGGACGTCGCCGAGCTGCAGCGAGTCCAGGGCAATCCCGGTTTCCGTGAGATGGACGTGGGAATCGACAAATCCGGGGGCCAGGAGCGCACCCTTAAGGTCGATGATCTCCATCGAGGCGTCCGCGATCGAGCCGGCAGCCTGCTCGGACCCGACCCAGGCGACGGTGTCGCCGTCGACCAGCAGCGCCGTCGCGAAGGGATCCGCGGCCGTGTAGACGGAGCCGTTGCGGTAGAGCGTTACCTTGCGCGGCGCGGGGATGGCCGGTGAATCTGTCATGGGTCTTGGACTCCTTGCAACTGGTGGCCGGTGTGGCCGGACATGTTCGACGACGGTGGGGGCCCGGCCCGACGGCCGGCAGCGGCGGTCAGGCCACTGAGGAGTACGCGACGACGCCGCGCTTGATGAGTTTGATGGCCTCGGCGCACAGCCGCGAGACCCGCGGGTCCAGCGTCGGGATTTTCGCCAGCTGGTCCAACAAATCGATGACCTGTTTCACCCACCGGACAAAGTCGCCGGCGGCCAGGTCCGTCCCGCTGAGGACCTCCTGCAGGTGACGGCCTTTGGCCCACTTAAACATCGGCCAGGCCAGGCCCAGTTCGGGTTCGCCGGTCAGCGGGAGCTTGTTGGCTTCCTCAACATCCTCCAGGGCTGACCATTCGCGCACCACAATGTCGACGGCGGATTCCAGCGAAACACTCGGCAGCTTGGGCCGGAGGCCACGTTCCTCACGTTTGGCCTGGTAGACCAAAACGCTGGCCAGGGCGGCCACTTCGGCGGCGTCCAGGTCATTAAAGGCGCCGAGGCGAAGCGACTGCGAAATGAGCAGGTCCTTTTCGCCGTAGATCCGGCGCAGCCGTTGACCATCCGCTCCGATGGTGAGCACGCCGTCCTCCGACGTCTCCAGGTACCCGTAGCCGGAGAGGACTCCGCACACCCGGTCGAAGGTTTTGGCGATGGTGTTGGTCCGGCCCTGGATCTGGCGCACCAGCCCGTCCGTCTCCTGCCGAAGCTTCCAATAGCGCTCCGACCAGCGCGCGTGGTCCTCCCGATCGCTGCACCCGTGGCACGGGTGGGCGCGGAGTTCGCGGCGCAGCTCAGCGATCCGCTTTTCCTGATCCGGCTGCGCAGCGGCGCGGCCAAAGTCATCGTTCCTGCTCGGCGGCGCCGGCGGCCGGTTTTCCCGGAGGGCGTTGCGGACCGAGGACGCCAGGTCCCGGCGTGACTTGGGCACCTTGGCATTGAATGACTTAGGGATCCGGACCCGGGTAATCGGGGCCAGCGGCCCTTCCACGTCCTGGGTTCCGATCCGCCGCAGCTGGTTGTCCAGCGTCATCACCGCCGGCCGCGGCTCGCGGGAGTGGTGGTCGGAGCTGAGGACCACTGCAAGTCCGGGTGCCCGCCCGGTCGGTACGTCCACCACGTCCCCGGGAAGCAACCGGCTCAGGGAGTCCTCGGTGACCGACTTCCGGGCCCGGGAGCTGGTCTTGGAAGCGTTCTTCTCTGCATCGGAGAGGGCGCGGCGGATTCGTGAGTAGTCGGTGAAATCACCCAGGTGGCAGCTCATCGATTTACTGAAGCCGGCCAGGGACTCCTCGCGTCCGCGTACCTGTTTCGCCAGCCCGACGACGGACCGGTCGGCCTGGAACTGGGCGAACGAGGACTCGAGGATTTCCCGGGCCCGGGGGCGGCCGAACTGCGCCAGCAGGTTGATGGACATGTTGTAGGTGGGCCGGAAGCTCGAATTCAGCGGATAGGTGCGGCGTGAGGCGAGCCCGGCTACTGCCGCCGGGTCTGTCCCGGGCTGCCACAGCACCACGGCGTGGCCCTCGACGTCGATCCCGCGGCGCCCGGCGCGTCCGGTCAGCTGGGTGTACTCCCCCGCGGTGATGTTAACGTGCGCCTCACCGTTGAACTTATCCAGCTTTTCCAGGACCACGGAGCGCGCCGGCATGTTGACGCCGAGCGCCAGGGTCTCGGTCGCGAACACGGCTTTGACGAGTCCGTCGACGAAGAGCTTCTCCACCACTTCCTTGAAAGTGGGCAGCATTCCGGCGTGGTGGGCCGCGAGGCCGCGGAGCAAGCCGTCGCGCCAGCTCCAGAAGCCCAGCACGTCCAGGTCGTCGGGCGGGATGTCTTGCGCCGCTTCATCGACGCGCCGGGCAATGATGAGCTGTTCCTGCTCGGTGGTAAGCCACAACCCTGCCGCGACGCACTGAGCCACGGCGGCATCGCAACCGGCCCGGGAAAAGATGAACGTGATGGCCGGCAAGAGGTCCTGTCTGTCCAGGCTGGCGATGACCTGGGGGCGGCTGGCTTTCCGGACGGGGCTGCGCGGGTCGCCCTGCGGGGCCTCGTCGCGCCGGCTGCTTTGGCGCCGGACGTTCCGGCCGCCGTGGCCAAAACGTCCGCGGAAGTTCATCTGGCTCTCGGCGCGGGCCATGGAGAGCAGCTCGGGATTGACGTCAAAGCCCGGCCGTTCGGTGCTGACGGCGCCGGAGCCCGCGGCCTTCAGCCGGGCGGGCACGGCGGACACGGCGGCCTCGCCGGCCGGAGCGATCTCATCGAAGCTGGTATCGCCGGCGAAGAGGTCCACGATCTTCCGGCCCACCATCACGTGCTGCCACAGCGGAACGGGACGGTGCTCGGAGACGATGACGTCGGTCTGGCCGCGCACAGTATCCAGCCAGGCGCCGAACTCTTCGGCATTGGAGACCGTTGCGCTCAGCGAGGCAAGCTGGACTTCGCTGGGCAGATGGATGATGACTTCCTCCCAGACCGCGCCGCGGAAGCGGTCCGCAAGGTAGTGGACCTCATCCATCACGACGTAGCCGAGGTCGCCCAGAGTGCTCGAGTCGGCGTAGAGCATGTTGCGGAGCACTTCGGTGGTCATCACCACCACCGGGGCGTCCCCGTTGATGTTGGTGTCGCCGGTGAGTAGGCCCACCTGGTCCGCACCGTATTTGTCCGCGAGTTCAGCGTACTTCTGGTTGGACAGCGCCTTGATCGGTGTGGTGTAGAAGGCCTTGAGGCCGCGCTGGAGCGCCAGGTAGATGGCGAACTCCCCCACGATGGTCTTGCCGGCACCGGTAGGGGCGGCCACCAGGACACCGCGGCCGGACTGCAGTGACAGGCACGCTGCACGCTGGAAGTCATCGAGTTCGAAGGCGAGCGAACGGATAAATCCGCCCAGGTAGGTTTTGGCTTCGGCGGCCCGCTCGGCACTGGCGCGGTAGCGTTCAGATGGCGATTCCGGACCGGGTAGTGAGGACATGCTTCCAGCCTAGTGCGCCGGGAGCTAGAGATTCTCCAGCTCGGAGCCGGGAGTCGCCTGGTCTGCGGTGGCTTCGGTCTCGGCGGCCCGTTTGACGGCACGCCGTTCCCGCCGGCGGTCGTTCAGCAAACACAGCCCGATGGCGCTGAAGAAGAGCACAAGCATGGGTCCGGCAAGGTAGAACATGCTCATCGCGTCGGCGCCGGGTGCAGCCATGGCGGCGAAGAGGCAAACCAGGAAAACTGTGATCCGCCAGCTTTTGACGAGCTGCTTTCCCTTGACGATTCCCGCCAGGTTCAGCCCAACAAGGACAACGGGCAGCAGGAAGGCGATGCCGAAGGCGAGCAGGAGCCGCAGCACGAACGAAAGGTACACCTGGGCGCTGATGAAGTTGGATCCGCCGGATGGCGTGAAATCGGTCAGCACCCGGACGGCGTTCGGAAGCACCAGCCACGCCAGCAGGACTCCGCCAATAAAAAGTGGAACCGCGACTGCCACGAAGGACAGCGCCATCCTGCGTTCCTTTTTGTGCAGCCCGGGCACAATAAACGCCCACAGCTGGTAAAGCCAGACCGGGCTGGCGACGATCAGGCCAAGGAACACCGAGACCTGGATCATCAGGTCAAACGAGCTTGCCACGCCGTCGAAGTTCAGCGATGCCTGCCGGCCGGAGTGCTGGTTGAGGTCGCTGATCGGCTTGATCAGCGCCGCGAGCATCGGCTGATAGACGAGGAACCCCACGACGGTGCCCAGGATCACGGCGATCGCGGACCGGAAGAGCCGGTTGCGCAGCTCTTTGAGGTGATCGAGGAGCGCCATCTTCCCCTCGGGGTTCGACCGGCGGCCCATTGTTACTGCCATTCGGTGTTAGGCGCGGTTCGGCGGCGGAACGTCGGTTCCGCTTTCGGCGCGGGATTCCGTGCCGGCGGATTTCGGATGGTTGACGACCTTGCCCTCGACAGGCTCGGAGCCCTCTTTGTCGTCGGTAGCGCCGTCCTTTTTCATTTCCCGGACTTCCGACTTAAAGATCCGCATCGACTGGCCCAGGCTCCGGGCCATGCCGGGCAGCTTGGGTGCCGCGAAAAGCACCAATGCCAAAACAACGATGATGATGAGATGCCAGCCTTCAAGTCTCATGACAGGAGGTCCTTTCGTTTGGTTACATCTTACGTCTTAGTGAATTCGATGTCGCTTAGCCGTTGGGGCTGGCCGCGGTCCATCTTGCGCCTGACGCGCCGCCGCCGGCGGGCTTCCTGCCGCGCGGTTTTGGCTGCCCGGTAATCGTGCCGCAGCTGGTCCGGAGAGGCAAATACGGCCGATCCGGGTTCCCCCGCGAGCACGGATCGGTCCTTGCCCCCGGCGTCACCCGCGCCGTCCGGCCGGGTGTTTTCGGAGTTGCTTCCCGACGCCGGACCGGCCGACGGGAAGCTGGCGAACCTCTCGGCTGCTTCCCCGAGCTCCTTGACCGTGGCCATAAAGGTCCGGAACAAGCGGACGCCGAGCGCGACGAAGAGCAAGAGCGACAGCGCGACGAGCGCTATCCAGATCACGATCCAGGACCACCAAGGCATGCTGACTACTCTAGCCGCCGGAGCGGCTGGTCTTCATATTGGGCAAGTGCGGCTGCGAGCCATTCGCGGGAACTGCCGGCAAGTTCTTCGGGCTCCAGGATCCGTGCAGTCCCGCCGTGCTGGGCCACGAACATCGGCAGCCAGCCAGTGCTGCCGAAGCGGATTTCGGCCAGCAGACCGCCGTCGGTCAGCTGTGCCGTCCGTTCGGCGTAGTATTCGTCGGCGAGGCCGGCGCCTTGCCGGGTCAGCTGGACCACCACCACCGCGTCGTCGTCGTTCGGGGTGAAGAGTTTGACCGGCAACTTCCCGTCTGGAGCTGCCTCACCGGACACTGGCTGGCCGGTGGTTTCCAAGGCGTCGATCCGGTCCAGCCGGAAGTTCCGCAGGGCACCCGCGGAATGGCAGAACGCCTCGAGATACCAGGTGTTGTCCAGCGAATACAGCCTGAGCGGATCAATGTTGCGGGTAGAGGCGGTATCGCGGAGCGGTGAGAAATAACGCAGCCGCAGCTGGGCGCCGTTTCGGATGGCCTGGCGGGCCGTCTCCAGGGCCGCAGTATTCCCCGGGGCCACCTCGGGTCCGGACAGGACGGCCGCCTTCAGGCCTTCCTCCCCGGCCGCGGCCAAAAGTTTGAGCGTAACGGATTCCAGTGCCCCGCCCTCGGCAAGTTCGGGCAGGCTGTTGAGTGTTTCCAGCCCGGTCAGCAGGGCGCAGGCCTCTTCCACTGTGAAGCGGACGGGCCGGTTCAGGTCGAGGTCCTGGGTGATGGTGACGTGGTCGTCCTCCCACTGGATATCGAGCAGGTCATCAGGGTAGCCCTCCGGAAGGCCCGAGCAGATCAGGATGCGCAGGTCAGCTTCCAGCTCTTCCCGGGTGATGCCGAAGTTCGCCGCTACCTCCGAGATGTGCAGTCCCTGGTGGTGCACCAGGAACGGCACAAGCTGAAGCATCCGGGTGAGTTGGTCTTCGGATGTGCGCTTGCGGCCGTGCCGTGCCGAACCCGTTGCCGGGAACGCAATCGGCGGGGCCGGCGCCGCCGCGAAGTCGGCGGCGCCGGCCAGGCGCCGGCGCACGGACGTCACCAGACCGGGCGGGGATACCACCTGTACCCGGGGACCGTAGGAGGCGAGTTCCTCCGCCAGCGTCTCAGCGTCCCGGTACGGGACACTGAGGCGGTCCCGCCCGGCGGCGGTCACCCCGGCGTCTTCCGGCCCGCGGACGGCGGTGGCCCGCCTGCGGAGGCCGTGGACGCTGCCGGCCCGGACGTCCACGACGGCGGTCTGTACCGGCAGCTCCGTCAGCGTGGCAAGTTCTGCGCGTACGTTGAAGTCCGGCGGAGCCGTGAAGTTCTCCTTCGCAAGGACGTCAACGGCCGAGGTGAGCCGGGACAAGCGGAAGAAACGCTTGGCACCCCGGGTCCTGTCATGGCCGACGAGGTACCACTGGCCAAACCGGCTTCCGAGCCCCCACGGCTCCACGAGCCGGGCCTCCTCCCGTCCGGTGCTGCCGGCCAGGTAGCGGAAGCTGACGGGGTGCCGGGCGTGCACAGCGGCGACGAGGTCCTCGAATGCCTGGCCCGCGGGCCGGATCCGCGGCTGCAGCCCGGCGGGGAGCTCGGCGTCGACCAGCCCGCCGGATGCCTGCAGCTTGCGCACCGCGTTGACGGCCGCCGAACCGAGGGCTGCATGCTCCCAGAGCTGGGCTGCCAGGATGAGCACAGTGCACTCTTCCGGGGTGAGGCTGACATCGGGCAACCGGTTGGAATCCTTGCCGATCCGGTATCGGGTGGTGGCCGGATCATCCGAACCCCAGCCCTTGTCCGTCACGGTCTCGACCTCGAAGCCGAAGCGGCGCAGCTCGCCCTTGTCGCGTTCGAACATCCGGCCGAAAGCGACGTCGGTGCTGGTGGTGTCGTGATACACCTTTTGCCGCAACTCACCGCGGCGCAGGCCGTACGTGGTGTTGAGCAGGGCTATCAGGAGGTTCAGGAGGCGTTCGGTACGTGAGGCTGACACCCCGCTAGGGTACTAAAGTCTGCTCCCGAATATGGCAAAAGCGCGGCACCAGCCGGAAGAACTTCCCGGATGGCGCCGCGCCCAGCGGCTCAGGACCGCAGCCGGCGGGGCCGGCTGCGGTCACAGTGTGCCGGTGCTTAGCGGACTGCGACGAGGTCGACGACGAAGATGAGCGCCTCGTTCGGGCCGATCGCCCCGCCGGCGCCGCGGGCACCGTAAGCGAGCTCGGCGGGGATCTCAAGCCGGCGGCGGCCGCCGACCTTCATGCCCAGCAGACCCTGGTCCCAGCCCTGGATGACCTGGCCGACGCCGACACGGAAGTCGAGCGGCGCGCCGCGGCCCCAGGAAGCGTCAAACTCCTCGCCGGTGGACCAGGCCACACCGACGTAGTGGGTGGAGACGGTGTCACCGGCCTTGGCTTCGGCGCCGTCGCCTTCAATCAGTTCGGTGATGACAAGTTCGGTGGGAACGGCGCCGTCCGGGAAATCAATTTCCGGCTTCTGGCGGTCGATGTTTCGCTGTCCAAATGACATGGGTGCTCCTTCTAGCGTGACTTAGGTAGTGGGGGTGCAGCAGTTACTTCTTGCCCAGGATGTCAACGACGAAGACGAGGTCGCCCTTTGCGTCGCCCTGGCCTGCGTCGCCGTAGGCGAGGTCCTTCGGGACAACCAGCAGGACGCGGGAACCAACCGTCTTGCCGGCCAGGCCCTGGGTCCAGCCTTTGATAACGCCGGTCAGCGGGAAGGTGGCCTTTTTGCCGCTCTCAAAGCTGGAGTCGAAGACCTTGCCGGTGGCGAGGGCAACGCCCACATAGTTCACGGTAATGGTGTCCGCTTCGGTGAGTGCGGGTCCGCTGCCCTTGATCAGGTCCTGCGAGACAAGCGCTGTCGGGGCGGCGACGCCTTCGACAGAAATCTCCGGGATGCCCTTGTCGTTTTCCTTCACGGTGGGCAGGCCTGCCGGCGGGCTGACAGTCTCACCCTCGGGCTTGTCGAGGACGGGGGGTGCGTCCTTGGCGGAGATGACCTTGACGATCAGGAGCTGGGTGGGCTTGGCCTCGGCACCTTCGGCACCTTCGGCGGCTGCGGCACCGGGGACAGCGAGGGCCAGCTGGGAGCCGATCTTCGTACCGACGAACGCGTTGTAGATCACGGCGCTGTTGGTTTTGAGCTCGTCGTTTAGTTCGAGCTCCTCCGGGTCCTTCGGGAAGGTGTCTTCCAGGGTGGAGCCGTCAGTGCCGTTGAGGGCAATGATGGAAATAGCAGCGATCTGGTTCGCCTTGACCCGGTCGCCGTCGCCCTCGCTGACGACCTTGACGGTCGGTTCCTTGACGTCGAGCGGCTTGGTGAATTCAACACCGGGTGCCTTCTTGTCGCCGTTCTCCGTGAGCTTGAGGGAGTCCAGCTTGGCCGTTTCGCCGGCGGACTGGCTGGAGGGCTCCGGGGCGGCCGGTTCGCCGCCGCCGCAGGCGGTCAGGAGCAGCAGCCCGGGAAGAAGAATTGCTAGTAGTCGGCGCACTTAAGAACTTTCGTCGGGGCAGGATGGACGCCTTGCCGGGCACAGGCCAGCGGCAAAGCAAGCGGTGGCCGCGAGCGGCACTCGTCCAGAATAACGCGGAAAGCTGGGTATCAGCCCATAGAGTCCAGCAAGGCATCGACCCGTTCGTCCACACTGCGGAACGGATCTTTGCACAAAAGTGTCTGATGGGCGCGGTCGTTGAGCTTCAAATGCACCCAATCGACGGTGTAGTCGCGGCCCAGTTCCTGCGCCCGCCGGACGAAGTCCCCGCGGAGCTTGGCGCGGGTGGTCTGCGGCGGAGCGTCCACAGCATCCTTCACTGCGGTGTCATCGACCACGCGGCGGACGGCACCGCGGGCCTGGAGGAGGTAGTAGAGCCCGCGCGTGCGGGAGATGTCGTGGTAGGTCAAGTCAAGCTGCGCGATCCGGGGCGCGTCGAGGCCCAGATTGTGACGTGCGCGGTAGCTGTCCATCAGCTTCTTTTTGATCGCCCAGTCCACTTCGGTGTCGATTGTGCTGGTGTCGCCGCTTTCGATCGCATCAAGGGTGCGTTCCCAGAGATCCAGGATCAGCGGAACGTGGGCGTTGTGGGCCCCTTGCTCGGCGACGAACGCCGTGACCTTTGCCAGGTATTCGCGCTGGATCTCGAGCGCGGTGAGCTGCCGGCCGTTGGCGAGCCGGACGAGTGCGCGGCCGCTGAGGTCGTGGGAGATCTCCCGGATGCTGCGGATCGGGTTTTCCATCCGCATATCGCGCATGATCACGCCCGCTTCGATCATCCGCAGGATCAGGTCAACGGTTCCGACCTTCAGCAGGGCTGTGGTCTCGGACATGTTGGAGTCGCCCACAATCACGTGCAGCCGGCGGTAGAATTCGGCGTCTGCATGCGGTTCGTCGCGGGTGTTGATGATCGGGCGGGACCTGGTGGTGGCGGAGGAGACACCCTCCCAGATGTGGTCGGCGCGCTGCGAGAACGCGTAGGTCGCCCCGTGCGGGGTCTTGAGGATCTTGCCGGCGCCTGCGATCAGCTGCCGGGTCACAAGGAACGGAATCAGGATTTCGGCCAGCCGGGAGAACTCCCCCCGCCGCGGAATGAGGTAGTTCTCATGGCTGCCGTAGGAATTTCCGGCCGAATCGGTGTTGTTCTTGAACAGGTACACCGTGCCGTTGAAGCCCTCGGCCGCGAGCCGCTGCTGCGCCTCGTCGACGAGGTCGTCCAGGATCAGTTCCCCGGCCCGGTCATGTGCTATTAGCTGGGCGAGGTCGTCGCATTCCGCTGTGGCATACTCCGGGTGCGAACCGACGTCGAGGTACAGCCTGGAGCCGTTGGTCAGGAACACATTGGAGGACCGTCCCCAGCTGACAACCTTGCGGAAGAGGTAGCGGGCTACCTCTTCCGGCGCCAACGGACGGGACTCCGGACTTGAATAGGAAATTCCAAATTCGGTCTCAATGCCGAAAATACGCTTGTCCATCTCAGTTCTCCTCCACCAGCACTGCCGTGATGTCTGCGTCGTCCAGCCTGCGGAAGGCGCGGCGGGTACCGCGGCCGCTCTCCGAACCCCGGTCCAGTACCGCCACCTCAACGGCCGAGGCCGGCAGCGTGTTGGCCTCCTTGTCCGCGACGAGGCCCGCCAGTGCCAGCCTGATGGCCGCGGCGAAGTCGAGTTCGCCCTGCCAGCCGGCCGCCACCTCTTCGGAGACCTTGTCGGCCTGGCCGCCCATCACGATAAAGCCCTTCTCGTCCGCGATGGAACCGTCGAATGTCAGCCGGTAGAGGTGGTCTTCGTCCGGGGAAGTGCCGACCTCGGCGACGGCCAGTTCGACTTCAAAGGGCTTTTGTTCGGCCGTAAACACTGCGCCCAGGCTTTGGGCGTAGACACTCGCGAGGCCCCGGGCTGTGACGTCCTCCCGGTCGTAGGAGTAGCCGCGCACATCCGCGTAGCGCACCCCGGCCTGGCGGAGGCTTTCGAATTCGTTGTATTTCCCCACGGCCGCAAAGGCGATCTTGTCGTAAATCTCACCGATTTTGTGCAGCGACGGGGACGGGTTTTCGGCCACCAGGGCGATCCCGTCACGGCAGCTGATGACCACCACGGAACGCCCCCGTGCGATGCCTTTCCGCGCGAAATCCGCGCGGTCCTTCATCAGCTGCTCGGGCGATACGTAGAACTGCTGGGTCATCTCAAGCCTCCCGCCGGGCTGCGGTCCGGGACTCTATAACGGTGCCGGCCGCTGCCGCGAGCTGACGCTCCGGAACCCGGAAGGCACCTGAGCGGTTGACGATGTAGACCACGGGCCAGAGCTGCCGGACCGGATCGGGTCCGCCGGTGGCGGAATCGTCGTCGGCGGCGTCGTAGAGGGCCTCGACGGCGACGGCCACGGCTTCCGGCTCCGTGAGGTTGGGGCGCCAGAGCTTCTTCAGCGAGCCGCGCGCGAACACCGAGCCCGAGCCGACGGTGTGGTGTTCCTGCTCCTCATAACGTCCGCCGGTGACGTCGTAGGAGAAGAGCCGGCCCAAGCCCGCCGGGCGGTCGAATCCCGCAAACAGCGGCACAACGGCGAGGCCCTGCATCGCCATCGGAAGATTGCTGCGGATCATCGCCCCAAGCCGGTTGGCTTTGCCGTCCAGGCTCAGCAGCGTCCCCTCGATCTTTTCGTAGTGTTCAAGTTCGACCTGGAAAAGCCGGGTTATGTCAAGGGCGATTCCCGCGGTTCCGGCGATGCCGAGCACGGAGTACTGGTCGGCCGGGAACACTTTTTCGATGTTCCGGCTGGCGATGACGTTGCCCATGGTGGCGCGGCGGTCCCCCGCCATCAATACGCCGCCCGCATATGTCAGCGCCACAATCGTTGTCCCGTGCGGCGCTTGCAGCGGCGCGGCAGGCAGCCCGGCCGGCAGTTGTTGGCCGGAGCCTTGCAGGCCGAACGGCAACAAATCGGGGCGTTGGCGTTGAAGGTGTTCAGCGAAGGAGGACGTGGCGTTGGCGGCTACCTGGTTGGCGGTGGTTTCCTGCACTGGTGCACTCCCTCAACGTAGTGAATCAACGGCTTCCGGTCCGGAGCCCTGAGCCCGGTGCCAGCCGCGCTATTGGCCGCCCTTTTGGACAAAAGCGCGGACAAACTCCTCGGCGTTGGATTCCAGTACGCCGTCGATCTCATCAAGCAGGTCGTCGACGCCCTGGGTTGCGGCCGAGGCCTGGCCCTCCGCGGGGGCCGGCGGGGCGGCCGGAACGTCTTCGTCGACTTCCGCGTCCCGCGACTGCGGCTGCTGCTGCTCCTGGCCTGCCATGATTTTCTCCTTCTGTCCGTCCCTCCTTCGCAAGGGACTTCCTGTAAGCCATAGTGCCACGCCCGGCGGCGCTGCGGGGTCCTTTGTCCCTAGGAACCGGGTGGGAGCCCGAGGAGTTCGGCGAGGAACGGTCCGGCTTCCCGGTGCCGGGCGAACAGAGGCCCGGTGAGGGCCTCTGTTCCGCGCAGCGGTTCCCGGGTGGGGACCCGCTGCAGCCTGCCGCGGCCGGGCACATCGAAGATCACCGAGTCCCAGCTGGCACCGACCACGCCGGTCCCGAAACGGCTGATGCAGCGGCCCCTGAAGTACGCCCGGGTATCCGACGGCGGTTCCGTGACCGCGCGCTGGATCGCGCCGTCGTCGACCATCCGCCGCATTCGGTCCCGGGCCAGCAGCCGGTAGTAGAGTCCCTTCTCGGGCCGGATATCTGCCCATTGCAGGTCCACCAGGCCCAGCCGGGCGTGGCCCCAATCCAGTCCGTCGCGGTCCCGGTAGCCCTCCAGCAGCGAGAGCTTCGCAAGCCATTCCACCGAGGAGGCGGCGGCGGCGCTGTCGCTGCCCAGCTCGGAAAGCGTCGCCGACCAGCGTTCCAGCACCCCGTGTGTGTGGCCGTCACCGTCCACGGAATCGGCGACGCCGGTGTCCTGGGCATGTTTTGCGGCCGCCTCGAAGTAGATCCACTGCAGGTCCAGGGCGGTGATCCGCCGCCCGTCGAGCAGCCGCAGGGTGGCCGTGAGCGAGGTGTCATGGCTGACAGCCTGCAGCGCGGCGACCGGCTCGTGGACTTCAATGCGGGGGGCAAGCCCGGCCTCGATCAGGCTGAGCACCAGCGCGGTGGTGCCGAATTTCAGGTAATTGGACGCCTGGCTGAGGTTGGCGTCGCCAATGATAACGTGCAGGCGCCGGTACTTGTCCGCCGTCGCGTGGGGTTCATCCCGGGTGTTGATGATGGGCCGGCGGATGGTGGTTTCCAGGCCGACCTCCGTTTCGAAAAAATCTGCACGCTGGCTGATCTGGTAACCCGGGAGGGAGCCGTCCTGCTTGATACCAACCCGGCCGGCGCCGCAAAGAACCTGCCTGGTGACGAAGAACGGGGTCAGCCCCCGGACAATGTCGCCGAAGGGCACACTGCGCGGCATCAGGTAATTTTCGTGGGACCCATAGGAGACCGATTTGTTGTCCGTGTTGTTCTTGTACAGATTCAGCGGGGGCAGGTCGGGGTCGGCAGCGAGCCGCCGCACCGCCGCCAGCGCAACGAGGTCTCCAGCGGCGTCCCAGGCGACGACGTCCAGCGGGCTGGTCACTTCCGGGCTGGAGTATTCGGGGTGGGCGTGGTCGACGTAGAGACGGGCACCGTTGCCGAGCACCATGTTCATCAGCAAGGTGCCGGACTCGTCCTCGCCGTCGGCTTCCAGCTCCTGCCGTCCGTAGGCGACGGCAACGGCTTCGGCGTCGAGCACGGGCGGCTGATCGGTCAGCTGGTCCGGTTCGGCCCGGCTTCGTTCCAGCGTCCAGCCGCGGGCATCGCGCAGCGGTTCCTCGTCGGAGTAGTCCCAGCGCGTTTCGGCCCCGCCGGCGGCGCGCTGCCGTGTCACCTGGGCATACGCCTGGATCACCCGGGCCGACATCATCGTGGCGTTCGCCCCCGGCGCGGACGGTGCGTGGATGCCGTATTCGGTCTCAGAGCCCATCACCCGCATGGCACCGCCGACGGGAAGCCCGCCGGGACCGCCGGCGGGCTTCCCCGGCACAGCGGATGTCACAGGTACTGGCCAGTGCTCGGCATTGTTTCGATGGACTTGCCGGGTTCCTGGCCGGCCTTGCCCTGGACAATGGTGCGGATATACGTGATGCGCTCGCCCTTTTTACCCGAGATGCGCGCCCAGTCATCGGGGTTTGTGGTGTTGGGCATGTCCTCATGCTCACGGAATTCGTCAATGACGGCACGCAGCAGGTGGTCGATGCGGATGCCCCTTTGGCCCACCGTCAGCAGGTCCTTGATGGCGTACTTTTTGGCCCGGTCCACCACGTTCTGCACCACGGCGCCGGAGTTGAAGTCCTTGAAGTAGAGCATTTCGGTGTCGCCGTTCGCATAGGTGACCTCGAGGTATTCGTTGGACTTGTCGGTCGAGTACATGGCCTCGACCGTGCGCTGGACCATGGCGTCCACGGTGGCCTGGATGTCCCCGCTGTATTCGGCCAGGTCCGACTCGTGGAAGGGCAGGTCGGCGGTGATGTACTTGTTGAAGATGTCCGCGGCGGCCTCGGCATCGGGGCGGTTGATCTTGACCTTGACGTCCAACCGGCCCGGGCGCAGGATCGCGGGGTCGATCATGTCTTCGCGGTTGGATGCGCCGATGACGATTACATTGTCGAGGCGTTCGACTCCGTCGATCTCGCTGAGCAGCTGCGGGACAATTGTGGTTTCGACGTCGGAGGAGATGCCGGTGCCGCGGGTCCGGAACAGCGAGTCCATTTCGTCGAAGAACACCACCACGGGGCTGCCTTCCGATGCCTTTTCACGGGCCCGGGCAAAGATCAGCCGGATGTGGCGTTCGGTCTCGCCGACGTACTTGTCCAGCAGTTCCGGGCCCTTGATGTTCAGGAAGTAGCTTTTCATGTCCGTGTTGCCGGTGCGTTCGGCCGCCCGGGCGGCCAGGGAGTTGGCTACCGCCTTGGCGATGAGCGTCTTGCCGCAGCCGGGCGGGCCGTAGAGCAGGATCCCTTTGGGCGCCTTGAGGCCGTGTTCGCGGTACAGGTCCGGGTGCAGGAACGGCAGTTCCACGGCGTCGCGGATCTGTTCGATCTGCGGCCCCAGGCCGCCGATGTCCTGGTAGGTGATGTCCGGTACTTCCTCGAGGACCAGGTTCTCGACCTCCGAGCGCGGGATCTTCTCGAGGGCGTAGCCGGTACGGGAATCGATCGAGAGTGCGTCGCCGACGCGGAGTTTCTGCGCGAGCAGGGCGCCCGAGAGCCGGATGACCCGTTCCTCGTCGGCCCGGCCAACTACCAGCGCCCGGTCCGGTCCCAGCAGTTCCTTCAGCGTGACCAGGTCGCCGGCCCGTTCGTATCCCAGCCCGGCGACCACCAGCAGTGCCTCGTTAAGCAGGACTTCCTGGCCGGCCGCCAACTGGTTTATGTTCACCAGCGGACTGATCCCCACACGCATCTTCCGGCCCGCGTTGAAGATGTCCACGGATTCCTCGGTGGCGGCCTGGCCGCCGTTCCCGGCGGCAGGTTGGCGCTTTGGATTCAGCTGCAGCACCGTGCCGAAGCTGTACGGCGGCTGGCCCTCCTGGTCGAGGGCATTCTTCAACCGCATGATTTCCGCTTTTGCGGTCTCCAGCATCGAGACCAGTTTGGAGTTGTTTTGCGTCGCAGCGCCAAGCTGGCGGTCAATCTGCCGGAGCTTGTCCCGGAGGATATTGAGCTGGCGCTCGGCCATCGACAGTTCGCCAATCGGGGGGCCAGCACCGTCAGTGGTATGCGCTTGTTCCCCGGCTGCCGCCGCGTTCTGCGCCGGCGTCCGGCCCGGATCGGTGTTCGGAGTCTCCATGGTGCATCAGCCCCTTCGTACGCTTCTCCTTAGACACTAGTCCCAAGAAGACCGGTGACGCGGGAGAGTTCCGAAATGCGGACTACTTCGTGATCTCCGGATCGTCCTTGACGTTGGTTCCGGCGATGGCGTCCCGGGCCGCCCGGCGCAGCTTCTTGTCCGACACGGCGCGCTCCCCTACGGCACCGGGCGTCCAGGCATTTACATCCTCTTCGTTGAAGCCGGTCTTCGACGGACGGCGCTTCAGGGAGATGCCCGTGACGCCGTCCGCGAGCCGCCGGGTGACGAGCAGGAAGCCGGTGTGCGCGACCATCCTGTGGTCCGGACGCACGGCGAGACCCTCGAGGTGCCAGCCGCGGACCATGGATTCCCAGGCGTCGGGTTCGGTGAAGCGGCCGTCGGCGCGGATGGCCTCCGCGGTCCGGGACAGCTGCGTGACGGTGGCGACGTAGTTGATCCACACGCCGCCCGGTGCCAGGACAGTGGCTACGGCGTCAAGGCATTCCCACGGGGCCAGCATGTCCAGGACCACCCGGTCCACCGAACCGGGCTCCTCGGTGCGGACCACTTCCTCCTGGAAATCGCCAATGCTGATCTGCCAGGCCGGGTGCGGGCCGCCGAAGATCGTCTCGACGTTGCCGCGGGCGATGTCGGCGAATTCCTCCCGGCGCTCAAAAGAGTGCAGGTAGCCGTTGTCGCCCACCGCACGAAGCAGCGAGATGGACAACGCGCCGGAGCCGACGCCTGCCTCGACCACGCGGGCGCCCGGGAAGATGTCCGCCATGGTGACAATCTGGCCGGCGTCTTTGGGGTAGACGACGGCCGCGCCGCGCGGCATGGACAGGACAAAGTCCGAGAGCAGGGGCCGCAGCGTCTGGTACTGCTGGCCAACGTTGTTGACTACGACGGATCCATCCGGCATGCCGATGATCTCGTCATGGTTCAGGAAGCCGCGGTGGGTGTGGAAAGCACCGCCGGCTTCAAGGCTGATTGTGTTCATCCGGCCGCGTTCGTCGGTGAGCTGGACACGCTCACCCTCCCGGAAGGGTCCGCGTCGGCGCGCTGACCCGACGGGGGCGGCGGCCATTCGTGCGGTCTCCGTTGCCGGTGCGCTGCTGACGGCAGCGCCGTCGGCCGTTCCGGCGTCGTCTGGGCTGATGCTGGCGGCGGTGTCGCTGCTCATGAAGATGTTCCTCGCTCCTGGAAAGCTGTGTGGACGCCGATGGTGCCGGAGGTCCGGCCCCGGGTGCCCGGGGCCGTGGCCCGGGCACGGAAATACACGACCGGCAGGTAACTCTACCGGCTTTGGCCGAACATCCGCTTGCCGGGCCCCGGACGCCGGCCCTTGAGGGCTGCCAGCACAACTGATTGTCGGAGCAGTCCGGTGACGGTGCCGTCGCGGTCCACCACGGCGTACTCCACGCCGTCGAGCTGGGCCAGGTACTGGAGCAGTTCCTGCCCCTTTGACCAAGCGGGCACGTACGCGCCGGGTCCAAGGGCGTAGGACACGGCGGTGAGGGCGGTGGTGGCAGCCGCGCCGGCAGGAACGGTGGCCACTGCCGCGCCGTCGACCACTCCCGCCGGACGCCCGTCCGGACCGTAAAGGACAATAGCCGGAACTGCCCCGGTGGCCGGATTCGGGGCCAGCGCCAGCAGCTCGGCCACGGTGGCCGACTCCGGGAAGCCGAGCGCGGGTTCGGCCAGCGCCCCGGCTTCCACCAGGGGTAGCCGGCCCCGCAGCCGTGCCTGCACAATCGAGGCGCCGGCGCCCATCCAGAGGAAGCTGCCAACGAGGGCTGTGATGAGCATCAGTGAAACATCCGGCCGGCCGCCGCTGAGCAATGGCAGCGCCACAAACCACAGCACGAGGGCGATCACAATGATCCTGCCGCCCCAGCCCGCCGCCACGGTGCCCTTCTCCTGGCTGCCCGTCAGTTTCCACACGGCGGACTCCACCAGCCGGCCGCCGTCCAGCGGCAACCCGGGCAGAACGTTGAAGAGGCCGATCAGCAGGTTGGCCCAGACGAAGATGTTGGCCAGGATGCCCGCGACTCCGCGCAGGTCGGCGCCGGTCAGCAGGAGCCAGCCCGCTGCGGCCAGGACAAAGTTCGCCGCAGGACCTGCCATCGCCACAAGGACCGACCGGCCGGGCGAAGCCGTGAAGCTTTCGAACTGGGTGTGCCCGCCCCAGAGGTTCAAGACGATCTTTTCGCTGGGCCAGCCGAAGATCCTGGCAGTGAGTGCGTGCGCGAGTTCGTGCACCAGGACTGAAATCAGCAGCAGGACAGCGTAGGCGAAGGCGACAAGGTACGCGCCGATGCCCAGCAAGGGGTTGTTCGCCTGCAGCACCGGGCCGTAGGCGATCACGGTGAAGGCGGCAATGATGAACCACGAATAGGCGAGGATTACCGGCACACCAAAGATACGCCCCAGCGCGATTCCTTCTTTGCGGCCTTGTTTCCGGGGATTCTGCCCATTGCGTCCGCGGGTTTCGGTGTCAGTCATGGTCAGGCACCTTCGCAGCGTCGGGTTCCAGTTCGAGGGGCGCACCCGGGAACTCGTGCCGCAGCGCCACGAGTTCTTCGAGGTCGGCCACCGTACGGCCCGCCAGGGTGTCCCAGCTGGCGTGGCGGGGGTCCGGCGGCAGGGGCACAATGTGCGCAATGGCGACCGTCAGGACTCCGGAGGCGACGGCGGCCGCCACTCCCGGTTCCGAGTCCTCGAGTGCGATGCAGTGGTGCAGGGCCAGCGAGGGGTCCTGCTCCTGGAGCAGTTCGACAGCCTTGAGATAGGCCTCGGGATGCGGCTTGCCCTGTGTGACGGTGTCACCGGTTACCAGGAAATCGAAGTATGGCTTGGGAAGGCTCGCCACGATCTCGCGTGCCAGCGGGGCCTCGGACATGGTCACGAGGGCACAGCGGATGCCCGCGGTGTGGAGCTCGTCCAGGAGCTCCCGGGCCCCGGGCCGCCAGGGCACGAGGGTACGGACCCGGCTGATGACATGGGCCGTGAGGATGTTGATAATCTCACGGCGTTCCAGCGCGACGCCGGCGTCCTGCAGGATGCCCGCGGAGAAGTCCAGGGACTGGCCTACCAGCTGCATCGCCTGCGGATGGGACCACTGCCCGCCGTGCGCCTCGACCAGGGCATGCTCGGCCTCAATCCAGTACGGTTCAGTGTCGACGATGGTGCCATCCATATCCCAGAGCGCGGCTTTGAGGAGGGGCTGGGAAACTGTGGATTGCATACTTTCCAGTCTACGGTGCGGGCCTGTGCGGGGCCCGAGAGTACGCCTGTGGCGAATATCCACCGCGGGACGGCGATTCCCGGCGCTTCATTCCATGCGGCGGCCGGGTCCTTGGACGTAGGGTGAAGAGATGAACAGCTTTGAGGTAGACCCCACGGAAACGGGCAGCGTGCCCGAGCCGGAACGGCTGCTGCAGCCCGTTCCCGAGGGCAGGCGCATCACCGTAATGCTCGCCGCCTTCGAAGGCTGGAACGACGCCGGTGAGGCCGCGAGTGATGCCTTGCGCTACCTGAACAAGCTCTGGGGCGGCAAAAAAGTCGGATCGGTCGACGCCGACGAATACTACGACTTCCAGTTCACCCGGCCCACCATCCGCCGCACGGCGACCGGGGAGCGGAAGATCAAGTGGCCCTCAACCCGGATCTTCAAGGCGAGTGCTCCCGGGTCCAACGTGGACGTAATTTTTGTCCAGGGCACGGAGCCGTCCTACAAATGGCGCGCCTACACCGCCGAACTGTTGGTCCACGCCGAAGCTCTCAACGCCGACTACGTGATCCTCGTCGGCGCGCTGCTCGCCGACGTGCCGCACAGCAGGCCGATTCCGGTAAGCACGTCCACCGATGACCCCGCGCTGCGGGAGCGGATGGACCTTGAAGCATCGCAGTACGAGGGTCCCGTGGGAATCGTCGGGGTCCTCGCTGAAGTAGCACTGCTCGCCGGACTGCCCACGGTCTCGCTCTGGGCCGCGGTCCCGCACTACGTGGCCCAGGCGCCGTCGCCGAAGGCCCAGCTCGCCCTGCTGCACCGGATCGAAGAGTTGCTGCAGGTTCCGCTGGACACCCAGGACCTCGTTGAGGAGTCCGACGCCTGGGAACGCGGCGTGGATGAGCTGGCCACCGAGGACCCCGAAATAGCTGCCTATGTGCGCCAGCTGGAGGAGGCAAAGGACACTGCTGACCTCCCGGAGGCCAGCGGCGAGTCGATCGCCCGGGAATTTGAGCGTTACCTCAAGCGCCGCGGCAAGGACAAGCCATAGCGCAAGGCCGGGTTCGGGCCCTAGAGTTCGACGCCCAGCAGCGCATTGATGGCGTCGCTGACCAGGGCGCCCTCCGCCGGGGATCCCGGCCGGCCGGCTGCAAGGGCGGACGTCGCCCAGTCGTCCACGGCCGCGACCGCCCCGGGAGCGTTCAAATCGTTCGAGAGTTCGGCCCGCAGGCGGGACAGCAGCCCGGCACCTGAGCCCTCCGGCGCGGCGTCGGCCGCAGCCCGCCAGGTGCGGAGCCTGTCCTTGGCAGCGGCGAACCCGGCCCCGGTCCAGGACCAGTCACTGCGGTAGTGGTGGGCCAGAATGGCCAGCCGGATGGCGGCCGGCTCCTCGCCGGCGGCGCGGAGTTTCGAAACCAGGACCAAGTTTCCCTTGGACTTGCTCATTTTCTCGCCGTCCAGCCCGACCATCCCGGCGTGCGCAAAGTGCTGCGCCAGCGGGACGCCGGAGAGGGAGTGTGCGTGCCCGGCACTCATTTCGTGGTGCGGGAAGACCAGGTCCGAGCCGCCGCCCTGCACCGTAAAGGGCGCCGGCAGGTACTCGTGCGCGATGACTGTACATTCGATGTGCCATCCGGGCCGGCCCTCCCCCAGTTCCCCGCCGGGCCAGCTGGGTTCGCCAGCCCGCGCAACCCGCCAGAGCAGCGGGTCCAGGGCCTGATGCTTGCCGACGCGCCCGGGGTCCCCGCCGCGTTCGGCGAAGAGTCCCAGCATTTCGGCGTCGGAGAGTCCGGAGAGCGCGCCGAGGGTCCAGGCATCGGTGGCCTCGGCGGCGTGCTTGCTGGCGGCTTCGACGTCGTAATAGACATCACCGTCAGGCTCGCCGGCTGTGCCGGGGACCCGGTAGGCGAGACCCCGGTGCAGCAGCCGCTCAATGGCCGGCACAATCAGCGGGACAGATTCAACGGCGCCCACATAGCGGTCCGGTGCCAGTACATTGAGGGCCTCCATGTCGGTCTGGAAGAGCTCGATTTGGCTGGCGGCAAGCTCCCGCCAGTCCACGCCGGTCGCCGTAGCGCGCTCCAGCAGGGGGTCGTCGACGTCGGTGACGTTCTGCACGTAGGCGACCTGCTGGCCGCCGTCCCGCCACGCTCGGTTGAGCAGGTCGAACGCGACGTAGCTGGCGGCGTGGCCCATGTGGGTGGCGTCGTAGGGGGTGATTCCGCAGACGTACATCGATTGTTCACCCGCTGCCCCAAGGGTGACGACGCTGCCCTGGGCAGTGTCGAAGAGGCGGAGGGCAGGCATGTTGCCCGGCAGGTGGGGGACGGGGCGGGAGATCCAAGACTTCACAGTCCCAGCCTAGTGCTAGGCGCTGATGACGTTAAAACCGAGCAGCACGTACAGGGCCAGGCCCAGGCCGATCCGGTACCAGACGAAAAGACGATAGCTGTGGGTGGATACATATTTCAGGAACCAGCCGATGATGATGTACCCCACCACAAACGCCACGGCGGTGGCGAGGGCCGTTTCCGGGAGACCGTACGGGCCGCTGATGCCGTCCTTGGAGACCACCTTGTAGAGCTGGTACAAGCCGCTGCCAAAGACGGCAGGGATCGCCAGCAAAAACGAATAGCGGGCTGCCGCCTCGCGGGTGTAGCCCATTAGCAGCCCGGCTGTGATCGTTCCGCCGGAGCGCGAGACCCCGGGGATCAGGGCCATGGCCTGGGCCAGGCCGTAGAGGATGCCGTGTTTGTAGCTGAGCTGGGTCAAGTCGCGCTGCTGGCGTCCGACGGCGTCGGCGACTGCGAGGATCATGCCGAAAACAATCAGTGTGGTGGCAACGATCCAGAGGCTGCGGAGCACGGATTCGATTTGGTCCTGGAACAGCAGCCCGAGGACGATGATCGGCAGGCTGCCGAGGATCACCAGCCACCCCATCCTGGCGTCAGGGTGCTGCCGGGACACCCTGCCGGTCAGGGATCCGGCCCATGCCCTCACGATCCGCACAATGTCGCGGCGGAAATACACAATGACAGCGGTCTCCGTGCCGAGCTGGGTGATGGCGGTAAACGCGGCACCGGGATCGGCCGCCGTGGGCAGGAACGAGCCAACGATCCGCAGATGGGCGCTAGAGGAAATCGGAAGGAATTCAGTCAGACCCTGTACAAGGCCCAGAAAGGCCGCTTCAAACCAGTTCACGTTTATAGACCCTACGTTATGAAGCCGTCCTAATCCCCGTAAGCTTGCTGACATGCAGCAGCGTTATGTCGGCAACAGTGGGTTGCGCGTGTCCTCCCTTTCCCTCGGCACCATGTCCTGGTCCCGGGAAACAGATGAGCAGGATGCCTCGGCCCTGCTCCGCACTTTTCTGGACGGAGGCGGGACCTTGCTGGACACTGCAGCGTCCTACGGCGAAGGCCGGGCCGAGGCGATGCTGGGCGGCATGCTGGGCGACGTCGTGGCGCGCTCGGAGGTAGTCATTTCCACAAAAGCCGGGCTGTCGACGGCGGATGGCCGGCGCAGCGTGGACACCTCGAGGAACGGAATGCTTGCCGGCCTGGATGCGAGCCTTGCGCGGCTGGGGACCGACTACGTGGACCTCTGGTTCGCTCAGGCCTGGGATCCGAACGTCCCGTTGGAGGAGACCTTGTCCGCACTTGAATTCGCGGTGCGCTCGGGCCGTGCCCGCTATGCAGGCGTCTCGAACTTCAACGGCTGGCAGACGGCAAAGGCGGCAGCGGTGGCTGGTTTCCCGCTGGTCGCCAACCAGTCCGAATACTCCCTCCTGTGCCGCTCCCCCGAAGCCGAACTTATACCGGCCGTCGAGGACGCCGGATTGGGCCTGATGGCTTGGGGCGCGATGGGACGGGGGGTGTTGAGCGGGAAGTACCGCGGCCAGATTCCCGCGGATTCTCGGGCCGCCCAGGAGCGGTTGGCAGGATATGTCGAGCCGTACCTTGAAGGTTCGGCATCCAGCGTGGTGGAGGCTGTTGCAATGGCGGCGAAGGGCCTGGGCCGGACAGCCATGGACGTCGCCCTGAGCTGGCTGTTGTCCCAGCACGGTGTGGCAACGGCGGTCGTGGGACCGCGGACCCCGGTCCAGCTCAAGGAGATCCTGGATGCGACACTGGCGCCCCTCCCGCCGCAGATCGCGCAGGCCCTCGAAGATGTGTCCCGCCCCGTTTAGGCGGCGACCCCAGCCGGCTTCACCGCCGGATCAGTTCTGGAGGATTTCGAGGTCTTCTTCTTCGTCGGTCTCGTCCTCGTCCTCAGCACCGCCGTCGTCCATAACCTCAAGCCCGGTCACTTCGCCGTACGCTTCATAGAGGGCATCGTCGTAGACTTCAAAAGCATCGGCAAGGGTGAAAAACGCCGCCTCGACTGCTGGGTCCCCGGGCCGCCGCTGGGATGACGCCGCGGCAAGGTGTTCTTCCAGCGCAGCCGTGAGGGCTCCAAGCGCGACACGCGGATCGATGCTCATGACTTCACGTTAGCCGGAAATGGACGAAAATGGAGAGCAATGAAAGAACATTTTCTCAACAGCTCAGTCCGGCGGGAACGGGACTACGCCAAGCAGTACGAGTACCTCGTGGTGACGGTCAGTCCTGACGATTCCCTGCCCGAGGCGCACCGCCGTCTGGTCGAACATTCCGAGTACGGAAAATGGGAGCTGGAACGCAGTGTGCTGTATCTGGGCGGCGGCCGCCGCTTCTGGCTCCGCCGCCGGGTGACGCAGGTCCAGCGAACCGTTTAGGGCGCCTCCAGCGGACCACCTAGGCGTCGGGGTCCAGCGGACCCAGCCATGCGCTGGCTACGGTGTTGTGTGCCGATTCGTCGTCCGAGGGATGGAACATGCCCGCAAGTACGTCACGGTACAGCCGTTCCAGTTCGGAACCGCGAAAGTAGCTCGATCCCCCGGAGACCCTGATGGCCAGGTCCACGACGGTACGGGCCGTCTCGGTCGCACTGACTTTCAGACCGACCAGTTTCGGGAACCACTGGCCGCCGTGATCGGCAAGCGAGTCGACGTCCGTCGCGACGCTGGCCAGCTGCGGGTATAGCGCGTCCATCGCCATCGCTGCGTCGGCCACCTTCCAGCGGATGTCAGGGTCCTGGGCGTAGCTTCGCCCGCCGTTTTTGAACGACGTCCGTCGCTTAACGGCCTGGACGCCCAGGGACAGGGCGCGTTCGCCGATGCCGGTGTACACCGCGGCAAGGAGCGTCTCGAAGCACGCGAAGATGGCGAAGATCAGCGGATCGGCGTTCGGGCCTACCGGCAACTTCCGGAAGATCCGCTCCGGGGGCACCACGGCGTCCGCCAGGACCGTTGTGTTCGATTGGCTGGCCCGCATGCCCAGCGTGTCCCAGTCGGGCAGGATTTCGTAGCCCGGGGTCTCCCTGGTGATAAAACCGTGGACCAGTTGCCCCGCGCCGTCCGCGGCGGCGGAGTCCTTTCCAAAGATCCCGAGCCGGGTCCACACCGGTGAGAGGCTGGTGAAGATCTTTCGGCCGGTGAAGGCGTAGCCGCCGCCGGCCTGCGGAACAGCTGTGGTGCGCGAATCAAAGAGCACCGAGTCGTTGCCGGGCTCCGAGTTTCCGAACGCGAAGATCTCCCCCTGGCCGGCTTCCTTCAGGACATAGTCCAGCGACGAATCACCGCGGGCCGCCAAAACATGCGCGACGCCGGTCCACACCAGGTGCATGTTGATTGCCAGTGCGGTGGCCGGCGCGGCCGTCGCCAGCCGGCGCTGGAGCGCGGCTGCCGCCGCGAGCCCGAGTCCGAAGCCGCCGTCGGACTCGGGCACGAATATCTTCAGGTAGCCGGCCGCGGCCAGGTCCGCCAGGTCCTCGTGGAAAAAGGCGTTGTCCCGGTCGTAGCCGGCGGCGCGGCCGCGGATCCGGTCCAGCAGGGCGTCGGACAGCACGTCTTCGGGGCGCATGCGCGGTGCCTTTCGGGTGTCTAGTAGTTGGTGAGCAGGGTGTCCAGCACCCGCGAGCCGAACTTCAGGGACTCGGTGGGGACTCGTTCGTCCACGCCGTGGAACATTCCGGTGAAGTCCAGTTCGTCCGGGAGCTGGAGCGGGGCGAAGCCGTAGCCGGTGATGCCGAGCCGGCTTAGGGACTTGTTGTCCGTGCCGCCGGAGAGGGTGTACGGCAAAACCTTCGCGCCCGGGTCCTCCGAGTGCAGCGCATCAATCATGGCATCCACGAGGTTGCCGGCGAACGGAACTTCGAGGGAGACATCGTTGTGGACGTAGCTGACGTCGACGCCCTTGCCTGCGAGTTCGCGGACGATTTCAAGGACCTGCTGCTCCTGCCCGGGCAGGGTGCGGCAGTCGATGAGGGCCTCCGCCGATTCGGGGATCACATTGTGCTTGTAACCGCCTTTAAGCAGGGTGGGGTTGGTGGTGTTCTGCAGCGTGGCACCGACAAAGCGGGCCACGGTACCAAGTTCCTTGAGGATCTTGTCCGGATCGTCTGGATCGAATTCGACGCCCGTGAGTTCCGTCACGCCGTCCAGGAACTGCCGGGTTGTGGGAGTCAGCTCCAGCGGCCACCGGTACTCCCCGATCCGGGACACCGCGCTGGCCAGCCGGGTGACGGCGTTGTCCGTGTTGATCTGGGAACCGTGTCCAGCCCGGCCATGGGCGACAAGCCGGAGCCAGGAAATTCCCTTTTCCGCGGTCTGCAGCAGGTAGGTGCGCTGGCCGCCGATGGTGGCGGAGAAGCCGCCGACCTCGGAGATGGCCTCGGTGGCCCCGTCAAAGAGTTCGGGCCTCTTCTCAATCGCATAGCGGGCGCCGTAAGTGCCGCCGGCTTCCTCGTCAGCGAAGAACGCGAAGATCAGGTCGCGTTTCGGTTTGCGGCCGGTGCGGGCAAAATTCCGCAGGACTGAGAGGATCATGGCGTCCATGTCCTTCATATCCACGGCACCGCGGCCCCAGATCATGCCGTCCTTGAGTTCGGCGCCGAAGGGATCCACCGACCACTGGTCACGCAGGGCCGGGACGACATCCAAATGCCCGTGCACCACGAGGGCGCCGGCGGACGGGTCCTCCCCGGCCAGCCTCGTCACCACGCTGGCCCGGCCGGGAGCGGATTCGAAAATCTCGGCGTCGAGTCCCACTTCGGTCATCAGGCCCGCGGTGTATTCGGCGGCTGCCCGTTCGCCCGGGCCGGAGCCGTCTCCGTAGTTGGACGTGTCGATCCGGATCAGTTCCTGGCAGATCCTGACGACTTCGTCCTCGGGCCTGATTTCAGTCATGGTCGCTCCTCCTGGCGTCGGGTGGTTGTGCTCACTTCAGCCTACCCACCTGCGCCCCGGGGCCCCGATTATTTGTTTCCGGAAACTTCATGCTAGAGTCTTTCTCGCTGCTTCGGAGAAAACCGAAACGCTGAAAGGCGAAAAGGTTCACCGAACACCACCTGCGCGGGTGGCGGAATGGCAGACGCGCTAGCTTGAGGTGCTAGTCCTCGAAAGGGGGTGGGGGTTCAAGTCCCCCTCCGCGCACAACAGGAAAAGGCCCTGGAATCCGTATGGATTCCGGGGCCTTTTTTGGCTTTCAGGACTGGGTGCTTGGTACGGCCACCAGCCACGTGCCCTTCCCACCATCCCGGCCAAGGTCCGGACGGGCCGGTCGGATCTGCGTGGTGCAACTGGGCACATCCGGTTCGCATCTGGGAGCCCGCCTAAGCTATCCGGTACCTGGTCGGCGGGCGCGGCCGGAATCAGGGCCACTGCCCGCCAGCGCTGGCGGTCTCCTCTGGCCCCGAGGGTCTGCCCCGAAGCCCGGCAGGCTCCCCCAAGGCAGCGCGCACGACGGTGAGCAGCGAACGGAAACGGGGGTCTTCCGGCAGCGTGTCCAGCAGCACGGGTCCCCGGGGTCCGGCCAGCGGGATGCGCCAGTTGGGATACTGCGTGCTGGTTCCTGGCTGGTTCTGCGTGCGGGTTTCGCCCACCGCATCAACCAGGGCGACGCCCAGGAGCGACGATGGTGCCAGCGCGGTGAACGCGTACAGCGCCTCGACCGTGCCCTGCACGTCCGGATGCCCCGGCACTTGTGGGCGGCTTTGCTCGGGCAGGAGTCCACGGTCCCGGAGCAGGCTGAGCACCGCAGCCTGCTCTGCGGCGGCCGCGGCCAGTTCCTCATCCACCGGACGCTGCAGCAGCCCCAGGGATTCGCGGAGGGTGACGTGCTCGCCGGCCAGGAAGCCTGCTGTCGGTGGCAGGTCGTGGGTGTTGACGCTGGTCAGGCACTGCTGCCGGTACCGTTCCGGCGGGATGGGGCCCTCGGCGTTGTGCTCGAACCAGAGAATTGAGGTGCCGAAGATCCCGCGTTCGGCCAGGTAGTCCCGGACCCACGGCTCATACACCCCCAGGTCCTCGCCGATCACTATCGCGCCGGCCCGCTGCGCCTCCAGGGCGAGGATGCCGATCAGTGCCTCGTGGTCGTAGTAGACATAGGTGCCGTGTTCGGGACCGGCACCGGCCGGGATCCACCACAGCCGGAAAAGGCCCAGGATGTGGTCCACCCGGATCCCGCCGGCATGGCGCAGCACTGTCCGGAGCATGTCCCGGTACGCGGCATAGCCTGTCTCCGCGAGCCGCCCCGGGTGCCAGGGGGGTTGGGTCCAGTTTTGTCCCTGCTGGTTGAACATGTCCGGCGGCGCGCCGACTGTGACATCGCTGGCGAGTACCCCGGCCAGCGACCAGTTGTCCGAGCCGCCTTGCTTCACCCCGACCGCAAGATCATGGATGACCCCGATTTCCATACCGGCGCGCCGGGCCGAGCGTTGGGCTGCTTCGAGCTGCTGGTCGCAGAGCCACTGCAGCCAGCGGTGGAATTCGATCCGGCCGGCGAGCAGTGTGCGTTGCTCCTTGCAGTAGGCGGTGTCGGGCGCGGCTGCCTCGGCAGTCCACTGCGGTGCCTCCGGGGGCAGTTTCTCGGCCAGGGCGCACCAAAGCGCGAAGTCGTCGAGTCCTTGGCCCTGCCCTGCACAGAAATCCTGAAAAGCCACTGCGCGGGCCGGGCCCCGCGGGACGCCGAACACCAGTTCAAGGGCCGCCAGTTTTCCGGCGAAACTGGAGTTCCGGTCAAGCAGTCCGGTCGCCTGATTGGCGGTGTGCTGCTGACCGGCCAGGTTCTCCACTTCTGCCCGGCCTGCGGAGTCGAGGTAGCCGTACTCGGGGACCTCCTCCACCCGGAGGTAGAGCGGGTTGAAGAAGCGGCGGGTGGTCGGCAGGTATGGCGAGTCTTCGACCGGGGGGCGGGGTTCGGCGGCATGCAAGGGGTTGACCAGCAGGAAGCCTGCACCCTGTTGCCCGGTGATCGCGGCGAGGTCCGCGAGGTCCGCGAAGTCGCCGATGCCCCAGGACCGGGAGGACCGGACCGAATACAGCTGGGCGGTCAGTCCCCAGTTCCGCCGCCCGGCGAGCGCCTCGGTGGTGCTCAGCGTCAGCGGCGTGACGATGAGCGGACAGTGCGCCGCGGTGCCTTCGTTGTCTGCCAGCAGGGTGTGCCAGCCGAGGGGCACCCCGTCCGGAATCACGAAGGTCGCACGGCCGGTGAGGACGCCGTCGACGTCGACGGGGCCATCCCAATTTTCTTGTTGAGTCGTTTTGTACCTGCTTCCGTCCTCGGCGACAATCCACACCCGGACGGCGGTCCCATGGGGTACATGGACATCAATGGCGAGCGGCTGACCTGCACGGGCCACGGCGACCGCTGGCAACAGTCGCCGCCACGGTGCCAGTTGAGCCTCAGCCAGTGAGCGTTCCAGCTCCGCGGGGTCCCCGGCCGGCACACCCAGGGCGCCCAGGACGCTGCGCAGGGTCTCGTCTGCAACGGACCGTTCAACGCCGTCCCAGCCCCGGTAGGAGGTTCCGACACGATGGGCCGCTGCAAGTTCCCTGAGCAGTTCGGCTGTGCCGGTCGAGCTGTTGTGGTGCGTTCGGTCCGCCATGTGGCAACTGTAGACGCTTGCCGTCCGCCCCGTCCCGTCCCGAGGGAAGCAAGTTCTGCCCGGCGGTTCCGGCTAGCTATGCTGGCCCGCCGGCTTTAGGTGCAGGGCTCACCTCCAAGCTAGCGTTGCGTCCTATGATCGACGTCGAACGATTCCGGGTGCTTCTTCAGGAGGAGCGCCGCCGGAAACTTGCCCTCCTCCCCGCACTCAGCAAGGACATCAGCTCGGTCAATGCCGCCCGTCAGGACTCCAACGTCGACGACGAGCACGATCCGGAAGGTGCCACGATCGCGTTTGAGCTCTCGCAGGCGTCGGCCCTGCTGGAACAGAGCCGGCAGGGGCTCGCGCACATTGAAGCGGCCCTGGAACGGATTGAGGCAGGCACGTACGGCGTCTGTGCGGTGTGTGGTGAACAGATCGCAGAGGCCCGGCTGGAGGCCAGGGCGTGGACTCCGTTCTGCATCCGCCACAGTGCAGGTCCTGCGGGCCGGGCCGGAAGAACAGGACAACCGAAGCCATGACCAACGCCGCCGAGACCTGGTGGAGCCGGATCCTGGCAGGGTTCACCCACTCCCCCCTGCCCCACGTCACCGGCATTGAACTGGCGCTGGTGGTCCTGCTCGCTGTTGCGCTGTCCCTGCCACGGGTGACCTGGCGGTATTTCGGCTTGCTGGCCACCGTGACCCACGAACTCGGCCATGCTTTCGCTGCGCTGATGACCGGCCAGCGGCTCGGTGGAATCCGGCTGAGCCTGGACCACTCGGGCACCACCACCACCTACAGCCGCCGCCCGCTGGCAGCCGTCTGGTCGACGTTCTGGGGCTACCCGGTGCCGGCCGTCGTCGGTGCAGCCATGGTCTGGTGCGGTTTCAACGGCTGGGGTCCGGCGGCGATGTCGGTAGGAACCCTTGTGCTGCTGGCCTCATTCCTGTTCATCCGCAACGGGGTCGGACTGCTCATCACCGCGGCCGCTGTCCTTGCCGCCGTGCTGCTGGTGCTCTTCGTCCCGCCCGAATTCAACGGACACGTGGTGATCGTGCTCGGCCTGGCGCTGCTGGTCGCCGCCGTCCGCGACCTTGGGAAGCTGGCCAATGTGCACCTGCGGCACCGGGACCGGCTCGCATCCTCGGACGCGTACCTGCTGGCCCGGGCCACGCGTGTTCCTGCGGGGCTGTGGATCGTGCTCTTCGCCGCCGTCGTCGGGGCCGCCTGGTGGGTGGCCTGGCAGCCGATGTTACAGGTGTTCGACGTGCTGGGCGGGGCCATGCTGCCGGGCTCGGCCGGCTTCCCGGACTTGGGGCATAGGCTTGGACCATGAATATGAAGCATACTGATGACCCGGCATTCAGCACTAAGGGTGCCTACGTCACCGGCGGCGGGGAGTTCACCCGCGACACCAACTACATCGAGGACCGGATTACCCGCGACGGCGCCCCGGGCCTGAAGGGGGAGCCAGGCTGGCCGGTGGAACCCGGACGGTACCGGCTGATAGCGGCCCGAGCGTGCCCCTGGGCCAACCGTACCGTGATCGTGCGCCGGCTCCTGGGCCTTGAGGATGTCATCTCCCTCGGCCAGCCCGGACCAACCCATGACGCGCGCTCGTGGACTTTTGACCTTGACCCCGGCGGCAAGGATCCGGTCCTGGGCATGGAACGGATCCAGGAGGCGTACTTTCGCCGGTTTCCGGAGTACCCCCGGGGCATCACCGTCCCGGCGATTATCGACGTCGGCAGCGGCGAGGTGGTCACAAACGACTTCCCGCAAATCACCCTGGACTTCTCCACCGAGTGGGCCGGTTACCACCGCCCCGGTGCCCCCGAGCTGTACCCGCAGGCCCTCCGCGGCGAAATCGACGCGGTCAACAGGCGGGTCTTCACCGAGGTCAATAACGGCGTCTACCGCTGTGGCTTCGCCGGCTCCCAGCGGGCCTATGATGCTGCATACGACCGGCTCTGGACGGCGCTGGACTGGCTGGAGGAACGCTTGACGGGCCAGCGGTACCTCGTTGGAGACACCATCACCGAGGCCGACGTCCGGCTCTTCACAACACTGGCGCGGTTCGATGCCGTCTACCACGGGCATTTCAAGTGCAACCGGCAAAAACTCAGCGAGATGCCGGCGCTCTGGGGATATGCAAGGGACTTGTTCCAGACCCCCGGCTTTGGCGACACCACCGACTTCGTGCAGATCAAGCAGCACTACTACATCGTCCATGAGGACATCAACCCCACCGGGATCGTGCCGATGGGCCCCGCGCTGGGCAACTGGCTGAGCGCACACGGCCGCGAAGCCCTCGGCGGCCGGCCCTTCGGGGATGGAACACCTCCGGGCCCGGTCCGGGCAGGGGAAGAAGTGGCCCCCGGCCACGGGGCCGGCTGAGGGCGCGGGCTGCTGACGGGAGAGCAACGCTCCCGACAGCACCAGGGGTGAGCTGCTTGGCCGGCTCAGCGTTCTTCCAGTTGTAGCAGCAATACCACCGCCCTAGGGTGGGTTCTGATGACAACTACAGAAGAGGCCACCCAGGCCGGGCGCCCCTCGCTGTTCCGGCGGTCTTGGGGGGTAGTGGCCAGCAACGCTTCCGTTGTGCTGCTGTGGCCCCGATTGCAGCTGGCGGTAAAAGCCGGACTCGCCGCGGGCATTGCGTTCGCCATAGCTCCCCTGATGCCGGGCTCGGCCGCCAATTACCCCTATTACGCGCCGCTGGGAGCCCTGGTGGTGATGTATGAAAACGTTGCGGGCTCCATGCGGCAAGGTGTGCAGACGCTGGTGGGGCTTGCCATCGGCATTGGCTTGGCCTTTGTGCTGTTCCTGCGCGGCAGTCCCACGCCGCTGACAGTCGCTTTGGTGATGGCCCTCGGCGTTGTTTTGGCGGGGCTGCCGAAGCTCGGCGCTGGCCGGGACTGGATTCCGACGGCCGCGCTGCTTGTCCTGCTGGTCGGCGGCCACGACCCGGACCAGTTCTCCTTCGGGTATCTCCTCCAGATGGGAGCCGGGGTCAGCGTGGGCATCCTGGTGAACCTGCTGGTCTTCCCGCCGCTGCACTTCCGCGCCGCTGAGCTTAGTATTGCCGAACTCCGGCTGGCACTCGCCAGTCAGCTCAGCGACATGGCAAAGGCATTAAAGGAGAGTTGGCCGCCGGAGCACAAAGAGTGGTCCCGGCAGTCCGACACCCTTGAAGCGTCCGTCCGCTCCGTTCGGCTGGCCGTGGAGAAGGCCGATGCAAGCCGGCGCGCCAACCCGAGGCGCAGGCTCCATCCGCGGGATATCGAGCGGGACTACCGCAACCTGAGGGACCTGGAGCGGGTGACCTTCCACGTCCAGGACGTGACGCAGGTGCTCTCGGATGTCATTTGGGCCACGGACACGCCCTTTGTGGTGCCGGATGAATACGCAGCACCACTCGCCGACGCCATGTTTGCGGTCGGCGACGTGCTGCGCGCACTCCAGGAGGAGGAACCGGAACGCCAGTCGGAACTAAGTGAAGAAGCCGACGCCGCCGTCAAGTCCCTGACGGCGCGCCTCGGCGCCGAGGACGTGCAAACTGAGGGCCCCAGTGCCGTCGAATCGATCCTTTTGAGCCTGCACCGGATGCTGCGTGTGGCGAGGGCTTTCGCGAACCAGGCATAGCGTCCGGCATTCGCATCCCGCACGGCCGCCTTCGCCCCGGACCGGGGCGAAGGCGGCCGTCGCTGGTTGCCGCGGCGCTACGGCAGGGCAGCAACCGAGCCGCTGAAGTGTTTGCGTCCGGTACGCGGGTTCCAGGCGACGAAGTCGGAGCGCCGCCACGCCCCGTCATCGGTGTGGCCGGTCCCGATCTCAAGGGCCACGCGGGCCGGCAGGAAAACCGGCGCTTCAAACGAAACCTCCCAGCTGAATCCGTCGGCCTTCGCGGCGCCCACGTCCGCAAGCGCCCTCGACGCCAGATACATGCCGTGTGCTATCGACCGGCGCAGCCCCAGGGCCTTGGCCGAGAGGACGCTCAGGTGGATCGGGTTGAAGTCGCCGGACACGGCAGCGTACGCGCGTCCCGTGTCCACGCCCAGCTGCCATAGCGCGGTCGGATTCGGTGCCGCAAAAACGGCCGGAACCGGAGCGGCCGTGGGCTTGTCGATTCCCGGCAGGAACACCCCTTTCGCCAGGTACGTCGAAACACCTCGCCAGCTCACAGCGTCCTCCCCCGCGCTGCGCACCTCGGTGACGAGATCCAGCTGGGTCCCTGAGCGGTGCCCCCTCAGGTTCTCCGCCCAGGAACGGATGTCCAGGGCCTGGGTGAAACGCAACGGCCCGGATTGCACTACCCGGTTCTCCAGGTGGATCATCCCCAGCAGCGGCAGGGGAAAATCATCCCGGTTCATAACGCTCATTGCCAGCGGGAAGGACAGCGCGTGGACAAATCCGGCCGGCAGGATGTCGCTGGCGGTCTCACCGATCAGGTGCTGATAGGCCGTGAGGTTTTCCACCGCCGCCGTGACGCCGCGAACCTCGTGCTGTGTCTCGGGGAGTCCGGCGCCGGCATGGGTGCCCAACACCCGTCGTCGGGCAGCGGTGGCCGCAGCGTTGACGTACAGCTTGGACAGTGACGGCAACTCCCCCAGGATGAGCGGCCGTGATGGGTTCATGCCCCCACCAGGTTCTGCCCGCAGACGCGCAGTACCTCACCGGTTATGCCGCCGGCCGCGTCACTGGCCAGGAACGCGATAGCCTCGGCCACGTCGCCCGGCCGGCCGCCCTGTTGGAGCGAGTTGAGCCTGCGCGCGATCTCGCGGGTGGCAAACGGGATCCTGGCGGTCATCTCCGTTTCGATAAAACCAGGAGCAACGGCGTTGATGGAGCCGCCGTGCGTGCCGATCAGCGGGGCCGTCGCCCGGACCATTCCCATCACGCCACCCTTCGAGGCGGCGTAGTTGGTCTGGCCGCGGTTGCCGGCAATCCCGCTGGTGGACGCGACGGAGACAATCCGCGGTGCGCTCCGAAAGTGTTCGGAGGCGAGCAGTGCCGCATTGATCCGCAGCTGCGCGGCGATGTTGACCCCGATGACGGAGTTCCAGCGGCCCTGGTCCATGTTGGCCAGCAGCTTGTCCCGGGTGATGCCGGCGTTGTGGATAACAATGTCCAGCCGCCCGTGGCGTTCCACGGCGTGGTCAATAATGCGCTGACCGGCGTCCGCGCCGCTTATGTCCAGCTGCAGCGCCGTGCCGTGCACTTCGTTGGCGACTGCTGCGAGGTGATCCCCGGCCGCCGGGATATCAACGGCTACGACTGTGGCACCGTCACGGTGGAGGGTACGCGCAATCGCAGCGCCGATTCCGCGCGCGGCTCCGGTCACGACGGCGACCTTGCCCGCCAGCGGCTTCTCCGCGTCGGCCGGCAGTTGCCCTTCGGTGCTGCTCACGGTCAGAAACTGTCCGTCGATGAACGCCGAACGGCCGGAGAGGAAGAACCGGAGCGCGCCGAGGGCGCTGGGGCTGGTGGTCCGGGCGTCCCCGGACAGCAGGATCCCGTTGGCCGTTGCACCGGCACGGAGCTCCTTCGCAAGCGAGCGCAGGAGACCGTCGACGCCTTGGCGGGCCGCCGCGGCGGCGGGGTCCGCGTTGGCGGTCGCGGTGCGGGAAACGGTGATGACGCGCGAGTGAGCGGCCAGGTCCCGGAGCGAGGCGGCTGCCGTGAGGACCGGCTTCTCGAGGTCCTCCGGCCGGGTCAGCCCATCGAGGACCAGGATGATGGCGCCAAGCTTCTCCTTGGGAACCGCGTGACGGCGAACATCGAGATTCCAGGACAGCAGGATCGACGCGAGATCGTCTGCTCCGCTGCCGGTACCCTGGACCAGAACAGGGCCGCTCACGAACGGCTGCCCCGGTGTGTAGCGCCGCAGAACCACCGGCTGTGGCAGGCCAAGTTTGCGCGCGATGTCCCGGCCGAGCCCCCGGCTCACCAGTGCGGTGTATTTATCAGGCATGGGATCCCCCTAGTGAGATTCAAGAATAGCGACGACGCCCTGGCCGCCGGCGGCGCAGATGGAAATGAGTCCGCGGGCGGGACGGCCATTAACCGGGCCCCTGGCGTGGAGCATCTTCGCGAGCGTGGCGACGATTCGTCCGCCGGTGGCGGCGAACGGGTGGCCGGCGGCGAGGGAGGATCCGTTAACGTTGAGCTTGGACCGGTCAATGCTGCCGAAGGCGCCGTCCAGGCCCAGCCGGGTACGGCAGAATTCCTCGTCTTCCCACGCGGCCAGGGTGCTCAGTACGGTGCCGGCGAAAGCCTCATGGATCTCGAAGAAGTCAATGTCCGCAAGGCTTAGTCCGTTACGGGCCAGCAGGCGGGGAACGGCGAAGGCCGGCGCCATCAGGAGCCCGTCCTTGCCGTGCACAAAGTCGACGGCCGCCGCTTCGCCGTCGACGACGGTAGCCAGCTTGGGCAGGTCGTGGGCGTCGGCCCATTCCTCGGCGGCGAGCAGGACTGTCGAGGCGCCGTCAGTGAGCGGGGTGGAGTTGCCGGCCGTCATGGTTGCCGCTGTGCCAAGGTTTTTGCCGAAAACGGGTTTGAGCGTGGCCAGCTTCGCCAGGCTGGTGTCGGAGCGCAGATTCGAGTCGCGGGTAAGGCCGCGATACGGAGTGAGCAGGTCATCGAAGAAGCCCGCGTCGTAGGCAGCGGCCAGGTTGCGGTGGCTGTTAAAAGCCAGTTCGTCTTGCGCTTCCCGTGTGACCTTCCACTGCGCGGTGGTGAGCGCCTGGTGTTCGCCCATGGACAGGCCGGTGCGCGGTTCGCCGGTGCCGGGGGCGTCCGGGGTGAGATCCTTGGGCCGGAGCCGGCTCAGGACCTGCAGGCGCTGGGGCAGCGTCTTGGCACGATTGAGGTCAAGAAGCACTTCGCGCAGTCCCTCGCTGACGGCAATCGGAGCGTCAGAGGCGGAGTCGACGCCGCCGGCGATGGCCGAATCGATCTGGCCGAGCTTAATCTTGTTGGCCAGGCCGAGGACCGTTTCCAGTCCGGTGGCGCAGGCCTGCTGCACGTCATAGGCGGGGGTCTCTGCGGACAGTGCGGAGCCAAGCACGGCTTCACGGGTCAGATTGAAATCACGGGAGTGCTTGAGTACGGCTCCGGCAGCTACCTCACCGATGCGTTCGTCCTGGAGGCCGAACCGTGCGATCAGCCCGTCCAGCGCCGCCGTCAGCATGTCCTGGTTGGAGGACTTGGTGTACGCGCCACCGGTCCGGGCAAAGGGGATGCGGTTTCCGCCCACGATGACCGCCTTGCGGAGCTGCGGCGCCGCCGTGCGCGCGGCGGGGGCGGTGGCGATTCCCGCTGTGCCTCCTGCCGGCGCCGTGGCTGCGGGAGTCGGTTCCTGCGGTCCGGGTGTGGACTGTCCGTCGACGGTCATGGGCTGTCTCCTTTGATCAAAGCGGGTTACCGATACCCAGCGTACCTGATACGCTGGGTATCGTGAACATTCCCCAGCCTGATCTTCCCGGCGGCAGTACCTCCGGCACCCACGCCGCCGGCAGCGGCAGCGTGGATGGCCGGGCCTCGCGCTGGCAGCCGCATCGCGAGGAGCGGCGCCGGGAGCTGATCAAAGCTGCCCGCAAGGCAGTGCACAGGCTCGGCAGCGACGCTTCCATGGAGGACATTGCCGCCGCGGCCGGTACGTCGAAGTCAGTCTTCTACCGATACTTCGGGGACAAGGCAGGGTTGCAGCAGGCCGTCGGCGAAGTGGTTCTGAGCCAGATGCAGCGCCGCATCCAGGAAGCCGCGCAGGGAGCCCAGACGCCCCGCGAAGGACTGCTTGCGATGGTTTCCGCCTACCTCCAGATGGCGGAGACAAGCCCCGCCGTCTACACCTTCGTTACGCGCTACACCCCCGGCGAGGCGGATGCCGGGGGCGCCAGCATCCCCGCAGCCGGCGCCCTGGGCCACTTTTTTGCGGCCATTAGCGGCATGATCGCCCGGCCCATGCACAGCCACCTCGGCGACTCGACGGGGCGCGAAGCCGTACTCGGGTACTGGCCGACCGCCGCGATCGGCCTGGTCAGAAACGCCGGTGAGCAATGGCTTGCCAGCCCGGCTACGCCTGCCAAGCCCGGCCAGGAAGCGATGGCACGCCAGATCACCGACTGGCTGTGCCTGGGCATAGCCCCGGAGCTCCGCCCGGCCACCGCTGTGTCCGCGCCGGCCGGCGCGGCTCCGGCATCACCGTGAGCCGGCCGGCCCCAGTTCCAGTACCGACTTTTCCAGAATTCAAGTGTTAGAACCCAAGTGTCAGAACCAAAGAAGGAATCGACATGACCGAACTCGCCGACCGCCACGCGGTCCCTGCCACGCCCCGACCTGCTGCGGAGCGCAAGTCCGCCCGGCCGGCGAACTTAACCGGGATGGCGGCTCCCGTCGTCGATGTTGAACTGCTCGGCGAGCTGCTGCTGGGAAAGTGGGCCGACACCCGCCGGACCGCACGGGCGCTCGCAGGGCACCCCGAACTGCACAAGACGGAGGGGCTTACCCATACCGAACACCGCCGGCGTGTCTTCGGCCAGCTGAAGATCCTGGTGGAGAACGGCGCCGTACACCGTGCTTTCCCGGCGGCCGTCGGCGGCGCCGACGAGCACGGCGGCAACGTCGCCGGGTTCCAGGAACTTGTTATCGCGGACCCTTCGCTGCAGATCAAGGCCGGCGTCCAGTGGGGTCTGTTCGGCTCCGCCGTCAACCACCTCGGCACCGAGGAGCACCACAAGAAGTGGCTGCCCGGCATTATGAACCTTGACATCCCGGGCTGCTTCGCCATGACGGAGACCGGCCACGGATCGGACGTCGCCAGCATCGCCACCACAGCCACCTACGACCCGGACACCGCGGAATTTGTGGTCCACACGCCCTTCCGGGCCGCGTGGAAGGACTACATCGGGAATGCCGCCGTCGACGGACTCGCCGCCGTCGTCTTCGCCCAGCTGGTGACGCAGGGCGTCAACCACGGTGTGCACGCCTTCTACATGAACCTCCGGGATCCCGAAACCAGGGAATTCCTGCCCGGCATCGGGGGCGAGGACGACGGGGTCAAGGGTGGACTCAACGGCATTGACAACGGCAGGCTGCACTTCACGAGCGTCCGGATCCCGCGCACCCACCTGCTGAACCGCTACGGCAACGTTGATGACGATGGCAGCTACAGCTCGCCCATCGCCAGCCCGGGCCGCCGCTTCTTCACCATGCTTGGCACCCTGGTCCAGGGCCGGGTCTCCCTTGACGGTGCCGCCGTGACCGCGTCGAAGCTTGCCTTGAAAACGGCGATCCAGTACGCCACAGAACGCCGCCAGTTCAACGCTTCCTCGCCAACCGATGAGGAAGTACTGCTCGATTACCAGCGGCACCAGCGCCGGCTGTTCACCCGTCTGGCCACCACGTATGCCGCCGGTTTCGCCAGTGAGCAGCTGTTGCAGAAGTTCGACGACGTTTTCTCCGGCCGGGCCGACACTGACGAGGATCGCCAGGATCTGGAGACCCTCGCGGCGGCGCTTAAGCCGCTCAGCACCTGGCACGCCCTTGACACCCTGCAGGAATGCCGCGAAGCCTGCGGCGGGGCAGGTTTCCTGATCGAGAACCGCTTTGCCTCGCTGCGTGCGGACCTCGACGTCTACGCCACCTTCGAAGGCGATAACACGGTGTTGCTGCAGCTGGTCGCCAAGCGGCTGCTGGCCGACTATGCCAAGGAGTTCCGCACCGTGAACTTCGGTGTGCTCGCCCGCTATGTGGTGGGCCAGGCCACGGGGGCCGCCATCCACCGGACGGGCCTGCGCGGCGTCGCCCAGTTTATGGCTGATTCCGGGTCGGTTCAGAAGGCGGCCATCGCGATTAAGGACGAAGCCAGCCAGCGCGCACTGCTGACCGACCGGGTGCAAACCATGGTTGCCGAGGTGGGCGCGGCGCTCAAGGGCGCCAACAAGCTGCCCCAGCAGCAGGGCGCCGCCCTGTTCAACAGCCACCAGGACGAACTCATCGAAGCCGCCCAGGCGCACGCCGAGCTGCTGCAGTGGGAAGCCTTTACCGAGGCGCTTGGCACGGTCACGGACCCGGGAACCCGAAAGGTCCTGACCTGGCTGCGCGATCTCTTCGGCCTGGCCCTGATTGAAGACAACCTGTCCTGGTACCTGATGAACGGCAGGCTCTCCATGCAGCGCGCCCGGACCGTGGGCGGCTACATCAACCGCCTGCTGGTGAAGATCCGTCCGCATGCCCTGGACCTGGTCGATGCCTTCGGGTTCGGGCCGGAACACCTCCGCGCTGAGATCGCAACGGGCGCTGAGAAGGTCCGCCAGGATGAGGCCCGCGAGTACTTCCGCAGGCTGCGCGCCAACGGGGATGCCCCCGTGGACGAGAAGATCCTCTTGGCACGCAAGGGCCACGGGAAAAAGTCCTAAGGTCCCTGCCCGGTCCGGAACACCACAACGGCGCCGCCCCCGCAAGGGGGCGGCGCCGTTGTGGTGTGTGGCCGGATGCCTGCGGTCAGGAGTTCGTGGGGAGCACCGAGCGGTAGACCGCAAGAGTGGTTTCGGTGATGGATTCCCAAGAGAAGTGTTCTTCGGCGCGGCGCCGGCCGGCCTGGCCCATGGCGCGGGCCCGGGCGGGATCGGTGACAACTTCGGTCAGCGCGGCAGCGAATTCGGTGACAAATTTCTCCGGATCCAGCGGAGTGCCGGTCCCGTCCGTGACTTGCTCGATGTCCACCAGCAGTCCGGTCTCGCCGTGCTGTACCACCTCCGGGATTCCGCCGGTGGCACTGGCCACCACGGCGGCACCGCAAGCCATGGCCTCAAGGTTTACGATGCCAAGGGGCTCATAGATGGACGGGCAGGCAAAAGCAGTGGCGTGGCTGAGCACCTGGATCAGCTCGTTGCGCGGCAACATCCGCTCCACCAGGATCACACCGCTGCGCTGGGTCTGCAGCTGCGCGATCAGGCGGGAGGTCTCGGCGGCAAGCTCGGGGGTGTCTGCGGCACCAAGGCACAACACCAGCTGCACGTCGGCCGGCAGTTTGGCGGCCGCGCGAAGCAGGTAGGGCACGCCCTTCTGGCGGGTATTGCGGCCGACGAAGACTACGCTCGGCCGTGCCGGGTCAATCCCCAGGGCGCGGACGACGTCCTCTCCTTCGTCCCGGTTCCAGAGGCTCACATCGATGCCGTTGTGCACTACCTTGACCTTGGCGGGGTCCACCTCCGGGTAGCTGCGCAGAATGTCCTGGCGCATGCCCTCGGAGACTGCGATGATGGCGGCTGCGGCCTCGTAGGCAGTCTTTTCCACCCAGGAGGACACGGCGTAGCCGCCGCCAAGCTGCTCGGCCTTCCACGGGCGCAGCGGCTCCAAACTGTGGGCACTGAGCACGTGTGGAATGCCGTGCAGCAACGAGGCGATGTGCCCGGCCATGTTGGCATACCAGGTGTGTGAATGCACGATGTCGGCGCCGGCAATATCCGGCACAATCCGCAAATCCACTCCGAGGGTCTGCAGCGCAGCGTTCGCCGTGCCCAGATCCCCGGGCACGGCGTACGACGTGACGCTCGCGCCGTGATAGTCGGGTTCACGGGCCGCGCCGAAGGCGCGAACCTGCAGATCCACGTGCCGGGCCAGCACACGGCTGAGCTCGGCCACGTGGACCCCGGCGCCGCCATAGATTTCGGGCGGGAATTCTTTGGTCACAATGTCTATACGCACAAACTCCAAGGTAGTCGTTACGGTGGAACTGATCTAGTGTGAAGACGTTCGGGCGAGCCGGACTGTTTGTGGAAGTACAAAGGCGTTCAGGAGCGATCACTATGCCGAATAAGAAAGTTTTGGCCATTGTCCTTGCCGGTGGCGAGGGTAACCGGCTTATGCCATTGACGGCGGACCGGGCCAAACCCGGCGTGCCCTTTGCCGGGAGTTATCGCCTGATTGACTTTGCGTTATCCAACCTGGTCAATTCCCGCTATCTGCAGATCGTTGTGCTGACGCAGTACAAGTCGCACAGCCTGGACCGTCACATTTCCGAAACCTGGCGGATGTCCACCCAGCTGGGCAACTACATCGCCTCCGTCCCGGCGCAGCAGCGAGTGGGCAAAAGCTGGTTCCTCGGCAGCGCGAACGCCATCTACCAGTCGTTGAACCTCATTCAGGATGCCAATCCCGACATCGTCGTCGTCGTCGGTGCAGACCACGTATACCGGATGGACTTCGGGCAAATGGTCGACCAGCACGTCGCCAGCGGCGCCAAGGCCACAGTGGCCGCCGTACGACAGCCGCTGCACATGGCCGACCAGTTCGGTGTGATCGAAGTGGACCCGGATAATCCGGGGAAGATTGCCGCGTTCGTCGAGAAGCCCGCCACCACCCCGGGGCTCGCCGCCGACCCCACCCAGTTCCTCGCCTCCATGGGCAACTACGTGTTCAGCACCGACGCCCTGGTCGAGGCCCTGCACCTCGATGCCGAGCGACTTGATACCAAACACGACATGGGCGGGGACATCATTCCCTACTTCGTTGACCAGGGCGAAGCCGGCGTCTACGACTTCACCCTGAATGAGATCCCGGGCTCCACGGAACGCGACCGCACCTACTGGCGCGACGTGGGCACCATCGACTCGTTTTACGATGCGCACATGGACCTTATCTCTCCCGTTCCAGTATTCAACCTGTACAACTCCGAATGGCCGATCTACACGCGGCAAAGCATTTCCCCGCCGGCCAAGTTCGTCCGCGGCCAGAAAAACACTGTCGGCACAGCGATGGATTCCATCGTTGCCAGCGGCACCGTGATTTCCGGCGGCATCGTGGAGGGCTCAGTTCTCTCCAACGACGTCTACGTCGGCACCTCCAGCCGGGTCCTCGACTCGGTGCTGATGGATAAGGTCACCATTGGCTCCGGCGCAGTCGTCAAGCGCGCCATCATCGACAAAAACGTCAAGGTCCCGGCGGGTGCCGCGATCGGCCTCGACCACGATCTGGACCGGGCCCGCGGATTCAAAGTCACAGACTCCGGCATCACTGTCCTGTCGAAGGGCCAGCATGTTCCCGAACCCGGCGAAGCTGAACGCGCCCTGGCCGCCGCCAACCTGATCCTGGTGCCGAACGCAGTCAAGGCTGCCACGGAAAACTGGCCCGCGCTTCGTGAATCCGTGCACAAGGTAGCCGAAGTGCAGGCTGCCGCGGTGGGCGTGGCTGCTCCACAGCCGACCGAAGCCCACTGATCCGGCGCTGCTGCGCCGGGAGCCCGGTACCGGCGTCGGTCCGGGCTCCCGTCAGGCTGTAAAATTGGGGCAATGAGCTCTCCCGATGTGCCGTCCGATCTGACTCCCGAGGAAATCCGGGCCTGCCTAAAGGTCCTGAACAGCATCCACGTCTACGACGAGGAGCACCCGGACTACGTCTCGGTGCGCCGCGCCACCGGGAAGATGTTCAAGGCCGTGAAGCGGCACCGCCGGGTCAGTAAGCGGGACATGATCGCCGAAGCGGACCGTGCCGTGATCGCACAGACCGCTACGGCGGCCCCGGACCGGATCGACGACGAAACCCGCGGTAACAAACTCGCGCCCTCGGCCACCGGCGAGATTGCCGGGCACTTGATCAAATCCAGGCCCTGCTATATCTGCAAGCAGCATTACACCCAGGTGGATGCTTTCTACCACCAGCTGTGCCCTGATTGCGCCGCCTTCAGCCACAGTAAGCGGGACGCACGGACCGACCTGACCGGACGCGCAGCCCTGCTGACCGGCGGCCGGGCGAAGATTGGTATGTACATTGCGCTGCGGTTGCTCCGCGACGGCGCCCACACCACCATCACCACCCGTTTCCCCAAGGACGCTGCCCGCCGCTTTGCCGCGATGGAAGACAGCAGCGAATGGCTGCACCGGCTCAGGATCGTTGGGATTGACCTCCGCGACCCCTCCCAGGTGATGGCACTGACCGATTCGCTCGAGGCGGCGGGTCCGCTGGACATCATTATCAACAACGCAGCCCAAACCGTCCGGCGCTCCGGCAATGCCTATCAGCCGCTCGTCGACGCCGAGGATGAACCCCTCCCCGCGGCGCTCCAGGCGGCCAATGGCGGCCCGGAACTAGTCACCTTCGGCCACGCCCACGACAAGCACCCGCTGGCCCTCGCCAGCACCGTCCTGGAGCACCCGGTGCTGGCTGGAGACGCCATCACCTCGCTGGCGTTGTCCGCGGGTTCCGCATCCTTGGAGCGCATCGCTTCCGGCACCGCCATCGACGCCGGCGGCCTGGTCCCGGACCTGGCCAGTATCAACAGCTGGACCCAGGTGCTGGACGAGGTGGATCCCCTGGAAATGCTGGAGGTCCAGTTGTGCAACGTCACCGCGCCGTTCCTGCTGGTTAGCCGGCTTCGAGGGGCGATGAAACGCTCAACCGCCCGGCGGAAGTACATCGTCAATGTCAGTGCCATGGAGGGCCAGTTCGCCCGAGCCTACAAGGGCCCCGGCCACCCGCACACCAATATGGCCAAAGCGGCGCTGAACATGATGACACGGACCAGCGCCCAGGAGATGCTGGACGCGGACGGTATCCTGATGACCGCCGTCGATACCGGCTGGATCACCGATGAGCGCCCGCACTACACCAAGGTCCGCCTGATGGAGGAGGGTTTCCACGCTCCCCTGGATCTGGTCGACGGGGCCGCCCGGGTCTACGACCCGATTGTGGTGGGCGAGTCCGGCGAGGACCAGTTCGGCGTCTTCCTGAAGGACTACAAGCCTAGTCCGTGGTGAGCGCGGGCTGGTTTCACGCCGGTGCCGGGAGGGTCCGGGCCCTATGGCCCTAATGGGTTCCCGGCAGTGCCAGTAACGTTGGTGCACATGAATACAGAGACGACGCCCGCGCCCGAATTCGGGCTGTCCATTGACCAGTGCTGGGTCCTGCTGGACACGGAAGTGGTGGGGCGGATCGCCCTGATTGTGGATGGGCACCCGGAGATATTTCCGGTGAACTTTGCGCTGGACCGCCGCTCGATCGTCTTTCGCACCGCCGGTGGCACCAAACTCTGGGCGGCGATGACGGCGAAGCCGATCGCCTTTGAGATCGATGGCTACGACGCCCACGAACAGCAGGCGTGGAGTGTTGTTGCCCGCGGCGAGGCGCAGCTGATTGAGAGCCAAGAGGACAAGGACGCCGTCGACGCCCGCCTCCTTGAGCCGTGGCAGCCGGGCGACAAGGGCTACTATGTGCGGCTCTCCCCCAAGGCCTTGACGGGTCGCCGGTTCACCGTGAGGAACCCGGATCTGTGGAACACCCGCCTCTCTGATCCCCGCCGGGCCTCTTTCGAGTAGCTTTCGAGTAGCTGCCACCGGGCTGGAGCCTGCGGGCGCTACCTCGCAGCTTTGGGTTCCGGGGAATGGACCACCAGCACCGGGCAGTGGGCGTGTGCCACCAGGGCGGAGCTGACCGAACCGATGAGCAGTCCGCCGAAGCCGCCATGGCCCCGGCGCCCTACCACCAGCAGTTCGGCGCTCCGGCTGGCCTCAAGCAGGGTATGGCGGGGGTGGCCCTGGACGAGTCGGGTTTCGAGGTTGGCGGGGATGTCCGCCCCGAACGCCTTCTCCACGGCTTCCTGCAGGATTTCATCGGCGCGGACATCGAAGTCGTCGATGCCCATGGCGACATATCCGTCGTAGACCGGGGGGACGTCCCAGCAGGCCAGCGCCACAACCGTCGCGGAGAGCGCTGCGGCGAGGCTCTGGGCCTGGCGCAGGGCTTCAACCGATGCATCGGAACCGTCGACTCCCACCACAATGGTCCGGACTTTGGTGGCTTCGGTCATGGCAGATCCCTTCGGTATACAACTGGCACGTCCTGCCTACCATGACCTGCTGGCCGCAGCAGCGCCTAGGGCCAAAAGGCATGGGCAACACACGCCGGAACTGTCCCTGCGGGACCTAGGACCCTTGTCCGGTCCCGGGACACGGAGAAGAATGGCAGTCGTTGGGAACGGAACCGGCGGCCGGAGCGGACAATGGGGAGTCTGGGAATCCCGCGCCGGCATAATCGTCGGAGCGGGCCTCGGAGTATCCGCACCATACACGGCAGCATAAGCCGCCGGACAGGAGAATCATGATTGCCTGGGCAGACGCAGGTCTCACTGCAGCCGACGGGGCACCGGCCGTTATCCGGGTCTTTATCCTTGATGACCACGAACTCGTCCGGCGCGGGCTCCAGGAGCTCCTCGAGGGTGAGGGCTTCCTGGTGGTGGGCAGCTCGGGTTCCGCCGTCGAGGCGACCCGGCGCATTCCGGCCCTCCATCCTGACGTCTGCGTCCTGGACGCCCGTCTGCCGGACGGGACCGGAATTGAGGTCTGCCGCGACGTACGTTCGGTGGACCCGTCGCTGAACTGCATTATTCTGACGAGCTACGACGACGAGCAAGCACTGCGCGGAGCGGTTCTGGCGGGCGCGAGCGGCTATGTCCTAAAGGAGATCGGTGGCACTGACCTGATCGGGGCGCTGCGCCGGGCTGCTGCCGGCGAGTCCCTCTTCGCGGAGGGCGTCGCCGCCGGAATCGTGGACAGCTTGGTGGCGGCCGAAGATGTGGACCCCAGGACTGCCTCCCTGACGCCGCAGGAGCGGCGGGTACTGGAGCTGGTGGGCGGTGGGCTCACCAACCGCCAGATTGCAGCGGAGATGTTCCTCGCCGAGAAGACCGTCAAAAACTACGTTTCGTCACTGCTGGCCAAGCTGGGCTTTGAACGGCGGACGCAGGCTGCGGTGTTTATCGCGAGCCCCGCGTCGCCGGCACCGCAAGGAAGCCACGCGGAAGCACACCGACCCCACAGCGTCCGTTAGCCGGCGGGCCTCGAACCGCGATCACTGCCCGCGACGGCTACTGCTATAGCGGCACGGACCATTCAAGGCTGGTGCCGGCGTCCGGAGCGCTCGTGATGGTGCAGCTGCCGTCCAGCATCCGGGCACGGTCCTCAAGGTTGGCCAAACCCCGGCGTTTTCCGGGTTCGGTGAAGCCTGCTCCGTTGTCCGTGATGACCACTGTCACCCTGCCTTTGACGACACCTACCGACACGGAGATGGCGTCGGCGCCGGAATGCCGAAGTGCGTTGCTGAGGCCCTCCGACACCACAGCCACAACATTGTCCGCTTTATCAGGGGTGACGGCGTCCACCGGTCCGGTGATGGTCAGGCTGGGTGCGAACGGCATGGACTTCGCCGAGCTGCGTGCCACCCGGCGGATCCGTCCGCTCAGCAACTCGGTTTCGCTGCTGCTGCTCTTGAGCGAATAGATCGTGTCCCGCAGGCTGCGGATCGCTTCGTCAAGTTCGCCGGTGATGGTGCGGATCCGATCGGTCGCGAGTTCGTCCTTGGTAAAGCGGGTCAGGCTCTGGACGCTCAGTCCGGCCGCGAACAAGCGCTGGATCACCAGGTCGTGCAGGTCCCGGGCGATGCGTTCCCGGTCCGTGAATACCAGCAGTTCTTCCCGGAGCCGGTGCACGCGGGCCAGTTCGAGGGCGAGGGCAACGTGGGAGCCGAAGACGGCGCCCATCTCGATGTCGGTCCGGGCGTACTGCAAAGAATCCGTGTCCCGGACCAGGATCAGGAGTCCGTGATGGGCGCCCTGGGTGCTCAGCGCCACCGCCAGCAGCGGGCCGGTGATTCCGCCGTCGATCCCGCCGAACAGGGCGGAGGCGTCATCGAGTACAACAGGCTCGCCGCCGTCGAGGACACTTTCCAGCAAGGGCAAATCCAGTGTGAGCGACCGGCCGGAGAACTGCGCACTTTTCGCTCCTGCCACCCCGGCGACAAGATAGCCTCGGCCGCCGGCAGCGGGTGCCACCAGCATTGCGAGCTGCGAGCCGGACTCCTGGAGGGCCCGGCTTGCGATGGGGTCCAATCCGCCGAAGGTGTAGTCGCGGTCATTGCTGAGCATCAGCCCCGAGACGTCCATGCAGGCTTCCAGCCAGCGGGCCCGGCGCCGGGCGTCGTCGTAGAGCCGGGCATTCTCAATGGCAACCCCCGCGGCGGCCGCCAAAGCGACGGCGAGACCCTCGTCTTCTGCAGTGAAGTCGCTGCCGTCCTCCTTTTCGGTCAGATAGAGGTTGCCGAAAACGACGTCCCGGACCCGCACCGGGACGCCGAGGAAGGAGTTCATGGGCGGATGGTCCGCCGGGAATCCATAGGATTCAGGATGGCTGCGCAGGTCATGAAGGCGGAGCGGGCGGGGATCGGAAATCAGCAGGCCCAGGACCCCGTGCCCGGTAGGAAGGGGTCCGATCCGGTGGGCCAGTTCTTCGTCGATGCCGACAGTGATGAAGTGGCTGAGGGCCCGGTCATCGCCGATGACTCCCAGGGCCCCAAAGCGGGCCCGGAGCAAGCGGCAGGCGGACTGGACGACCCTTTCCAGGACGGCGTCCAGGCTGAGGTCCTCGGCAATAGCGACCACGGCCTCCAACAGGCCGGCCATCCGTTCCTGGGACTGGAGCAGTTCCTCTGCCCGGGAAACGAACCCCTTGAACGTGTCGTCAATCATGGGCTCTGGCTCGGCGGTGGTCTGGTCCGGACGGTTCCCTGCTGAATGCATGCTCATGGCCCCAATTCGATACAACGAACACAACTGTCGTCCGCGCTGGCGACGGTGATGCCAGACTACCCTGATGCTGGCGCATCGGCCCTCGGAGCCCAACGATGGAGCTTCGGATTGTGACCTTTTGCCCTATCGGCTGCCCAGTACCTGACGTAGGGTCGCTGACATGAGTACTGACCCGAAGCCGGAAAAAACCCAGCAGGCACATGAAGTTGAGAACCTGGACCACCACGAATGCTGGCGGCTGCTACGCGGCGTGACCGTTGGCAGGCTGGCCGTCTGGGTGGATGGCCATCCCGACATATTCCCGATTAATTACAAGGTGGACCACGGTACCCTGGTCTTCCGCACGGCTGACGGCACCAAGCTGCAGGCTGCCACCGGCGACACACCGGTGGCGGTGGAGGCAGATGGGGTGGACGCCGACAGCGGCATCGCGTGGAGCGTGGTGATCAAGGGCCAGGCGGCCCCGGTGCAGAACGTGGAGGAGGTTCTGGACACCGTGGGGCTGCTCCTGTTCCCCTGGCAAGCGGGCAAAAAGGAACACTTTGTCCGGATCACCCCTGACTCGGTGACCGGACGCCGGTTTAAAGTGGTTCCGCCCCTGACCTGGTGGACACCACTGGATGACGCCACCCGCTCCGGACTCGAATAGCCCCTCCCCAGGGATGCCCGTCGGCTGTGCTGACCCCGGGGCTACCGGAGCAGCCGCAACTGAGAGGGCAACCGGGTGGGGTGCCGGGAATCAGGCCAGCCGGGTGATTTCGACGCTGACATTGAGTGCTGAGCCTCCGCCGCCGGACAGGATGCCCTTAAGCGGTGCCACATCGCGGTAGTCACGGCCCCTCGCCACTGTGACATGGAGGTCGCCCGCCGGTTTGTGGTTGGTGGGGTCCCAACTGCGCCATTCACCGTCCCACCACTCCAGCCAAGCGTGCGACTGCCCGGCCACCGGCTCGCCGAGTTCCGCCGTCGAGCGCGGGTGGAGGTAACCGGACACGTAGCGGGCAGGGATCCCCCGGCTGCGCAGCGCGCCGATGGCAAGGTGCGCCAGGTCCTGGCAGACGCCCTGGCGCTGGCCCCAGGCTTCCTCGGCGTTTGTGGTGACTCCGGTGGTGCCCTTCATGTAGGTCATTTCCCCGCGCATCCAGCCAAAGACAGCCATCGCCGCCTCGTGCGGATTGCGGTCCCCCACCACGCCGGGGATGATCCCGAGCACTTCGGCGCCCGGGCCGGTGAGCTGGGACTGCGGAATCCAGTCGCTGAACTTGTTGAGCGTTTCCGCGGCGCCAAGAACCTTCCAGCCCACAATGTCCGCCTCCGCCGGGACCCGCTCCGCCCGGTGTACCTCCACGGTTGTGGTGGACAGGACCTCCAGGTGCTCGTGCGGCATCTGCATGTCAAAGGCGGTCACCCGGGTGCCCCAGTAGTCGCGGTAACTGCTCAGGGCCGCCTGTGACGGTGAAACCTTCAGCGAGGACTCCAGCACCACCTGTTGGGGGTCCGTCAGCGGGGTCATGCGGGCTTCGTTGTACGAGAGCGTAACGCGCTTGTTGTACTTGTACGCGGTCTTGTGGATGATGCTCAGCCGGGTCATGAAACTTCTCCCACCCAGGCCAGTTCGTCTGCCTGATTGAAGTACTTACGGGAAATGGCGTCCGAGGCCTGCGAGACGGCCTTCTGGACGCGCTCCATGTGCTCCGGAAGTTCGGACATCAGGTCGTCGGTCCGGTGGAACTCCAGGAACGTCCGGGCCTGCCCCACGATCCGGCGGGCGTCGTTGATAAAGCCAACGCGCTGGGCCGAAGGGTCCAGCATGGCGAGGCACTCATCCGCGTCCCGCAGCGCATAGACGATGGACCGGGGGAACAGCCGGTCCAAGAGCAGGAACTCGGCGGCATGCTGATCGCCGAAAGCCGCCCGGCGGGTCCGCAGGAAGGATTCGTAGGCACCGGCGCAGCGGAGCATGTTCACCCAGGACATGCCGGCCGAAAGGACGTCCCGGGTGGAGAGCATCCGCGCTGTCATGTCCGCGCGTTCCAGCGAGCGGCCCAGGACCAGGAACTGCCAGCTCTCGTCGTGGCTGACCGTGGTGTCCGCGAGTCCGCTGACCATGGCGGTCCGCTCCAGCACCCAGTTGCAAAAGCGGTAGGTGCCCACAACGTCCTTGCGGTGCTGGTTGAGCCCGTAGTAGGTCGTGTTGAGGCTTTCCCAGAGGCCTGAGGACACCGTTTCCCGGGCCCGGCGGGCGTTTTCCCGCGCCGCACCGAGTGAACCGGCAATCGACGTGGCACTTTGTTTGTCGTACGCGAGGGCGTTGAGCAGTTCGGGGAGGCCGAAGTCCTCACTCTGTGCCCGGGCGCCCATCACGGCAAGGAGCTCCTGCGCGACGCTGCGCTGTTCCTCCATCGGAAGGTGATTCAGGCGCTCCAGGTGGACGTCCAGGATCCGCGCGGTTCCGTCGGCCCGTTCCACATAGCGGCCGATCCAAAACAGTGACTCGGCGATACGGCTAAGCATGGGCGGTTACCTCCGGCGCATCGGAAACATAAAAAGGACGGGTCAGCGGAAAAGCGATCGACATGGTGCCTCTGGTCATTGCTGCTGCTCCTTCTGGCTGTCGCGCCAGTTGCTCTCTACAGGCCAGACCGAGACCCGCTCGCGGACCTCGATGGCCGGACGCGGGAGGGTCTCCACCGGCACTTCGGGGGAATCCGCCAGCACCCAGGTGTCCTTGGAACCGCCGCCCTGGCTGGAGTTCACAATCAGGGAGCCCTCCTTCAGTGCCACCCGGGTCAGGCCGCCGGGCAGCACCCAGACGTCGTCGCCGTCGTTGACGGCGAAGGGACGCAGGTCCACGTGCCGCGGGCCGAACTTGTCGCCGCTGAGCGTGGGAACGGTGGACAACTGCAGGACCGGCTGCGCGATCCATCCCCTGGGGTCCGCGATAACGCGTTTGCGCAGGGCCTCAAGTTCCTCCCGGGAAGCATCCGGACCGATCACCAGTCCCTTGCCGCCGGAGCCGTCCACGGGCTTGACTACGAGTTCGGCCAGCCGGTCAAGGACCTCTTCGCGGGCCGCTTTCTCCTCCAGCCGGAAGGTGTCCACATTGGCGATCACGGGTTCTTCGCTGAGGTAATAGCGGATCAGGTCCGGGACGTAGCTGTAGACCAGCTTGTCGTCGGCGACGCCGTTACCCACGGCGTTGGCAATTGTCACGCCGCCGGCCCGTGCGGCGTTGACCAGGCCCGGACAGCCGAGCATCGAGTCGGCGCGGAACTGCAGCGGGTCCAGGAACTCGTCATCGATGCGCTTGTAGATCACGTCCACGCGCTGCTCGCCGGCGGTAGTGCGCATGTAGACGCGGTTGCCGCGGCAGATCAGGTCCCGGCCCTCGACGAGTTCGACGCCCATCAGGCCGGCGAGCAGGGTGTGTTCGAAGTAGGCACTGTTAAAGACGCCGGGGGTCAAGACGACGACTGTCGGGTCATCGACGCCGGACGGTGCCGTCTTGCGCAGGGCGGAGAGCAGCCGCCGCGGGTACTCCTCGACCGGCCGGATGAGCTGCTGGCCAAAGGCCTCCGGCAGGCCTTTGGCCATGGCGCGGCGGTTCTCCAGGACGTAGCTGACCCCCGAGGGGACGCGGACGTTGTCCTCCAGGACCCGGAAAGTTCCTGCGGCGTCGCGGACCACGTCGATGCCGGAGACATGGACACGGACACCGCCGGCCGGTTCAAAGCCGTGCACCTGGCGGTGGAAGTGTGCGCTGGTTGTGACGAGCTGGCGCGGGATGACGCCGTCGGCCACTACCGTCATCTTGTCGTAGACGTCGTTGAGGAACGCTTCGAGGGCCCGGACGCGCTGCGCCACACCCTTCTCCAGCACGGTCCACTCATCGGCCGGGATCACCCGCGGCACGATGTCCAGCGGAAAGGGCCGTTCCTCCCCCGCAAAGTCGAACGTAACGCCGCGGTCCAGGAAGGTCCGCGCCATGGAATCTGCCCGGGCAGTGACATCGGCCAGCGAAAGTTCCCGCAGGGCGCCGGCAACCTGCCCGTACGACTGCCGGGGCTGTTGCCCGGGGGTAAACATCTCGTCGTAGGCGCCGGTGCGTTCGGCGGCCACCGAGTAATCCAGGAATAGGTCAGACATGGACACTAGACAACCACCTTTTTGTTGCGAAATCATTTCCGCGCCCGCTGAGCGCGGCGCGTCCGGGCGCGGGGAGCAGTTCGGGCTCGGGCTGCGGGCTGCCCTCGGTGCTGCCGACGTGGCGGTGACGGCTTTTTTCGGGCACTTGCGGGACAGTGGATAGGTGCCTCACTTCCCTCATCCATCGCTCCCGGCTGCCGGTCGCCTGAGCAGGCTGCTGCCGGGGCTGCTGGCCGCCGCGGCCGCCGTCGCCCTGGCCCTCGCGGTCCACACCCAAGTGCCGGCGCTCCCGGCCATGACGCTGGCAGTTGTGTTCGGGCTCCTGGCCGCAAATATCCCCGGCCTGGGCGCCTGGTCCGCCGGGCCCGGGCGGCCGGGGCTGGACTTCGCCGGCAAACACCTGATGCGCGCCGGAATCGTGATCCTGGGCCTGAAAGTCAGCCTGGTGGATGTACTCGGTCTTGGTTGGGCCGCACTGCTGCTCATCACCGGCGTTGTGCTGGCCGCCTTCGCCGGGACGTATGTCATCAGCAGGCTCTTTCGCCTGCCACCCCAGGTCTCCCTGCTGATTGCGACCGGTTTTGCCATCTGCGGCGCCTCGGCCATCGGGGCGATGGCCGCGGTGCGCCGGATCCGGCAGCCGGACACCGTGTTGCCGGTGGCCCTCGTAACCCTGTGCGGCACCCTGGCCATCGGTGTGCTGCCGCTGCTGATTCGGCCGTTGGGACTGAGCCCTGAGGTCTTTGGGGCCTGGACCGGAGCCTCCGTGCATGACGTGGGACAGGTGGTGGCCACGGCGCAGACCGCCGGAGCGGGCGCACTGGCCATCGCCGTCGTCGTAAAACTCACCAGGGTGATCCTGCTGGCACCCATCGTCGCCGCCGCGGGGCTGCACCACCGCAGCCGCGCCGACGCCGGGGACGGACTCAAGCGGCCGCCGATCGTACCGCTGTTTGTGCTCGGTTTTGTGGCCCTCGCAGCCCTGCGCAGCACGGGCTGGCTGGCCCCCGGCATCCTCGAGGGCGCCGCGGTGCTCCAGGACGTGGTCCTGGGGATGGCGCTGTTCGGCCTCGGCTCTGCGGTGCGGGTGGGTCAGCTGCTGCACACCGGTGCACGGGCGCTGCTGGCCGCCCTCGCGTCCTGGCTGCTGATCGCGGCGCTGGGACTTGGCGCCGCGTTCCTCATGATTAGATAGCGGGGTGTCGAACCAGAACCTGCGCCGCGATGAAGCCGCCGACCGATCCGCCCTGATTGCCACCCACAGCTACGATGTCACCCTGGATGTCCGGGCGGCCGCTGATGCGGACGTCGACGGTTACACAAGCCGCAGCGTCATCACCTTCTCCGCCCGTGAACCGGGCCGCTCAACGTTCCTTGACTTCATCGGCGAGGTGCAGAGCATTTCCCTGAACGGCAACCGGCTCGCCGTTGCCGACGTTGTGGACGGGTCCCGGATCCGGCTGGAGAACCTGCAGTCGGAGAACCAGGTCGCCGTCACCGGGACCGCGCTGTACAGCACCTCCGGGGAGGGTATGCACCGTTTCTTCGATCCGGCCGATGACGAATGTTACCTGTACACCCAGTACGAGCCGGCCGACGCCCGCCGCGTGTTCGCCAACTTCGAACAGCCCGACCTCAAGGCCGAATTCACCTTTCACGTTCTGGCGCCGTCGCGTTGGCAGGTGTCCTCCAACGGCATCGAGACCCGGCGGACGCCCGTGGCGGGCGAGCCGGACGTGAGCCGCTGGGACTTCGCCCCGACCAAAGCGATGTCCACGTACATCACGACGGTGCTGGCCGGCCCATATTTCAAAGCCGAGGATTCCTGGAAGGGTACCCTGGCCGACGGGAGCAGCCTGGTTGTCCCGCTCGCCCTCTACTGCCGGGCGTCGATGGCACCGTCCTTCGACCCGGAGGTGCTGTTCGCGCTCACGAGGAACGGCCTGGATTTCTTCAACCGGCTCTTCGACTTCCCGTACCCGTGGGGGAAATACGACCAGGCGTTTGTGCCCGAATACAACCTTGGCGCCATGGAGAACCCGGGGCTGGTGACCTTTACGGAAGGCTACGTCTTCACCTCCCGGGCCGCCGATTCGCAGTACCAGGCCCGCGCCAACACGCTGCTGCACGAAATGGCCCACATGTGGTTCGGGGACCTCGTCACTATGCAGTGGTGGAACGATTTGTGGCTCAAAGAGTCCTTTGCCGACTACATGGGAACCCTTGGCGTGGACCGGACCACGGACTGGGCCACGGCCTGGGTGAACTTCGCCAACAACCGCAAGGCCTGGGCCTACATGCAGGACCAGCTGCCGACCACGCACCCGATCGTCGCGGACATCCCCGACCTCGAGGCCGCCAAGCAGAACTTTGACGGGATCACCTACGCCAAGGGCGCCTCGGTACTCAAACAGCTCGTCGCCTACGTGGGCTTCGAGGCCTTTGTGGCCGGCTCGCGCCAGTATTTCAAGGATCACGCCTACGGGAATACGACCCTGGCCGAGCTGCTCGCCGCGCTGGGCGCCGCCTCCGGCCGGGACCTGGCGGGCTGGGCCCGTCAGTGGCTGCAAACCTCCGGCATTTCCACCCTCCGCAGTGAGATCGAGGAGCGCGACGGCGTCATCGGTACTGTGACGCTTCGCCAGGATGCCGAAGACCCGGCCACGGGCCGGCAGGAGCCGCGCCCACACCGGCTGAAGATCGGCCTTTACAACGCGGACGAAGACGGTGCCCTGGTCAGGACCGACAGCGTCGAGATTGACGTCGACGGGGCACACACCGAGGTGACGTCCCTCACCGGCAAGCTACGGCCGGCCCTGCTGCTGGTCAACGACGAGGACCTTAGCTACGCCAAGGTCCGCCTGGACCCCCGCTCGGAAGCCACCGTGCGGTCCTCCCTCGGCGCGCTCAGCGACCCGATGGCCCGTGCCCTGTGCTGGACGGCACTGTGGGACTCGGCCCGAGACGCGGTCACTCCGGCGTCCCTCTACGTGGACGCCGTCAAGCGCTTCGGGCCCGCGGAGTCCGGGATCGGCGTGCTCCTGACCGTCCTGGGCAACGCCGCCACCGCGATCGAACGTTACGTCCCCGCGGCCGGGCGGGACGCCGTCCGCCACGGCTTCCTGACGCTCGCTGCGGACGAACTGCTGCGGGCCGCGCCGGGATCCGACCAGCAGCTGGCGTGGGCCCGCACGGTCGCCACAACCAGCCGCCACAGCAGCGGCCTGCTTGACCTGCTGCGCGGCATCCTGGACGGCAGCACCGTCGTTGAAGGCCTGTCCGTGGATGCGGAGCTCCGCTGGAACTTCTGGCACGCACTGGCCGCCAACGGCGAGGCCACACCCGCCCGGCTCGACGCGGAGCTGGCCCGGGACAACACCGCCGCCGGGAGGGCCGGGCACGCCACCGCCCTCGCAGCCCGCCCCGAGGCGGCTGTGAAAGAGGCAGCCTGGCGCGAGGCGGTGCATGGCAACTCGCTGTCCAACCAGTTGCTGAGCGCAACGATCACCGGTTTCACCACGGCACCGGCGCCGCTGCTGGAGCCGTTCGCGGACCGGTATTTCGACGCACTGGAGGACGTCTGGGCCGGGCGCAGCATCGAAATAGCCAGCCGGATTGTCCGCGGGCTCTACCCGGCAGGTCAGGATCTGGACGCCGGCACTGCAGATACGAACGCCGTTATTGTCCGGACGGACCAGTGGCTTGCCGGCCACCCGGATGCACCGCGGGCGCTGCGGCGGATCATCATCGAACAGCGCAGCCACCTGCACCGGTCGTTGACCGCACAGGCCCGCACCGTATAGGCCAGTACCGCGGAGGCCCGTACGGGCCGGGACCGCGGCTGACCCGGGACCGCCGGGCGCAGCTGGGCTCAGGGCACCCGGTGCAGCCACTCCGCGGTGCCGAACTTGTCCTCAACCCGCTGGTGCGCGGCCGCGAGCTCGGCGTGGGTGATTTCCGAGGGAGTCGCGGCGTAGCGTTCGGCGAAGACATCGATCATGGCCGCGACGATTTCGGCGCGGCTCAGCCCGGTCTGCCGCCGGAGCGGGTCGACCCGCTTTTTTGCGCTCCGGCTGCCCTTGTCGGAAAGCTTCTCCTTGCCGATCCGCAGGACGTCGACCATCTTGTCCGCATCGATGTCGTAGCTCATGGTCACGTGGTGCAGCATGCCGCCGTTCGCGAGCCGCTTCTGCGCCGCACCGCCAATCTTGCCTTGCTCGGTGGCGATGTCGTTGAGCGGCACGTAGAAGGCGCTGATCCCGACCTTCTCAAGGGCTGACATCACCCAGGCGTCGAGGAAACCGTAGGAATCGGCAAAGCTGATGCCGTCCACCAGGCTCTGCGGCAGGTACAGGGAGTACGTGATGCAGTTGCCTGCCTCCATAAACATCGCTCCCCCTCCACTGATCCGGCGGACCACACTGATGCCGTGGCGTTCGACGCCGGCGGGATCCAGTTCGTTGCGGAACGACTGGAAACTACCGATCACGACTGACGGTTCTTCCCAGTCCCAGAAGCGCAGGGTGGGGTTGCGGCGCCCCGCGCCAACTTCTTCCGTCAACACCTCGTCCAAGGCAACGTTGATCCGGGTGGGCAGCACGGACGGGGCGATGATGTTCCAATGGTGGTCCCCCCAGCCGGTGGCCTTAGCGAGGGCGCGCCGGACCGTGACCGCTATCGCGTTGGCGGAAAAACCGAACAGGACGGCGTCCGGCGGCAGGGCCGCCGCCACCGCGGCCGCGAGGTCCGCAGCACTGGTGTCCGCGGCGAGGCCGGTGAGTGCCCGGTTGATCTCCAGCAGCGCCTCATCGGGTTCCAGGAAGAAGTCCCCGCTGAGTGAGACGTTCGCGAGCATGCCGTCAACGACGTCGAAATCGGCCACCACCAGTTTGCCGCCGGGGACCTTGTACTCCCCGTGCCGGCGGCCGTCGTCGTCAGGGGAGGTGGAACGGGGGGCCGGGGATGGGGAGGGGGACGTCATGTCCTTAATCCTGCCACGCGGTGACCGCACCGCAACCACGCTGCAGCGCCGCACTGCCCGGGACGCAAAAAGCCCGCACCGTCACCGGTGCGGGCTTTTCCAAAAGACCTTGGGGAGAAGAAGTTACTTCTTGCCGCCGAAGCCCTTGAAGCGAGCGTTGAAGCGCTCGACGCGGCCTGCAGAGTCCATAATGCGCTGCTTGCCCGTGTAGAACGGGTGGGACTCGGAGGAGATTTCGACGTCGATAACCGGGTAGGTGTTTCCGTCTTCCCACTCGATGGTCTTTTTGGAAGACACGGTGGACTTGGTCAGGAACTTGACGCCGGAAGCCAGGTCGTTGAAAACAACAGCTTCGTACTTCGGGTGAGTATCAGACTTCATAATTGGACCTTTGTTCGCACAACTGGATTTTGCCAGTTGCCAGGTATGAATGGGATGGCCAGCGGAATGCACCGGACGGCCAGCTATCAATCATAGCGGAAAGCCGGCGCCTTCGCCGCCTGGCAGGTGATGCTGTTCAACCGCGCGGACGAAGCTCCCAGAAGGCTACGGCGGAGGCAGCAGCGACGTTGAGCGAGTCAACGCCGGCGCGCATCGGGATTTTGACGGCGAGATCGACGGCGGCGAGAGTGGACGCGCTCATCCCGGCGCCCTCGGTACCGAGGACCAGGGCGAGTTTCTGCGGCTGCCGCGCAGCCAGATCGTCCAGGTCCACGGCGTCGTCCGTGAGCTCCATGGCTGCCACGGTAAAGCCATGGCTGCGGAGTACCCGCAGGTCCCCCGGCCAGTCCTCCAGCCGGGCCCACGGCACCTGGAACACCGCCCCCATGCTGACCCTGACGCTGCGGCGGTACAGCGGGTCCCCGCAGCGCGGCGAGATCAGGACGGCGTCGACCCCCAGGGCCGCCGCTGAACGGAAAATCGCGCCCACGTTTGTGTGGTCCACAATGTCCTCCAGCACGGCGACCCGGTGTGCCCCGGCGAGGAGCTCGGGCAGCGGCACAGGTTCGGGGCGCTGCATGGCAGCCATCGCGCCGCGGTGCAGGTGGAAACCGGTGATGTCCTCCAGCAGGGCCGCGGAACCGATGTAGGCGGGAACGTCCGGGTACTGCTCAAAAATGTCCGCGAGGTCTGCACGCCATTTGTCGGCCAGGAAGAAGGAACGGGGCCGGTGCCCCGCGGCGAGGGCCCGGCGCAGTACCCGGGAAGACTCCGCGATATACATACCCTCTGCGGGTTCGCGGAGCTTGCGCAGGTGCACGTCCGTGAGCTGGGTGTAGTCCGAGACCCGGGGGTCATCGGCGGAGTCGAGGCGGTGGAAAGTCACTGGCGGGTCATTTCAGCGGAAGCTATCAACGGTCATCGGGCTACTTGAAGAGGTTGGCGATCATAAAACCGAGGGCCACCAGGCCCAAAACGAAGATGACGCCGCGCAGCACCACCGGGGACAGCCGTCGACCGACTTTGGACCCGACGAAACCGCCGATCAGTGAACTGACCGCAATCAAACCGACGACGGCCCATTCGATCCGGCCGAAGGCAAATAGCAAATAGGAGGCCGCTGCCACGACGTTCACGCCCAGGACCAGGATATTTTTCATCGCATTGGCGTTCTGGATGGTGCCGGTCATAAAGATGCCCAGAATCCCGACCAGCAGGATGCCCTGGGCGGCAACAAAGTAGCCTCCGTAGACACCGGCGAGGTAGACCAGGCCCACGAGGATTACACCGTGGCTGCGGTCCCGGATGGCGTGTTCGGGGTTCTGCTCCCGGACCCTGACCCACTGCTGCAGCCGCGGCTGGAACACCACCATCAGCAGAGCCAGCACAATCAGGGCCGGCGCGGCGTAATGGAAGACCTTTTCCGGCAGATGCAGCAGCAGGTACGCCCCCGTGATGCCGCCCAGCAGCGAGGCGGGCAACAGCCGAAGCAGCTGTTTGCCTCGCCCCGACAATTCCTTGCGGTAGCCCCAGGCTCCGGCGGCGTTCCCGGCGACCAGGCCCATCGCATTGCTGATGGACGCCGTCACGGGCGCGTAGCCGAGCGCGATCAGCACCGGGAACGTCACCAGGGTGCCGGAACCGACCACACTGTTGATGGTGCCGGCCCAGAGTCCGGCGAAAAAAATGAAGACGCTATTGAAGAAATCCACGCGCGCTCAGCCGCCGGTTCAGCGGCGTGCGGTGGCCGTGTACCGGCCTGCCACGACGCTGAGGTCCAGCTGCAGCCCGAACGTTTTACTCAGGTTCGCGGCCGTGAGGACGCCTTCAATCGGGCCCTTGGCCACCACGGCGCCGTCGCGGAGCAGCATGGCGTGGGTGAAGCCCGGCGGGACTTCCTCCAGGTGATGCGTGACCAGCACCATGGCCGGCGCAGCCTCGTCGCGGGCAAGGCTGCTTAGCCGGTAGACCAGGTCCTCCCGGCCGGCCAGGTCGAGCCCGGCGGCGGGTTCATCGAGGAGCAGCAGCTCGGGATCGGTCATCAGGGCCCGGGCGATCTGGACCCGCTTGCGCTCCCCCTCGGAGAGGGAAGCGAAGCTCCGGTTGAGCAGCGGGCCCATGCCCCACTCGTTCAGGAGGGCGAAAGCGCGGCGTTCGTCGTCTTTCTCATAGCCCTCCCGCCACCTTCCGGTGACGCCGTAGGCTGCCGTGACAACGACGTTGAGGACCTTCTCGTGTCCTGGGATCTGGTTGGCCAGTGCCGCTGAGGACAGCCCGATCCGGGGCCTGAGCTCAAAAACGTCGACGGCGCCAAGAATTTCCTCCAGGATGCCGGCCATCCCGGACGTGGGGTGTATCCGCGCGGCGGCCAGTTGGAGCAGAGTGGTCTTGCCGGCACCGTTGGGACCCAGGATCACCCAACGTTCGCCTTCCTTGACCTGCCAGTCGACCTTGTCCAGGAGGGTCTTTGCCCCACGTACAACGCTGACGGCGGCCATTTCAAGAACATCACTCATAGGAGTAGACACTAGGACAAAAAACCGGGCGACTGATAACCGGTACCCCGGGGCCGTGTTGTCCGCCAGCCGAGGCGTCACCGGGACGCAACGAATTCGGAGCCGTATCCGCCGGATCGCTAGGATTACTGCCATGAACCTGTTAGTGACAGCCGTGAGCTATGCCCCGAAACTGAGTCTTCCCGAGGTGCAGCGGATCCGTTCGCTGCTCGCGGCAGCGGGACTGACGCTGGACGCGGAGACCCGCACCGGCGACGGCCGTTTTGATGTTCACATGGCGGACCTGAGCTTTGCCGGGAGCCAGTCCGGGGCGGCGCTCGCTGACCTCCGCCGGGCAGTTGCAGCAAACGGCGCGGCCGGAATCGACACGGCGATCGTGCCGGCCACGCTCCGCAATGCGCAGCGGAAATTCCTCATCCTGGACGTGGACTCCACCCTCATTCAGCAGGAAGTGATTGAACTGCTCGCGGCGCACGCCGGCAAGCGCGAAGAAGTGGCAGCGGTGACCGAGGCCGCCATGCGAGGAGAACTGGATTTTGCCCAGAGCCTGCACGCACGGGTGGCGGTGCTTGCCGGGCTGCCAGCCGACGTCGTCGACGATGTCCGCGCCGAGGTCGCGCTGAGTCCCGGCGCGGCCGAGCTCGTGGCAGCTTTCCGGGCCGCCGGCCATGTGGTGGCGGTGGTCTCCGGCGGCTTTAACCAGATCCTGGAACCGATCGCGGAGGGCCTTGGCCTTGATTACTGGATCGCCAACGAACTGGAAATCGCCGATGGTGCGCTGACCGGGAAAGTCCTCGGTGCGGTCATCGACCGGGCGGCGAAGGAGAAATACCTGCGTGAATGGGCCGCCATAGAAGGCATCCCGATGGAGCACACAATTGCTGTGGGCGACGGCGCCAACGACCTGGACATGCTCGAAGCGGCCGGGATCGGGGTGGCGTTCAACGCCAAACCTGCAGTCCGGGCGGTGGCGGACGCCGCAGTGAACCTGCCCTATCTCGACGCTGTTCGGTTTATCGCCGGCGTTTGAACCGCGGCAGCGGCGGCAAAGGCCGGGGCAGGTGCCCCGGCCTTTGCCGTTAACCGCATAAGCAGCCAGTCATCAGTTGCTGCTCTTGTCGAAGTAGTCGGCCCCGCCGACGTATTCGGTGTGCCCGCTTTCGACGTCGGCAGTGGCCATCTTGGCGACCTCTGCCGCGAACTCCTTCACGGAGTACAACCGTCCGGCCTCGGCGCGGCGGGCTTCGATGGCGCCCGGGTTGGAGCGGTCCAGCAAAGTCGCCGTGACGGTTCCCTCGATCATGTCGCCGGAAACGACGACAAGGGAGATGCCCTTTTCGGCAAGGTTTGGAATGAGTTCGCGGAGTGCGTCTTCACCGGCGCGCTTGCTGCGTGCCACCGGCTCATAGTTCTCCATGGTGGGCACCGTGTTGATGAAATGCGCCTGGTGGCTCGTGACAAAGACCACGCGGGCACCCTCGGGCAGCAACGGCACTGCGGCATTAAGCATATTCACCTGGGCGTCCCGGTTGAGCTTGAGCGCGTAGTCCTCCTCCATGCCGGATTCCATCCCGCCTGAGGCGTTGAGGACCAGGATGTCGAGGGAACCGAAGTTCTCCATCGCGGCACTGGCGAGAGCCTGGACGCCTTCCTGGGTGGTGAGGTCCGCTCCGACGGCGGCAGCGCGGCCGCCGGCCGCCTCGATTTCCGCAACCACCTTGTTGGCGCGGGGCGCCTTCTGGCGGTAGTTCACCACGACGGCGGCGCCTTCGGCGGCGAGGAACTTGGCTACCTCAGCGCCAATGCCCCGCGACGAACCGGTCACGATTGCGGTCTTGTTATCCAGCAGTCCCATTCGAGCTCCTTTGTTCCAAACGTCCAAAAACGGTGGGTCTGCAGACCATCATGCCAGCGCTGCGGGTGATTTCAGTTGTTTGGGGTCAACAAAGAAGCTGCGGCAGGCTAGTGCCGACCAGGGCCGAGGACGCCGGCACGGGTTCCGCTCCTGCGCGGATCACTCCCCGGAACTTCGGTCTGCACCGCCGCAATGGTGCCGTCCGGGAACCACCCGGCCGGTGCCACCACCGCCGGGGGCGCCGCGGCTCCCGCCGGGTCCACGGCGCGTCCGGATCCGGCTTAGTGGCCCATGCCGAGGCCGCCGTCGACCGGGATGACGGCACCTGAGATGTAGGCGGCCTCGTCACTGGCGATCCAGCGGACCACGTTGGCCACCTCGGAGGCCTCGGCAAAGCGCGCAGCGGGAACCTTGGACAGGTAGTCCTTCCGCGTTGCCTCGGGCAGTTCCGCCGTCATGTCGGTGTTGATGAAGCCAGGTGCCACAACGTTGGCAGTGATACCGCGGGCGCCCAGCTCGCGCGTCAGTGAGCGGGCGATGCCGACGAGGCCGGCCTTGGAGGCCGAATAGTTGATCTGGCCCGGTGCGCCGAAGAGGCCCGAGACGGACGAGATCAGGACCACGCGGCCCTTGCGGGCCCGGATCATACCCTTGGAGGCCCGCTTGATCACGCGGAAAGCGCCCGTAAGGTTGGTGTCGATGACAGAGGTGAAGTCGTCCTCGCTCATGCGCATCAGGAGGGTGTCTTTGGTGATACCGGCGTTGGCGACCAGCACCTCGACCGCACCGTGGGCCGCCTCCACGTCCGCGAACGCGGCGTCCACGGATGCTTCGTCCGTAACGTCGGCCTTAACGCCAAGAATGCCGGCCGGGAGATCCGCTTCGCTGCGGTAGGTGACTGCCACTTTATCCCCGTTGGCGAGGAACGCTTCGGCGATGGCGAGGCCAATTCCGCGGTTTCCGCCGGTGATCAGGACACTGCGGCCGGTGCTGGCTGTTTCAGGCATGGTGGGCTCCGGAATTCTGCGGCGGCCGGCGCCGCGCTGGTGGGCGGGATTTTTCCTGCCTTCGATCTTAGCGCCCGGCGGGCCCGCGTTTGGGCGGCCCCGTCGTTGGTGAGAGAATTGAACTGAGCCCTGGGAGCGTGATCTGACAGCCTTGACACTCAAAAACCGACCCCGTGGACCTGCGGACGGGAATCCGGAACTACCGTCCGGTGACTCCGAGGTTCACAGCATTACTGACGCCGCCGCCGCACACTCTGAAGAGATGCGCCAGCGGATGATCAAGTACGCCGTCGCCATGGGTATCCGCATGGTGTGCCTGGTCCTGATTTTTGTGGTGGACGGCTGGCTCAAGATCCTCCCGATCGTCGGCGCCGTGTTCCTGCCCTGGTTTGCCGTTATAGTGGCCAACGGCAGCGATGCGGCCGAGATCCACTCCGATTCGCTGCTGGACTATGCGCCACTGGCTCAGCTTGAAGCGCCCGCCGGTCCGGGCGAGGCGGCCGGCCCGGCTGCCCCTACCGGTCCCGGCGGCCCGGTTGCCCCGGCGCCGGAGGACCCGTCGATGACGCTGCTGCAAGGCGAAATCGTTGATGATGATGACCTCACGCAGGCGTCCGCGGAGGTTCCAGAGCGAAACGCCGGCGGCGACGGGAAACACGGAAGGGCCGCATCATGAACCTCTTTGACCTGACCGGAAACAGCGGTGAGGCCGGTCCGGCCGAAGCTGTCTGCTCCCGGAAGGGCTGCCGGCGCGGCGCTGAATGGCAGCTCCGCTGGAACAACCCCAAAATCCACACCCCGGACCGGCGCAAGATCTGGCTGGCCTGCGGAGAACACCGGCCCTGGTTCGAGGAGTACCTGCAGGCCCGCGGGCTCTGGAAGGACACAGTGGCACTGAACCCGGCAGGCAGGGCAAGCTGAATGTACCGTTTTCTGTTCTCCAGCAAATGGCTGGGGTACCTGTTGCTGGCCGCCATATTTGCCGCGGCCTGCGTCGGCTTGGGCCGCTGGCAGATGGATCGCCGGGCGGAGACCCTGGCCGGCATCAACCGCGTCACGTCGAACTATTCCGCCGCGCCCGTTCCTTTCGCTGAGGTCAAGGGCCAGTTCAGCGCGCTGGCGCCCGAACGCGAGTGGACACAGGTGGAACTGAAGGGCAGCTACGACGTCGGTGGCCAGCGCGTGGTCCGCAACCGCCCGCTCAACGGCCAGCCGGGCTACGAAGTTGTTGTCCCGTTCCGGGTGGACACCGGTGAGACGGTGGTGATCGACCGGGGCTGGTTGCCGATCGGCAACAACACCCCGGGACGCCCCGACGCGGTTCCTGCCCCCCCGCAAGGCACAGTGACAGTCGTCGCCCGCCTGAAGCCGGCCGAGCCCGCTCTCCAGCGCGGCGCCCCGGACGGCCAGCTGGCCTCGATTGACCTCGCCGCCTATTCCGCCCAGCTGGGGTATCCCCTGCTCAGCGGCGCTTACGGGCAGCTTGCGTCAGAGAGCCCGGCCGCGGCGGATATGCCCTTCCCCTTCCCCAAGCCCTCCACGGACGAGGGAACCCACCTCTCCTACTCGCTGCAGTGGTTCGCGTTTGGCGTGCTGATGTTCATCGGCTTCGGGTACGCGGCCAGGCAGCAGGCACGAAACGCGGCCATTGACGCCGAGGACGCCCAAACCGACGGCGGGCCGACCCATTCCAGCGGCACTGCCGTGCGCCGTCGTCCGGTCCCCCGCAAACGGAAGCAAGCCACCGCGGAGGAAGAGGAAGACGCCCTCCTGGACGCCCAGGGGTTCTGAGGCGTGGACGGCCCGCTGCCGGGGCCCGTGGCCAGGGTGCAGCACGCATTGCACGCGCTCGGTGCCGCGGACACCGTTACGGTTTTCGACTCGATTGTCCCGACGGCGGCCGCCGCGGCCGCCGCCCTGGGCTGCGACGTCGCCGCCATCGCCAACAGCCTGGTCTTCGACCTCGAAGGGGTGCCGCTGCTGATCCTGGCCAGCGGGGCGGCGAAAGTTGATCTCCCAAAGGTCAGCGCGGAACTTGGCGCCGGCAGGATCCGCCGGGCCTCGCCCGGCTTTGTGCTCGAACATACGGGCCAGGAAGTAGGCGGCGTCGCACCGGTCGGGCATCCGAAAAAAATCAGGACGCTGCTCGATCAGTCGCTGGCGGCCCACCCCGTTCTTTGGGCCGGTGCCGGAGACCACAACTCGATGTTCTCCATCAGCTACGTTGAGCTGCAGCGGATCACCGAAGCCACAGTGCTGGCCGTACGGTAACGTGCGGCCCGCCCTACGCCAGGGTAATCAGGTCCAGGTAGTCTTCGTTCCAGTGGTCCTCGATGCCGTCGGGCAGCAGCACAACCCGCTCCGGGTTCAGCGCCGCCACGGCGCCTTCATCGTGGCTGACAAGCACAACAGCGCCGGTGTAGTTGCTCAAGGCCCCGAGGATTTCTGCGCGGCTTGCCGGGTCGAGGTTGTTCGTGGGCTCATCGAGGAGCAGTACGTTCGCGCTGGAGGCCACGATGGTGGCGAGGGCCAGCCGGGTCTTCTCACCGCCGGAGAGCACACCGGCGGGTTTGTCGACGTCGTCACCGGAGAACAGGAACGAACCCAGGATGTTGCGCACTTCGGCGTCGTTCATGTCCGGGGCTGAGGAACGCATGTTCTGCAGGACCGTGCGGTCGACGTCGAGCGTCTCGTGCTCCTGCGCGTAGTAACCAACTTTCAGACCGTGGCCTGCCACGACTTCGCCGGTATCCGGCTTGTCGACGCCCGCGAGCATCCGCAGCAGGGTCGTCTTCCCGGCGCCGTTGAGGCCCAGAATGACCACCTTGGAACCGCGGTCGATGGCCAGGTCGACGTCGGTGAAGATTTCCAGCGAGCCAAAGGACTTGCTGAGGCCGTCGGCGGTGAGCGGGGTTTTGCCGCAAGGCGACGGATCCGGGAAGCGCAGCGCCGCAACGCGGTCGGTGGCACGCACGGCTTCCAGGCCGCCGAGCAGACGCTCGGCACGCTTGGCCATGTTCTGCGCGGCCACAGCTTTGGTGGCCTTGGCGCGCATCTTGTTGGCCTGGTCGAAGAGGACCTGGGCCTTCTTCTCGGCATTGGCGCGCTCCCGCTTGCGCGCACGCTCGTCCGTCTCGCGCTGGGTGAGGTAACGCTTCCAGTCCATGTTGTAGAAGTCGATTTGGGCGCGGTTGGGATCGAGCAGGAACACCTTGTTGACGGTGGCCTCAAGCAGCTCGGTGTCGTGACTGATAACTATCAGACCACCCTGGTGGTTCTTGAGGAACTCGCGGAGCCAGGCGATCGAGTCCGCATCCAGGTGGTTGGTGGGTTCATCGAGGAGCATCGTCTCGGCGTCGGAGTAGAGGATGCGGGCGAGTTCGACGCGGCGGCGCTGACCGCCGGAGAGGGTTTTGAGCGGCTGGTTCAGCAGCCGGTCCGGCAGTGCGAGGTTGGAGCAGATCGCCGCGGCCTCAGCTTCGGCCGCGTAACCGCCGGCGGCCAGGAACTCCGATTCAAGCCGGTCGTAGCGGTTCATGGCCTTGCGCTGGACCTCAGCGTCTTCGCTGGCCATGTCCTCGTGGGTCTGCCGGAGTTTGCCGACTGCGATGTCCAGTCCGCGGGCGGACAGGATCCGGTCGCGGGCCAGCTGCTCCATGTCCGGGGTCCGGGGGTCCTGCGGCAGGTAGCCGATCTCGCCGCTGCGGGTGACCTTGCCGCCGGCCGGCTGGCCCTCGCCTGCAAGTACCCGGGTCAGAGTGGTCTTGCCTGCACCGTTACGACCAACAAGGCCGATCTTGTCTCCTTTGTCGATCCGGAAACTCACCTGGTCCATAAGGAGGCGGGCGCCGGCGCGCAGTTCGAGATCCTGGACGGTAATCAATGCAGCTAAGGCCTTTCACAACGGGGAACGCCGCGGCACAACGGTGGAATCTGGTGGGGGCCGGGGCAGTGTGGCCGAGAGAACGGCCGCTTCAAGTCTACCGGCCCAGCCTACGGCTGTTGACAAGGACGCCGCCGGCGGCCCGAATCTCCGGTGGCCAGCTGTTGGCGGGGGCCTCCAGCCGGCGGTCCGCTGGTTAGTAGGGCATCTACAAAAAACCCTTGCCGCTGCGGCCGTAGAGTCAAATCCAGGAGCAGTCCCCGTGTCACTTGCGATAGGAAATCCCATGACAGAGACCACTGGCAGCGACGCCGCCACCCGCGCCCGGCAACGGAACCGCTGGAACGCCACCGACCTGGCACTGATCGCGGTTTTCGCTGCGCTGGTGGCCGGCTCAGCCTTGATTGCCGCCGTTCCGGTGGCCGGGCTGGGTGTTCCCATCACGGTGCAGACGCTCGCCGTGATGCTGACCGGTCTCGCGCTCGGCCCCGGCAGGGCGTTTGCCGCCGTCGGGCTCTATGTGCTCCTTGGTCTCGCCGGGCTGCCGATCTTCAGCGGCGGACGCAGCGGGCTCGGGGTCCTGGCCGGTCCTTCGGCGGGTTACATCATCGGCTTCGTGTTTGCCGCGACGGCGGTGGGCTGGCTCAGCGCAATGGTGCTCCGGCGGACCGCGGGCCGTACCGGCAGGGGCCGCCCGGCGCTTCTCTTTGCTGCTGCGATGGTGAGCAGCATCATCTTCGTCCACGGCCTCGGCATCCTGGGTGTGATGGTTAATGCAAAGCTTGACTTCGAAAAAGCGTTCCTCGGTGACCTGGTCTTCTACCCGGGAGATGTGATCAAAAACGTGCTGGCCGTGACAATTGCGCTGACCCTGCACAAGGCCTTCCCGGACCTGCTGCTCCGCCGGGTCCAAACCGTTCTGCCGGCCGGCCCCGCGGCCGGCAGCAGTTCCAACGCCAAGGCGGCCCAGCGGCCATGAGCACCATCGTGCTGGACCGGGCCGCGGTGCGGGTGGACATCGACGGCCGGGCCGAGCCGAAGACCCTGCTGAAGGGGCTCACCCTGCGATTCACGGAGCAGCGGATCGGAGTGATTGGTGCCAACGGCTCCGGCAAGTCCACCCTGTTGCGGCTGTTGAACGGGCTCGTGCAACCAAGCAGCGGGACTGTCACTGTAGACGGGCAGGACACCGTCCGCGCAGTCCGGGAAGTACGCCGGCGCGTTGGTTTTGTCTTTACGGATCCGCTGTCCCAACTCGTCATGCCGACCGGCCGAGAGGATGTGGAACTTTCCCTCCGGCGTTCGGTCCGCAATGCCCGGGACCGGCGAAGCAAGGCCGAAGCGGTGCTGGAGCGCTTTGGGCTGTTGCCCCTGGCGGACCAGAGCATCTACGAGCTGTCCGGCGGGGAACGCCAATTGTTGGCTCTTGCGGCGGTCCTGGCCGTGGATCCGGCCGTGCTGGTCCTGGACGAGCCGTCGACCCTGCTGGACCTGCGCAACCGGGAACTGCTGCGGCGCACCCTGGCCGGGCTCAGCCAGCAGGTCATCCTCTCCACCCACGATCTGGAGCTGGCGCTGGACCTTGACCGGGTCCTTGTGGTCGACGCCGGCACGGTGGTGTTCGACGGCGGCCCTGCCGCCGCCGTCGAGCACTACCGCGGGCTCTGCGCCGGCGGGCCCTTCGGCTCCTGGCCACGACCCACTCAAGCTCCGGCCCCCGGTCCGGTCCGGCCGAGGCGGGGGCATCCGCAGGCGGAACAGCTATGAGCAACCACGCGTTCCTGCTCGCCAACTATGTGCCCGGAGATACCCTGCTGCACCGCGCACCGCTGTGGCTGAAGTTCCTGCTGGTTGTCGGCTGCGGCCTTGCGTCGTTCCTGATTGTGGACTGGGCCGCTTCGGCAGCAGCTCTGGCAGTGCTGTCCGTGGTGTTCCTGCTGGGCGGCGCAGGCCTGTCGCGGCTGATGCAGGCGGTCCGGCCGGTGCTTCCGGTGCTGCTGGTGATCGGGGTGTTCCAGTGGTGGCAGCTGGGCGGTCCTACCGCGGCACGGATTGTCTTGAACGTGCTGGTCTGTATTGTGGCGGCGTCGATCCTCACCGCCACCACCCCGGTGCAGCGGCTGCTCGACGGGGTTGCTTCGCTGGCGCGGCCCTTCCGGCGCCTCGGTGCGGATCCCGAGCGCTTCGCATTGACCATCGCCATTATGCTCCGCAGCATCCCGTTCATCGCCGGCGCCTATGGCGACGTCCGCGATGCCGCCCGAGCCCGCGGGCTCGAACGCAACCCCCGTGCCCTGATCCTCCCGGTCTTTATCACCACAGTCGCCTTTGCCCGGCAAACCGGAGAGGCGCTCGCTGCTCGCGGCCTGGGCGAAGCCGAGACCGGGACCGGGACCGAGGGGCATGGCGAGCCAGCCCCACCCGCCGCTGGACATGTCCTCCCCTAGCCGCACCCGCCGCTGGACATGTCCTCCCCTGGCCCGTGCCACTGGACCCAGACCTGTTATGTCCACCGGGTGAGCCCGGGGTTGGGCATGTCCATGCGCCGACGGCGGTTGGGCATGTCCACCGGAGGCAGGGACGCAACTACCGAAGACTCCGGTATTCCAGCAGCGCCGCGGTTCCCATTCCGCCGGCGATGCTGATCAGGGCAAGCGCCAGCTGTCCCTGCACCGGGGTGCGGCGGGCCTGGGCCAGCAGCCGGGTGACCAGCACCGCGCCGGACGCCCCGTAGGCGTGCCCGAGGGCCAGGGCCCCGCCATCGAGGTTTGCGCGCTCCGGGTCGATGCCGAGCCGGTCCAGGCACGCAATCGTCTGGGCTGCGAATGCCTCGTTGAACTCGACCAGGCCCAGCTCCGCGGCCGTAACGCGGCTGCGGCCCAGCACCCGCGCGGCCGCCACCGCCGCGCCGATGCCCAAGAGTTCCGGATCCACGCCCGCCGTCTGCGTGTCCCGGACCAAAAGCCCGTCGCGGGCGCCGAGCGAACGTGCCCGTTCGACCGAGGTGATCACGACGGCGGCGGCCGCGTCGGCGTCGAAGCATGAGTTCCCTGCGGTGACGGTACCGGCGGCGGCAAACGCCGGCGGGAACCGGGCCAGCACAGCCGCTGTCAACCCGCGGCGCGGCCCGTCGTCGCTCCGGATGGTGCGCGGACCGTCCGGTCCGGACACCCCGGGGAGTTCAACTATCTCGGCGTCGAAGAGTCCTGCCGCTGCCGAAGCCAGGGCGCGGTGGTGGCTGCGCAGCGCACCGGCGTCCTGGCGCTCCCGGCTGATCCCGAAGCGGGAGGCCACGTTTTCCGCGGCCTGCCCCATATCAGGGTCACCGTATCCGGGGGGGACAAACTGCGCCCGGGAGAAGAACTCCGGGACGCCGGCGCTATTTGTGCGGGCGCGAAGCGGGGCCGTGCTGATGCTTTCCACGCCGCCGGCCAGATACAGTCCGCCGCCGCCTGCGGCCACAAAGCGGGAAGCGAGCACAATTGCGTCGAGACCGGAGCCGCACTGGCGGTCCACTGTGAGACCGGGGACGCTGACGGGCAGCCCGGCTTCGAGGGCCGCTAGCCGGGCCACGTTTCCGCCGCCGCCCACGGCGTTGCCGATCAGAACGTCCTCAACCGCTTCCGGGGCCACGGCCGTGTCGCGCAGCAGGCTTTGGAGGACGGGGGCGAGGAGTTCATGGGCGGGCACGGTCTTTAGGACTCCGTTGGCCCGGCAAATCGGGGTGCGCCTGGCGGCGATGATGACCGGCTGCCGGTCCTCGGGAAGAATCAGTGGGCTGGGGTTAGTCAAGGCGCCGGACCCGGGGGTCGTTGCGGGCGATCCAGTCGAGCATCAGTTCCCGGCTGAGTTTGCCGCGGTCCGTCAGGGGAAGCTCCGCCAGGAGGAAGTACTGCAACGGCCGTTTGCTGCGGGCCAGCACGCCCTCAACGCCCGCCTTCAGCTGGGTCGCTGTCACGCCGCCGTGGGAGGGGACAATGCCGGCGACGACCTTCTGGCCGCGGAGATCATCCGCAGGGCCCGCGGCAACAGCGGCGGCCACGCCCGGAATGGAAGCCAAAGCCAGCTCCACCTCATGCGGGTAGACGTTGGTGCCGGCGGTGATGATCATCTCTGCGCGTCGGCCCAGCATGTGCAGCGTGGCGCCCTCAAGGTAGCCCTGGTCTCCCACGGTGTGCCATCCGTTGACGTTCTGCAGGGCGCGGCCGTCGTCGCCCCAGAGGTAGCCGTCACTGACCATCCCGCTGCGCACGCAGATGTTGCCAACGCTTCGGTCGGGCAACGGGTCTCCGGCGTCGTCGAGGATGCGGATTGCGACGCCGGGAAACGCCGTGCCGATCCCGGTTCCGAGCTGTTCCGGGGGCTGCCCGGGCAGGAGGCCCGCGCCGGAGACGAAGCTGAGCTCCGAGGCGCCGTAGTACTCGAAGATGGTGGCATTGGGTGCCCAGCGGCGTGCCGCCTCGAGGGTCCGCGCGTCCAGCTTCGAACCGGCGCAGATGATGCTCCGGATGCCGGCTGCGTCGACACCACCGCTTAGGCCCCGTTCGCTAAGGAGCCGGAGCATCGTAGGGACCAGGACCAGCCGGGTGATTCCGTCGTGGCTGACGGCAGCGTGTGCCTCTCCGACGTCGAACTTGGCCAGGGTGTGGAACTCCGAGCCAGCATACAGGCATTCGGACAGGGCATAGAGGTTCAGGCTGGCGGCCAGCGGGCCGGGCGCCAGGGTCCTGTCCCCCGGTTCCAGGCCGAAGAACTCCACCGAGGCGTCAAAGGACAGCCGCCAGGACCGGCGGGAACGGCTGAATGCCTTGGGAACCGACGTGGTGCCCGAGGTCAGGCCGATCAGGAACGGGGACCCGGCCGGCCCGTCCACCAGAGCGGACCCGGCGACCAGCGCATCCGCGGCCGGAACTGCATCGCCAATCCGTTTCCTGATTTCGTCCTGCAGGTGCGGCGGCCAGGCCGGGTCCAGCACCGCGCATTGCCGCTCCCCCGCCACCGCGGCCGTAAACGCCGCGGCGAAGTGCAGGGAGTTCTCCTCACAGAGCACCGTCACCGCGGGCGAGCCGTCCACCAGGCCGGCGGCCGCCTCGCGCAGTTCCTCCCAGCTCAGGCGCTGCCCGGCCACCACGACGGCGGTACCGTCGGGGCGGTCATCGGCCCACTGCAGGAGTCTGTTAATAAATGGCATCGAATCAACTTTACCGGCCGGGGAGTACCGGGCAGCCGGTCCACGATAATGTGACTCCATGAGTTTTAATGACAACGTCCAACTGGACCCATCCCAGGTACAAGACCGCCGCGGCGCGGGCCGCGGAGTCAAGGTCGGCGGCGGGATTGGCGGGGGCATCGTCCTGCTGATCGCAGTCCTGCTCGGCGTAAATCCCGCCCTGCTGGATGGCCTTGGCGGAAGCAGCACGCAGGACCCCGGGCCGCAGGGGCAGGGCGCCGCCGCGGCCTGCCTGACAGGTGCCGATGCGGACGCCCGCCTCGACTGCCGGATCACGGGAACGGTCAACAGCCTGAACGCGTTCTGGCCCGCCTACCTGGCGGAAACCGGCACCCGGTACCCGCAACCGCAAACTGTTATCTTCGCTGCGGCCACCGGCACAGGCTGTGGCAATGCCACCTCGGAGGTGGGGCCGTTCTACTGCCCCGCCGACAGTACCGCGTACTTTGACCCGGGCTTTTTCCAGGAACTGGTGGATCGGTTTGGCTCTTCCGGCGGACCGCTGGCGCAGGAGTATGTGGTGGCCCACGAGTTCGGCCACCATGTCCAGAACATCCTGGGGAACCTGGACCGGGCCCAGCAGGATCCCCAAGGACCCGAATCCGGGGCCGTCCGGGTGGAACTGCAGGCTGACTGCTACGCGGGCTTGTGGGTGCACTACGCCACCACCGCGAAGGATCCCGCGACCGGGGTGCCGTTCCTGGAACCGCTCAAGGAGCAAGACCTCAAGGACGCGCTGTCCGCTGCCTCGGCGGTCGGTGATGACCGGATCCAGAAGGCCGCGACCGGCAAGGTGACTCCGGAGGCCTGGACCCACGGTTCCAGTGCCCAGCGCCAGACCTGGTTCTACCGGGGCTACACGTCCGGGGATATCAAGCAGTGCGACACCTTCACCGGCGCCACCCCGTAGCCGCAGACCCTGCAGGCCGTGAAACGCCGACGGCGGGCCCGCCCCCAGGGGGTGGGCCCGCCGTCGTCTGTACGTCCGGGACGCGGTGCAGACTTAGATGTTGAAGCCGAGGGCCCGCATCTGGTCGCGGCCGTCTTCGGTGATCCGTTCCGGACCCCACGGCGGCATCCACACCCAGTTCAGCCGCCATTCGTCGACGACCCCGTCGAGGGCCTTGCCGACCTGCTCCTCGATCACATCGGTGAGCGGGCAGGCAGCCGTCGTCAGCGTCATGTCGATCAGCAGGGCGCCATCGTCGTCCGAGTACTTCAGTCCGTACAGGAGGCCCAGATCAACGATGTTCACGCCCAGTTCAGGGTCGATCACATCCATAAGCGCCTCTTCGACATCCTCGAGGGCCGTGCGGGCCACATTGAGTTCGGTCATCGTATAGTCCTCACTAGGCCTGTGCTGCAGCGGAAGCGGCAGCGATGGTGGCCGCTCCTGCGCCGGTGGCGTAGCGGTCGTAGCCTTCATCTTCGAGGCGGTCGGCGAGCTCCGGGCCGCCCTCTTCGACAACCTGGCCGTCAACAAACACGTGCACGAAGTCCGGCTTGATGTAGCGCAGGATCCGGGTGTAGTGCGTGATCAGCAAGGTGCCCATTTTGCCCTCTGAGTGGGCGCGGTTGACGCCTTCGGAGACAACCTTCAGTGCGTCGACGTCGAGGCCGGAGTCGGTCTCGTCCAGGATGGCGAACTTCGGCTTGAACAGCTCCAGCTGAAGGATCTCGACGCGCTTCTTCTCGCCGCCGGAGAAACCCTCATTGACGTTGCGCTGGGTGAAGTCGGCGTCAATGCGCAGCTGCGCCATGGCAGCCTTGACGTCCTTGGTCCAGGTCCGCAGCTTGGGTGCTTCGCCGTCGATCGCGGTCTTGGCGGTGCGCAGGAAGTTCGTCATGCTGACGCCGGGAACTTCGACGGGGTACTGCATGGCCAGGAATACGCCGGCGCGGGCGCGCTCATCGACGCTCATGGTGAGGACATCCTCGCCGTCCAGCGTGATGGTGCCGGAGGTGACGTTGTAGCGCGGGTGACCGGCGATGGTGGACGCCAGGGTCGACTTGCCGGAACCGTTCGGGCCCATGATGGCGTGGGTCTCGCCCGTGCGGATTGTCAGGCTGACGCCCTTCAGGATTTCCTTTGTGCCCTGCTCGGTGTCAATGCTGACGTGCAGGTCCTTGATCTCAAGAGTAGACATGTGCCTTGTTCTCCTCTGCACGGTGCCCTGTGGCACTGTGCGGTTCTTTGTCGATAAGTTTCTTGTGCGGGGGCCGGCTGCAGGCAGCTAGCTGAAGTTCGGGGCCTCGGCACCGTTCAGGACGTTGGTGAAGTCCACATAGACCTCGTCGTCCAGGACGGTGACGGCAAAGACAGGAACAGGGTCGTACGCCGGCAGCTGCAGCGGCTCGCCGCTGCGCAGGTCGAACTGTGAGCCGTGGCCCCAGCACTCGATCCTGCAGCCCTCCACCTCACCCTCGGAGAGTGAAATGTCCGCGTGCGAGCAGGTATCACCGATGGCGTGGATCTCCCCCATCGAGTCCTTGACGATCGCGACGGGGAAGTCGTCGACCAGGATCCGCAGCGCCTGCTTGAGTTGGATCTCACTGGCTTTGCAGACGAGCTCGCCTTGTGGCTGTTCAGTCATTGCTGGTTTCCGTGTTCTCTCGTGCTGCGCTTTAGTTTTCCGTCGCCGCGAGTTCGCGCTCGACGGCTTCCGTGAGGCGCTCCTCGATGGCCGGGACCTGGATCTGCTGGATGATCTCGTTCAGGAAGCCGCGGACCACCAGACGGCGGGCCACCTCTTCCGGAATTCCGCGGGCCATCAGGTAGAACAGGTGCTGGTCATCGAACCTTCCGGTTGCGCTGGCGTGTCCGGCCCCGGCAATCAGGCCGGTCTCGATTTCCAGGTTCGGCACGGAATCGGCGCGGGCACCGTCGGTGAGGACCAGGTTGCGGTTGGCCTCGTACGTGTCGGTGCCCTCTGCTTCCTTGCGGATCAGGACGTCACCCACCCAGACGGCGTGCGCATTGCGGCCCTGCAGGGCGCCCTTGTAAAGCACGTTGGACTTGCAGTTGGCGACTGCATGGTCCACAAAGAGGCGCTGCTCCAGGTGCTGGCCGGCATCGGCGAAATACAGGCCGAACAGTTCCACTTCAGCGCCGGGAGCCGTGAAGCGGGCCGACGGCGTCACCCGCACCAGATCCCCGCCCAGGCTGACGACGATGTGCTTGAACTTGGCGTCACGGCCGAGCTTCACCTGCTGGGACGAGGCGTGTACGGCGTCGTCGTTCCATTCCTGGAGCGAGATGACCGTCAGCTGCGCGCCGTCCCCGACGAGGATCTCGATGTTTTCCGAGACGACAGCCGTGCCCTGGTGGTCCAGGACAATCACGGACTTGGAGAACTGTTCCGCAACAATCACCAGGTGCTGCGCGGAAGCTTCGGTACCTTGGCCGGTCAGCAGGACGCTGACTTCGCCCTCCACCTGGACCTCGGCCGGAACCGTAATGACGGTGGCTTCGGTGAAATTCTCCCAGGCGTTCGCGGAGACACGGTCCTCGGGGATCGCGGCAGAGCCGATCCGGCGGTCCTCACGGCCGACGGTCTCGACCACAACGCTTTCGGGGGCGGTGACGCTCACGGTCGGCGCAGCGCCGTCGAGGACGTCGGTGTGCAGGCCGCGGAGCCGCTTGAGCGGGGTGAACCGCCAGTCTTCTTCCATCCCGGTCAGCGGCTTAAAGTCCGCCAGTTTGTAGGAGGTCAGGCGCCCGGCGCGCGAGCTGTCCGGAATACCAACGCCGCCGCCGTGCGAGTGGGCCTTGACGGCTTCGCCGGCCAGGGGCGACTTGGACTCCGCAGAGTTCAGCGGGGAGAGGCTTTCGCCTTCCTCGGTGAAACCGTTGATGAACGGCTGGGCGGAGGGCGCGCCGATGCGGGCTTTTTCAGTAGTGATGTCAGTCATTAACCGACCGATCCTTCCATCTGCAGTTCAATCAGGCGGTTCAGCTCGAGGGCGTATTCCATCGGCAGCTCACGGGCAATCGGCTCGATGAAGCCGCGGACGATCATCGCCATGGCCTCGTCTTCGCGCATACCGCGTGACATCAGGTAGAACAGCTGCTCCTCGCTGACCCGCGAGACGGTGGCCTCGTGCCCCATCGTCACATCATCTTCACGGATGTCGATGTAGGGGTACGTGTCCGAACGGCTGATGGTGTCCACCAGGAGAGCGTCGCAGCGGACGGTGTTGGCCGAGTGCTTCGCGCCCTCGCGGACCTGGACCAGACCGCGGTAGGCGGCACGTCCGCCGCCGCGGGCCACGGACTTGGAAACTATCGAGCTTTTTGTGTTCGGAGCGATGTGGACCATCTTGGAGCCGGTGTCCTGGTGCTGGCCTTCGCCGGCAAACGCAATCGAGAGGGTCTCGCCCTTGGCGCCTTCCCCGACAAGGTAGACCGCCGGGTACTTCATGGTGACCTTGGAGCCGATGTTGCCGTCAATCCACTCCATCGTGGCGCCCTCTTCGCAGATGGCGCGCTTGGTGACCAGGTTGTACACGTTGGTGGACCAGTTTTGGATGGTCGTGTAGCGGACGCGGGCGCCCTTCTTGACGATGATTTCCACTACTGCGGAGTGCAGCGAGTCCGAGGTGTAGATCGGCGCCGTGCAGCCTTCGATGTAGTGGACGTAGGAGTCCTCATCCGCGATGATCAGCGTGCGCTCAAACTGGCCCATGTTTTCCGTGTTGATGCGGAAGTAGGCCTGCAGGGGGATGTCCACGTGGACGCCCTTGGGAACGTACACAAACGAGCCGCCGGACCACACCGAGGTGTTCAGCGACGCGAACTTGTTATCGCCCACCGGGATGATGGTGCCGAAGTATTCCTGGAAGATCTCCGGGTGCTCGCGCAGCGCGGTGTCAGTGTCCAGGAAGATCACGCCCTGCGCTTCGAGGTCCTCGCGGATCTGGTGGTAGACAACCTCGGACTCGTACTGTGCAGCCACGCCGGAGACCAGGCGGCTGCGCTCGGCTTCCGGAATACCCAGCTTCTCGTAGGTGTTCCGGATGTCCTCAGGCAGGTCTTCCCAGGTGTTGGCCTGCTTTTCCGTGGACCGCACGAAGTATTTGATGTTGTCGAAGTCAATGCCGGAGAGGTCAGCGCCCCAGGTTGGCATGGGCTTGCGGTCGAAGTACTTCAGACCCTTGAGGCGCAGGTCCAGCATCCATTCCGGCTCGTTCTTCTTGGCTGAAATGTCGCGGACGACGTCCTCGTTGATGCCCCGGCGGGCGTTGGCGCCGACGTCGTTCTTGTCGGACCAGCCGTACTCATAGGTACCGATTCCGTGGAGCTCGGGATTCTTTTCCAGAATCTCCGAAATCACAGTGGATTCAGCAACCTTCTTCTCTGATAGTTGGTCCGTCATCACGGCCTTTCTTGCAGATGGTTGGATACTTCGTCCAGGCTGCCCGGGTTGGTTGCGGTGCTGTGAGGCACCGTGGCCGCCGGACGGCCTGTAGGTATGTGGGTGGTGCAGACGTGGCCGCCGCGGGCCAGTGTGGACAAGCGGCGGACATCAACGCCCACCAGCCGGGAAAACACGTCGGTCTCGACGTCGCAGAACACCGGGAACTGCGCGGCGAGCTGTTGGATGGGGCAATGTCCCTGGCAGAGCTGCACGCTGGAGAGAGCCGCCGGCAGCGGCGCCCGCGCCTCGATCGACGCAGTGGAGGCCACGAACCCGTCGCGGCTCAGCGCCTCCGAAAGCGCCTGGGCACGGGCAGTGATGTCCTGCCCGGCCGCCTCAATCTCGGGCGCGTAGCGGCGCTCCATTTCGCCGAAACGCTCGACGGCGAACTGCCGCACGGCCTCAGGGCCCGCCATTTCGCCCAGGCGCCGCAGCGCCAGGGAAGCGATGTCGAGGTAGTCGTTTCCGAGTGTTTGCTGGCCCTGTGAACTGAGGACGTAACGGCGCGCCGGACGCCCTGCCCCCGCTCCGGAGCGGGCCGCCCGCTTAACTTCGATCACGCCACCGCTGGAGAGGTGGTCCAGGTGCCGTCGTACCGCCGCGGACGTGAACCCCAGCAGGTCCCCGAGTTCAGTTGCGCTGATGGGGCCGTGTTCGAGCACGGCATTCAGCACCCGGTCCCGGGTGCGCTCTTCGGCATCGGCCGCCGGAAAAGCAACTGACGCATCGGCCGCCACGGACCCGGACGATGCCCTTGGCACCGTGCGCGGGAGGCTTGTTCGCCCGGTAGGGCTAACAGACTGGGGTGGGCTCATGGAATACACAACACAATAATGTCGTAATTTAGTCCCCCGATCCAGTAAGGCAGGACTATCCCCGCTGATGCTGTGCGCCGGCCGGCGCCAGCAGCCCGCCTTCGCACCCCGGCTGACGGCCGGAATGCGGGCTACTACATCCCGTAGAATGTTCTGGTGCGATCCCCCCAATCCCCCGTCCTGACCATCAGTGGCCTCGTCAAGGATGTTGGCCCACTCCCCACCCTCGACGGTAAAATGCTGCGGGTGGTCAGCGGGATCTCCCTTGTCGCCGAACGCGGACAGGTCACGGCACTGCTGGGGGCCAACGGGGCCGGTAAGACCACTACTATCGAATGCGCCCAGGGGCTGCAGAAGCGCACCCAGGGAAACATCAGCCTGCTCGGCGAGGACCCGGACACGGCGGGGGCCCGCCTGCGCGCCCGCGTAGGAGTGATGCTGCAGGACGGCGGCCTGCCGCCCTCGGCCCGGCCCATCCCGCTGCTCAGGCATATCGCCGGCATGTACCAGAACCCGCGCCCGGTCGGGGAACTTATTGAACGCCTCGGCATTGACGCTTTCAGCCGGACGTCGGTGCGGCGGCTCTCGGGCGGGCAGAAACAGCGGCTTGCTCTTGCCGCCGCCCTTGTGGGCAATCCCGAAGTCCTGTTCCTGGACGAGCCAAGTGCCGGCCTGGACCCGCAGTCGCGCCAGCTGGTGTTCGAGCTCATCTCCGAACTCCGGAACCTCGGGATGGGAATCGTCCTGACCACCCACCTCATGGACGACGCCCAGCGGCTCGCCGACTACGTCTACATCATCGACGCCGGCCGCAACGTTGCCGAGGGGACGGTTGCAGAACTCCTGCAGCACCCCCTCCCGGCAGGCGCCGGCGAGCAGCATATCCGAACGCTGCTGTTCGAGACCGAGCCCGGACTGGATTTCACCGGTGTGCTGCGGGGTGGCGTCAGCGTCACCGAAACGCGGGCCGGCAGCTATGCCGCGACGGGTGCGCTGACCGCCGAGGACCTCGCGGCGATCACCGCATGGTGGGCCGGCCGGGGAATCATGCCACGCTCGCTGCGCCTGGAAGCGCGCAGCCTCGAGGACGTTTTCCTCGACATTTCCGGAAGGGAAGTCCGATGACCCGCGAAAGTTCCGCCGCCGGCAGTACGTCACTGGGGAGCGTTCCGCCGGGCACCGTCTCGCCGGCCGGTCAGCTGGGGAGCGCCCCCGCACCACTGCTTCGCCGCATCCTCCTGCAGGGACGGTACGAGACCGTCACCATGCTCCGGAACGGCGAACAGCTGATCCTGGCGATAGTGCTGCCGCTGCTGGCCATGGTGGGCCTGACCGTAACACCGTTGCTGGACGGATTCGGCGCGAGCCGGATCAATGTCGCAGTGCCGGGCATCCTCGCGCTGTGCGCCATGTCCACAGCCTTCACCGGCCAGGGCATCTCGACCGGGTTTGACCGCCGCTACGGTGTACTCCGATTTCTCTCCACCACTCCGCTGGGCCGAACCGGTCTGATAGCCGGTAAGGTCCTCGCGGTCCTGGTGGTCCTGACCCTGCAGGTCCTGGTCGTCACCGCAGTGGCCTTGATGCTTGGCTGGCAACCGAATCTGCTGGGCTGGGCCCCGGGTCTGGCTGTGCTGGTGCTCGGGGCCGCGTCCTTTAGCGCCCTGGGCCTGCTGGTCGCCGGGACGGTCCGGCCGGAGGCGACCCTCGCGATCACCAATCTGCTCTGGATCCTGCTCGGTGCCCTCGGGGGGATTGTGATCCCGGCCGAACGGCTGCCCGTCTTGGCGCAGGCGATCGTGCACTACCTGCCCTCCGGCGCCCTCGGACAGGCTCTAAGGGATGCGTTTCTTTCCGGCAGTGTCAACCCCGCGCCCGTAATTGTCCTGCTGCTCTGGACGGCGATCGCCGGCGGCGCAGCAACCCGTTGGTTCAAATGGAATTGAGAAAACTGTGAGCACGGACTCCCGCCTGCCCCGAACCGCCGCCCGGGTTATCGCCTGGCTGCCCGACACCGTTAACGCGACGGTAAAGCGGCTGGCGGTGCTGTCCCTCATCGGCCAGACCCTCCTGATCGTGACCGGCGGCGCGGTCCGCCTCACGGCGTCGGGACTGGGTTGCCCCACGTGGCCGCGCTGCACGGATTCTTCGCTTGTGAACACCCCGGAAATGGGCATCCACGGCATCATTGAATTCGGGAACCGGCTCCTGACCTTCGCACTGGCTGCGGTCGCGGTAGCCATGCTGGTGTATTTGTGGAAGCTCCGCAAGGAACGCCGCGACCTCTTCCTGCTGGCCCTCGGGCTGCTCGCCAGCATCCCGGCACAGGCAATCATCGGCGGCATCACAGTCCTGACCCAGCTGAACCCCTGGGTGGTTGGCCTGCACTTCCTGGTCTCCATGGCACTCGTGGTCCTCGCAACCCTATTGGTTAACCGCGCCTACGGGCGGACGGGAAAATTCCGGGTGGCAGTGGTGGTGGCGCTTCCCGGGGCCACCCGCCCGCTGATGATTGCCGTCGCAATGCTATCCGCCGTTGCAGTCTGTCTGGGCGTGGTGGTTACCGGCGCGGGCCCGCACGCGGGCGACGCGGACGCCCCGCGCAACGACCTGGACTGGGACCTGTTCGCACACATTCATGCTGTTCCGGCCTACCTGGTGACCGCCGGTGCCCTGATCGCGCTGTACCTCATCGTTAGGGACCGGATCACCGGACCCTTCCGCACCGCCGTCGTGATGCTCCTCGGCGTCACCGTGCTGCAGGCCGCCATCGGCTTCACCCAGTATTACAACGGCATCCCGGCGCTGCTGGTCGCCGCACACATGCTCGGGTCTGCCCTGCTGATGAGCGCGGCAACCAACGCCGCCGACCTCGCCCGCAGCAGCCCGCTGAAGTAACAATTCACCACACAAACAACGCGGGGTCACCTGCCGCCCGGGATGGGCGGCAGGTGACCCCGCGTTGTTGTTACGGAGGTCAAGCGGAGTTCAGGATGTGCGGCGGCTAGCGGCCCATGATCGCCGGTCCGATGAACGGATCGACCGCGACGGCGATAAAAAGCAGGGTCAGGTAGCTGATTGAACCGTGGAAGACCTTCATGGCACTCTTGTTGGACACGTCCCCGGCCTGCGCCCGGTTGTGCAGTGAGTGCGATTCGTAAAGGAACCACGCCCCCGCGAGGACCGCCGTCACCGTGTAGACCCAGCCGGCGCCGCCGGCCGGGACCAGCAGCAGCGAGCATGCCACCATGGCCCAGGCGTACAGGACCACCTGCACCGAGACCACCTTCGCACCGGCGATCGCGCCGAGCATCGGAACGTTGGCGTTGCGGTAGTCCTCGCCGTAGCGCATGGACAGCGGCCAATAATGCGGCGGCGTCCACAGGAAGATGACCATAAAGAGCACAACGGCAGGCCACTGCACCGTGTTCGTCACCGCAGCCCAGGCAATGAGCACGGGGAAGCAGCCGGCAGCGCCGCCCCAGACGATGTTCTGGGCCGTGCGGCGTTTGAGGATCATGGTGTAGATAACGACATAAAAGACAATTGCACCAAGCCCGAGCCAGGCCGCGAGCGGATTGGCGCCGAACCAGAGGATGACGATCGCTGCGGCGCCCAACAGCCAGGAGAAGACCAAGGCCTCCCGCGGGGTGACCTCCCCCGTGACGAGCGGCCGGTTCTCGGTGCGGTGCATCAGTTTATCGATGTCGCGGTCGATGTAGCAGTTGAAGGAACCTGCGCTGCCCGCGGCGAATGCGCCGCCTACGAGCGTTGCCAGGATCAGGCCGATCGACGGGAAGCCGCGTTCGGCGTAGATCATGGTCGGCAGGGTGCTGACCAGCAGCAACTCGACGACGCGGGGTTTTGTGAGCGACAAATAGGCCTTGGCTTTGCGGGCAAAGCCGATCCTCCCACGGACGGGAGAAGCGTTCAGCGGCGTATCTGTTGTGCTCACGGTGGCAGTCACTCTGTTCTGTCTGGCTGATCAGTCCGGCTTTTCCGCAACACAGGTTGCATGTCGGCGGGGGCCCACGCGCATTCTACCGGCGCGTCCGCACCCCCACGGGTAGCCACGATCCATCATACCGTGACGGCACGGCGCGCGGGTCCCGACGGTGCCGCCGGCAGCCCCGGGTGTTTCGAACAGGTTAACGCGGGCTCACGGGCGGCCGCGGCGGCCCGTGATTCATATAACCGGAAATCCCGTCCATTTAGTGAGATTCGCGGCCGTCCGAGGGTGGAATGGGGCTAAGCTGTCTGCAGATCAGCGCGCACGGAACGCCCTGCACGGTCCGTTCCAGTGACTGAAGTGCCTGTCCGGAGTTTCCGCGGATGTCCGATTGCACGCGCGACTGAATGATAGATCAACGTTTCGATGGTGAACGGCTGGTACGTACCGCAGCGGGCACCGAACTGTGCCCGGACGGGACTGACCAAACCACCCGCCGTCAGCACAGAGAGGGGCCCGGTTTTCGTGCCACATTTGGAAGAGCAAGAACTGTCTTGGACCAGCTTGGACCAGCGCGCCGTGGACACTGTCCGCGTTCTCGCTGCCGACGCCGTGGAGAAGGTCGGCAACGGCCACCCGGGGACGGCGATGAGTTTGGCGCCTGCCGCCTACCTTCTCTTCCAGAAGTTGATGCGGCACGATCCGAAGAGACCTGACTGGTTGGGGCGGGACCGTTTTGTGCTCTCCCCCGGGCATACCTCACTGACCTTGTATATCCAGTTGTTCCTTTCCGGGTATGGCCTTGAGCTGGAGGATTTGAAGGCGTTGCGCACCTGGGGTTCGTTGACGCCGGGCCACCCGGAATATCAGCACACGGCCGGGGTGGAGATCACCACTGGGCCGTTGGGTCAGGGTCTGGCGTCCGCGGTGGGTTTTGCCTATTCCCAGCGGCGGATGCGCGGGTTGTTCGATGCTGATGCTCCCGCTGGTGCCAGCCCGTTTGATCACACCATCTGGGTTATTGCCTCCGACGGCGACCTGCAGGAGGGTGTGACCAGTGAGGCGTCCTCCCTCGCCGGCCACCAGGAGCTCGGCAACCTCGTTGTCATTTATGACGAGAACCACATCTCTATCGAGGACGATACCGACGTCGCCTTCACCGAAGATGTCCTGGCCCGCTACGAGGCCTACGGCTGGCACACCCAGCGTGTGGACTGGACCCGGACCGGCGAATACAAGGAGGACGTGCAGGAACTCCACGCCGCACTCCTCGCCGCGAAGGCCCAGACGGACAAGCCCTCGATCATCTCGCTGCGCACCATCATCGGGTACCCGGCACCGAAAAAGCAGAACACCGGTAAAATCCACGGCTCCGCGCTGGGCGCGGAGGAAGTCGCGGGCCTGAAGAAAGTCCTGGGATTCGACCCGGAGCGCTCGTTCCAGGTCGACGACGAGGTCCTGGCGCACACCCGGGAAGCGCAAGACCGCGGCGCCGCGGCCCGTTCCGAGTGGCAGGCGTCCTTCGAGGCGTGGCAGGCCGGGAACCCCGAGGGCGCGGCACTGCTCGAACGCGTCGAGGCGCGTAAACTCCCGGCCGGTTTCGACGCCTCCCTGCCGGTCTTTGAAGCCGGCAAGGACGTTTCAACCCGGGCCGCATCCGGGAAGGTCCTGAACGCGATCGGCCCGGTTATGCCCGAGCTGTGGGGCGGTTCGGCGGACCTGGCGGAGTCGAACAACACCACTATTGAAGGCTCCGCGTCGTTCATCCCGGTGTCCCGGTCCACAAACGCGTGGAAGGGCAACCCGTACGGGCGCGTCCTGCACTTCGGGATCCGTGAGCACGCCGCCGCGTCGATCGTGAACGGCATCACCCTGCACGGGGCGACCCGGGCGTTCTCCGGCACGTTCCTGATCTTCTCCGACTACCAGCGTCCGGCCATCCGGCTCGGTGCGCTGATGGGAGTCCCGTCCTTGTATGTCTGGACGCACGACTCAATCGGTCTCGGCGAAGACGGTCCGACCCACCAGCCGGTCGAGCAGCTTGCGTCACTGCGTGCCGTTCCGGGCCTGGACGTCGTCCGCCCGGGCGACGCGAACGAGGTCGCCGCGGCCTGGAAGGTTATGCTCGAAAACCACCAGAACCCGGCCGGGATCGTGCTGACCCGTCAGAACATTCCCACCTGGGCCCGCGGTGGAGGGGACGCCGACGCCGACACGTTCGCGTCAACCGCCGGTGTCGCAAAGGGCGGATACGTTCTCGCCGAAGCCTCCGCCAACGGCCAAACCGCCCAGGCCCGGGTCATCCTGATCGGCACCGGTTCCGAGGTCCAACTCGCCGTCCGGGCCCGCGAAGCACTGCAGGCCGAAGGCATCCCGACCCGGGTCGTGTCCATGCCGTGCGTGGAATGGTTCAACCAGCAGGACCCCGCGTACCGTGAAGCCGTGCTGCCAAGTGCCGTAAAAGCACGTGTCTCGGTCGAGGCCGGGCTTGCCCTGGGCTGGCGGGAGTTCGTCGGCGACGCCGGCCGTTCCATCAGCCTTGAACACTTCGGCGCTTCCGCGGACTACAAGCGCCTGTTCCAGGAATTCGGCATCACCGCCGAAGCCGTCACCGCCGCAGCCAAGGAATCCCTCGCCGGCCTCACGGCCTGACCCGAACTTCATACCTTCCGGGCCGCCGCCCCAACAGGCGGCGGCCCCAGACTCCAGGAGTGAAATATGACCACCACCCCCGCTTCTTCCCCCACGCAGCAGCTGTCCGACGCCGGCGTCTCCATCTGGCTCGATGACCTCTCCCGCGGGCGCCTCGATACCGGTACCCTGCGCAAACTGATCGAAGAGAAAAACGTCGTGGGGGTCACGACCAACCCGTCGATCTTCCACGCGGCTATCACCACCGGCCACGACTACGACGCCGTCATCGCTGCCCAGGCCGCGGCCGGGGCCAGCGTTGAGGACACCGTCTTCGCCATCACCACAACCGACGTCGCCGACGCGTGCGAGCTCTTCGCCCCGGTGGCGGCTGCCAGCAACGGCATCGACGGGCGTGTGTCCATCGAGGTGGACCCGCGTCTGGCCTGGGACACCGCCGGTACGATCACCGAAGCCAAGGAACTCTACGCCCGGGTCAACAAGGACAACGTCCTGATCAAGATCCCCGCGACCCTCGAAGGCCTCGAAGCAATCACGGCCACCCTGGCGGCCGGCATCAGCGTCAACGTCACGCTGATCTTCTCGCTGGAGCGCTACCGTGCCGTCATCAACGCCTTCCAGACCGGCCTTGAACAAGCCAAAGGCAACGGCCACGACATCGCCACGATCCACTCCGTCGCGTCGTTCTTCGTTTCCCGCGTCGACTCCGAGATTGACAAGCGCCTCGACGCGATCGGCACCGACGAATCCCGGGCCCTCAAGGGCAAAGCCGGGCTGGCCAACGCCCGCCTTGCCTACCAGGTTTACGAAGAGCTCTTTTCCACCGAACGCTGGGGCCTCCTTGCCGACGCCGGGGCCCGCCCGCAGCGCCCGCTGTGGGCCTCCACCGGAGTCAAGGATCCTGCCTACCCCGACACCCTTTACGTCACCGGGCTTGTGGCCCCCGGCGTTGTGAACACCATGCCGGAGAAGACCCTCGACGCGACCTTCGACCACGGCGCCGTCACGGGGGACACGATCAGCCGCGGCTACGACGACGCCAACGCCACGCTGAATGCACTCGATGCCCTCGGCATTTCCTATAACGAAGTCGTCGCGACCCTCGAAACCGAAGGCCTCGACAAGTTCGTGGCAAGCTGGAAGGAACTGCTGGCCGACGTCGGGGTCGCCCTCGCCGCTGCACGGAAGGACGCTTAGTCCCATGACCACACTCAGCTACGACGCCACGGGCGCCGCCCGCCTCGCCCACGAACAGCACCTGCCTGCCCTGCTGGCGGACAAGGTCGCCACCCGGATCTTCGCCAAGGACCCCACGCTGTGGGGTTCCGAGGCCGAAGCCGAGGCTTCCGTGCGGCTCGGCTGGGTCGAGGCGGCCACGGTCTCCCAGTCCCTGGTGGCGGACATCCTGGCCCTGCGTGACGCACTGCGCGCCGAAGGTGTCCGCCGGATCGTGCTCTGCGGCATGGGCGGTTCCTCGCTGGCCCCGGAGGTCATCGCCGGAACCGCCGGCGTCGAGCTGACCGTCCTGGACAGCACCGATCCGGAACAGGTCTCCGCCGCGCTGGCGGACCGGCTGGCCGAAACCGCTGTTGTGGTGTCCTCGAAGTCCGGATCCACCTTGGAGACGGATTCCCAGCGCCGGATCTTCGAGCATGCCTTCACCGCGGCCGGACTCGACGCGAAGAGCCGGATCATCATCGTCACCGATCCGGGATCCCCGCTGGATAAGGCCTCCCGCGAGGCCGGGTACCGCGCGGTATTCAACGCTGACCCAAACGTCGGCGGCCGCTACTCGGCGCTTACTGCGTTCGGGATGGTTCCGTCCGGCCTTGCCGGGGTGGATATCCAGGCTTTCCTGGACGAAGCGGAGGAAGCCGCCGAGGTCCTCAACGAGGACGGCGGGGAAAACATCGGTCTGGCCCTCGGCGCCGCGCTGGGCGGCACCAAGCCGCTGCGCAACAAGATCGTTATTGCCGAGGACGGCTCGGGGATCAAGGGCTTCGCGGACTGGGCCGAACAGCTCATCGCCGAGTCCACCGGCAAACTCGGCACCGGCGTGTTGCCGGTTGTCGCCGGACCGTCTTCCCCGGAAGCGACCCTCGGCGCCGCGGACGTCCTCGTCATCCGCCTTGTGGCGGCCGATGCCGACGTCGACCTCGGTGAGAACGAGGTTGCGATTGCCGGCGGCCTGCCCACCCAAATGATCACGTGGGAGTTCGCCACGGCTGTCGCCGGGCGCCTCCTCGGGATCAACCCCTTTGACCAGCCTGACGTCGAAGCTGCCAAGGTGGCCGCCCGCGGCCTCCTTGACGCGCAGCCGGAGCCGACGCCGGCGGCCTTTACCGACGGTGCTATCGAGGTCCGCGGAGGTTCCTGGCTTGGCGGCGCCCGAACCGCTGCCGGCGCTCTCAGTGCGCTGCTCGGCGAACTGGAGCCGGACAGCTACCTCAGTGTCCAGGCCTACTTTGACCGACTCGCCTACGCACCCCTTGAGGACGTCCGGGACCAACTGGCAGCCGTCACCCGCCGCCCCGTGACGTTCGGCTGGGGCCCGCGGTTCCTGCACTCGACCGGGCAGTTCCATAAGGGCGGACCCGCGATCGGTGTCTTCCTGCAGGTGAGCGCAGCGGCAGCCACCGACCTGGCCATCCCGGATCGGCCTTTCAGCTTCGGGGAGTTGATCTCGGCCCAAGCCGCCGGCGATGCGCAAGTCCTCTCGGAACACGGCCGCCCGGTCCTGCGCCTGCACCTCACGGACCGCGCCGCAGGCGTCCGCCAGTTGCGGGAAATCGTTGCGGCGCTGGCCGGCCAGGCAGTCCCCTCCACCGAAAGCTAAGGCACCCACCCAACCATGCCAGAAAACCACAACGGCAACCGCAATTCCACGGGCCGGGGGCGGAACCCGCTCCGGGACCCGAGGGACCGGCGCCTGAACCGTATTGCCGGACCGTCGTCGCTGGTCCTGTTCGGGGTCACGGGAGACCTCGCCCGTAAAAAGCTCATGCCGGCCGTCTACGACCTGGCCAACCGCGGGCTGCTCCCGCCCAGTTTCGCGCTCGTCGGTTTTGCGCGGCGGAACTGGGAGAATGAGGACTTCGCCGCCGAGGTGAAGACGGCGGTGAAGGCTTACGCCCGCACCCCGTTTGATGAGACCGTGTGGACCCAACTGTCCGAGGGCATCCGTTTTGTGCAGGGCGAGTTCGACGACGACGAAGCGTTTAAGCGCCTCAGTGAAACCATCGACGAACTCGACGAACAGCGCGGAACCCGCGGCAACCACGCGTTCTACCTCTCCATCCCCCCGAACGCCTTCGAACTGGTGTGCCGGCAGCTGTCCAAACATGGCCTGGCGCAGGCCGCCGGAGACAAGTGGCGGCGCGTTGTGATCGAAAAGCCGTTCGGCCACAACCTGGAATCGGCACGCCAGCTCAACAACATCGTGGAATCCGTCTTCCCGCCCGATTCCGTTTTCCGGATCGACCACTATCTGGGCAAGGAGACGGTGCAGAACATTCTGGCACTGCGCTTCGCCAACCAGCTCTTCGAACCGCTCTGGAACGCCAACTACGTCGACCACGTCCAGATCACCATGGCCGAGGACATCGGCACCGGTGGCCGGGCGGGCTACTACGACGGTGTCGGCGCAGCCCGCGACGTCCTCCAGAACCACCTGCTGCAGCTCCTGGCGCTCACCGCAATGGAAGAGCCGATTTCATTCAACGCCGATGACCTGCGCGCGGAAAAAGAGAAGGTCCTTGCAGCCGTCCGGCTCCCCGCAGACCTGTCCACCCACTCGGCCCGAGGGCAATTCACCGGCGGCTGGCAGGGCGGCGAGCAAGTTGTTGGCTATCTGGAGGAAGAAGGCATCCCGGCGGACTCCAAAACGGAGACCTTCGCCGCGATCCGGGTCGACATCAACACCCGGCGCTGGGCGGGAGTGCCGTTCTACCTTCGCGCCGGCAAACGGCTGGGCCGCCGGGTGACCGAGATCGCTGTGGTGCTCAAGCGCGCACCGAACCTGCTCTTCACCGACCACGGTGAGGACGACTTCGGCCAGAACGCCGTGGTGATCCGGGTCCAACCCGACGAGGGCGCCACCATCCGGTTCGGCTCCAAGGTGCCGGGCACGCAGATGGAGGTCCGGGACGTCACGATGGACTTCGGCTACGGCCACTCCTTCACCGAGTCCAGCCCCGAGGCCTACGAACGGCTGATCCTTGACGTGCTGCTTGGTGAACCGCCGCTCTTTCCCCGCCACGCGGAAGTCGAGCTGTCCTGGAAGATCCTGGACCCGTTCGAGGAATACTGGGCGTCCCTGCCTGAACAACCGGAACCGTACGCCCCCGGAAGCTGGGGGCCGGCTTCCGCCGACCAGCTGCTTGCCCGCGACGGACGAACCTGGAGAAGGCCATGATCGTAGATCTTCCCGACACCACCACCTCGAAGATCTCCAAGAAGATCACGGCACTGCGTGAGCAGGGCGGCGTGATCGCCCTGGGACGGGTACTGACCCTGGTGGTCGTCACCAAGTCCGGGCTCGAGGAGGAGGCTATCGAAGCCGCCAATGAGGCCAGCCGCGAGCACCCCTGCCGGATCATCGTCCTTGCCGACGCCGGCGCCAAGGCTCCAACCCGGCTCGACGCGCAGATCCGGGTGGGCGGTGACGCCGGCGCATCCGAGGTTATTTTGCTCCGCGGGTACGGCGAACTCGCGGAGGAAAGCGAATCGCTCGTTGCGGCGCTGCTGCTGCCGGACGCGCCGATTGTAGCCTGGTGGCCGCACGGTGCCCCGAAGAATGCGTGCGAGACGTCCATCGGCCGGATCGCGCACCGGCGCATCACGGACTCGGGCAACGAGGCGGACCCGCAGCGGGCCCTCGAGAACGTCCGCCGCACCTATAAAGCCGGTGATACGGATCTCGCCTGGACGCGCCTGACCAACTGGCGAATCCAGCTGGCGGCGGTCCTGGACCAGGTGGACAGCTCACCGGTCACGGCCGTCGCCGTCGAAGGCGCCTCGGACTCCCCCAGTACTATCCTGCTCGCCGCATGGCTGACGCTGGCACTGGATGCCCCGGTGACAATTGTCGCTGACCCGGCCGGCACCGGAATCCGGCGTGTCCGGCTGACCCGGTCCAGCGGGGACGTGCAGCTGTTCCGGCCTGGGCAGACAGTGGCGGAACTGAGCCAGCCGGGCCAGCCGGTGCAGCGCATCTCCCTTCCGCGCCGCAGCCTGAAGGACTGCCTGGCCGAGGAGCTGCGTCGGCTCGATCCGGACGAAGTGTTTGGTGAAGTGATTACTATTGGACTGCCACGTACCAACTTAAGGAGTGTCCGTCCCAGTGAGCGCTGAGCCCAGAGTAAGCATCCATCCCGACTCGACCGTTCTGATGGCCGCCATCGCGGCCCGCCTGATCACCAAGCTCGTGGACATTCAGGACAAACACGGCGAAGCGACGGTGGTGCTGACCGGTGGCTCGATGGGCATCGGGTCGCTCAAGGCAGTCGCCGAGTCGCCTGCTGCGCCCGCCGTGGACTGGTCGAAGGTCAATTTCTGGTGGGGTGATGAGCGGTTCCTCGCAGCCGAGGACCCTGAGCGCAACGCCCGACAGGCCCGCGATGCGTTGCTCTCCCATATCAACGCCGATCCGGAGCGAATCCACACCCCCGGTTCCACCGCGGACTTTGACACTCCGGAAGAGGCTGCCGCGGACTATTCCCGCCGCCTGGCCGCGGCCGCGGCTGCGGAACACGCCGCGGACATGTCCGACGACCGGCCGGAGCGGCCCGGGGTCCTCCCCCGCTTCGACATCGTGCTCCTCGGCGTGGGTCCGGACGCGCACGTCGCCTCGCTGTTCCCCGAACAGGCCGGCGTCAGGGAGAAGCAACTGACGGTGGTGGGGGTCCGCAACTCCCCCAAGCCGCCGCCGATGCGGGTGTCGCTGACGCTGCCGGCCATTAACACGGCACTGGAAATTTGGATGGTCGTTGCCGGCGAGGACAAAGCCGGTGCGGTCGGACTGGCCCTTGCCGGAGCCAACCCGGTACAGGTGCCGGCGGCAGGTCCAAGGGGCCGGGACGAGACGCTGTGGCTGATCGACGAAAATGCGGCCTCGCACGTTCCGGAACAGTTGGTGCGCAAGGCCTAGGCCGCTCTCTTCCACCGCCTATCCTGCCAATCTATCCTGGCGGGAAGGATCGGCTGGCGCGCAGCCGCTCCAGCGCTCCGGCCAGGACGTCCTCGGCGTCTTGGCTGGAGCGCCGTTCTTTAACGTATTCGAGGTGGCTCTTGTAGCCTTCCGCCGGGACGTCATCGAGTGAGAATTGGGTTTCGTCCCGGGTTGCGGTTCCGCCGCAGTGCCGGCAGTCCCAGACACCGGGGATCTGCTCGTCGGGCAGCTGCGCGAAAACCAGTGCAGTCTCGTGGCCCTTGGCGCAACGGTAGGAGAACCGGGTGCGTGGTATCCGGGCGGCCGCGCTGGCAGGCGGCTCGTGGCGTGCTGGAGCCCCTTCTGTGGCACCTACCCGGGTTCCCCGGAACCCGGAGGCAGAATGAAGCATCGGGAGCTCCTGGCTACTCGAGGGACGGAATGCGCATGCAATCAGCCACAGTGTAGTTGGTGAGCTCCCGATGCCGGGAGGGCCAGAGGACCCGTTATTGAGTTTTCGGCCGTTGGGTCAGGAGTCGCCGGCACCGCTGAAACGCATCAGCAGACCCAGCCCGATGATCACAATGCCCCAGGTGATGCCAAGGATGACCGTAAAGCGGTTCAGGTTCCGTTCGGCGACGCCGGAGGAGCTGAGGCCGGAGGTCATGCCGCCGCCGAACATGTCGGACAGGCCGCCACCGCGACCCTTATGCAGCAGGATGAGCAAGGTCAGCAGCAGGCTGGTGATGCCCAGGAGGACCTGCAGAATGACATGAAGAACGTCCACGACGGCCTTTCAGAAGATTTGGATTGCGGGGGCCACGATGGTGTCCGGACTAATCCGTCAGCAGGTGACTCTCGAACCTGACAATATTAGCAAACTCGGCGGCATCCAGGCTGGCGCCGCCAACAAGCAAGCCGTCCACGTCGTGCTCTTTCATGATGGCGGCAGCGTTGTTGGCCTTAACCGAACCGCCGTAAAGCAGCCGGGTCTTGGCGGCGACGTCGGCACCAAAAAGGGTGGACAGTTCGCTGCGGATCGCGGCACACATTTCCTGCGCGTCGTCCGGACCGGCAACTTCGCCCGTTCCGATGGCCCAAACGGGCTCGTAGGCGACGACGAGTTCCGCGGCCTGCTCGGGGGTGAGGCCCTCGACGCCAGCCCGGAGCTGCGCGAGTGTGTGGTCAACGTGCGTTCCGGCCTGCCGGATTTCCAGGCCTTCGCCGACGCACAGCACGGGGGTAATGCCGTGCCGGAAGGCTGCCTTGGTCTTCGCGTTGAGGACCTCGTCAGCTTCGTGGTGGATGGTGCGGCGTTCGCTGTGCCCGACCAGGACGTAGCTGCAGCCAAGCTTGGCGAGGAACTGCCCGGAAATGTCGCCGGTGTACGCACCGGAGTCGGCCGGCGAGAGATCCTGGCCACCGTAGACAACCTTCAGCTCATCGCCCTGGACGAGCGTCTGGACACCGCGAAGGTCGGTAAACGGCGGGAAAACGGCAACCTCCGCCCGGCTGTAGTCGTGCTTGGCGTCCGAGAGGGTCCAGGCCAGCTTCTGCAGCAGGGTAATGCCCTGGACGTGGTCCATGTTCATCTTCCAGTTGCCAGCGATGAAGGGCGTCCGGTCGAATTTTCCGTTGCTTGACGTAGTCACGTGGTCTCCAAAAAGTTCGTAGCAGTGAAACAGCCGGCAGGGCGCCCGTCCTTGGAGAAGGGGCCCTGCCGGCTGGAGGATTTAGCGGTCCAGGACGCTCAGGCCGGGAAGTTCCTTGCCTTCAAGGTACTCCAGGCTGGCGCCGCCGCCGGTGGAAATGTGCCCAAACTGATCATCGGCGAAACCCAGGGTCCGGACCGCGGCGGCGGAGTCGCCGCCGCCGACGACTGTGAACGCCCCGGTTTCGGTTAGTGCCGCGGCGACGGCCCGTGTCCCGGCGGCGAACGCAGGGAACTCGAATACCCCCATGGGTCCGTTCCAGAACACCGTCCTGGCGCCCTGGATCCGTTCCGCGAACGCGGCAGACGATTCCGGACCGATGTCCAGGCCAATGCCCTGCGCGCCGAAGCTGCTGCCTTCCATCGCGTCCGCACGCACCGTCTCCTGCGCGGCGTCGGCGGCGAACTTATTTGCCACCACGACGTCGGTGGGAACCACAAATTCGGTCCCGGCGGCCGCTGCGCGCGCCAGATAGTCCTGCACGACCGGAATCTGGTCCTCTTCGAGCAAACTGCCGGCCACCTTGTGGCCCGCGGCGGCGAGGAAGGTGAACAACATGCCACCGCCGACCAGGATGGTGTCTGCCTTGCCGATGAGGTTGTTGATCACGGCCAGCTTGTCCGAGACCTTGGAACCGCCCAGCACAACGACGTAGGGCCGCTGCGTGTCGGTGGTGAGCTTGCGCAGCACCTCGACCTCGGTGCGGACCAAGTCGCCCTGGTAGGAGGGCAGGCGGGTCGCGACGTCGTACACACTGGCGTGCTTGCGGTGTACGGCGCCGAAGGCGTCGTCCACAAACGCGCCGTGGGATCCGGTGAGGGCCACCAGCTCATCGGCGAATGCGCCCCGTTCAACGTCGTCCTTTGACGTCTCCCGGGCGTCGAAACGAACGTTCTCCAGGACCAGGGCCTCGCCGTCCTGCAGCGCCGCCGCTCCGGCCGCAGCGGAACTGCCGACGGTGTCCCCTGCAAGGGAGACCTTGAAGGAGGCGAGTTCGGCAAGCCGCGCGACAGCTGGCTTGAGTGAGAACTTGTCCTCGGGGGCGCCCTTGGGGCGGCCGAGGTGGGCTGTAACCAGCACGCGGGCACCGGCATCCGTGAGCTTCGCCAGCACTGGGAGGGAGGCCTTGATGCGGCCGTCGTCAGTGACTGAAGAGCCGTCGAGCGGTACGTTCAGGTCACTTCTGACCAGAACGTACCGCCCGCGGACACCATCAGCGATCAGTTCGTTGAGGGTGTGGAATGTCATGAGTCTTACCCTAGCCCAGCTTGGCTGCGACGAGCTCCGTGAGGTCCACGAGGCGGTTGGAGTAGCCCCACTCGTTGTCGTACCAGGAAACAACCTTGACCTGGTTGCCGATCACTTTGGTGAGCCCGGAGTCGAAGATGGAGGATGCCGGGTCGCCGACGATGTCGGAGGAGACAATCGGCTCGTCGGTGTAGGTCAGCAGGCCCTTGAGTTCGGGAGTTTCGGACGCGGCCTTGAGCGCGGCGTTGACTTCCTCGACGGTCGTCTCTCGCGACACAATAACGGTCAGGTCGGTTGCGGAGCCGGTAGGGACCGGCACGCGGATGGCGTAGCCGTCGAGCTTGCCCTTGAGTTCGGGCAGGACCAGTCCGATTGCCTTGGCCGCGCCGGTGGAGGTGGGAACCATGTTGATGGCTGCGGCACGGGCACGGCGGAGGTCCTTGTGCGGGCCGTCCTGCAGGTTCTGGTCAGCGGTGTATGCGTGGATGGTGGTCATCAGGCCGCGCTCGATGCCAAAGGCGTCGTTGAGCACCTTGGCGAGCGGGCCGAGGCAGTTGGTGGTGCAGGAGGCGTTGGAAATGATGTGGTGAGCGGCCGGGTCGTAAAGCCCTTCGTTCACACCCATCACGATCGTGATGTCCTCGTCCGAGGCGGGGGCGGAAATCAGGACCTTCTTGGCGCCGGCATCGATGTGCTTCTGCGCATCGGCGGCCTTGGTGAAGAAACCGGTGGACTCGATCACAACGTCGACTCCGAGCTCGCCCCAGGGCAGCTTGGCGGGGTCGCGCTCGGCGAGGACCTTAACGGTCTTGCCGTCGACGACGATGTTGCCGTCCTTGACTTCGATGGTCTGGGCCAGACGGCCGCCGACGGAATCGTATTTGAAGAGGTGCGCCAGTGCTTCCGGGCTGGTGAGGTCGTTGACTGCAACGATCTCGAGGTCCGCCCCCTGGGCGAGTGCGGCGCGGAAGTAGTTGCGGCCAATACGGCCAAAGCCGTTAATACCAATACGGGTGGTCACGTTTTCAGTCTCCTTGGTGCTTTTACAAGCACGACTAGTTGAGAAGGCGCTCAAGCCAACTAACAGATCCCGCACGCCATTGGGCAGAGATGATTACCAGATCGGAGGGCGACCAGCCACATTGCTGAAGGCTAACCGCCTTCCGTGATCCATCTTACGTTTAGCTTGGCCCGCCCCCGCAAGTGCGGGGGCGGACCGTCCACAATTTGGGCCGAACGGGCCCAATTGTGAGCTTTGTTACAGCCGCATGACCTGCTACAGCGTGATCAGGCCGGTGGCGTTCTGGCGGGCGGCGTCAAAGCGCTTGGCGACGTCGGCCCAGTTCACGATGTTCCAGAAGGCCTTGACGTAGTCTGCTTTGACGTTGACGTAGTCCAGGTAGAAGGCGTGCTCCCACATGTCCAGCATCAGCAGCGGCGTGGTACCGACGGCGACGTTGCCCTGCTGATCGTAGAGCTGCTCGATCACGAGGTTTCCGCCGATCGGCTCGTAGGCCAGGAACGCCCAGCCGGAGCCCTGCAGGCCCATGGCCGCGGCGGTGAAGTGCGCCCGGAACGCGTCAAAGGAGCCGAAGGCGTCATCGATGGCGGCCGCCAGCTCGCCTTCGGGCTTGTCCCCGCCATCAGGGGAGAGGTTGTTCCAGAACACGGAGTGGTTGATGTGTCCGCCGGTGTGGAACGCAAGGTCCTTGGAGAGGCGGTTGATGTTGGCGAAGTCGCCCTTTTCGCGTGCTTCGGCCAGCTGGGCCAGGGCGTTGTTGGCGCCGGCCACGTAGGCGGCGTGGTGCTTGCTGTGGTGCAGCTCCATGATCCGCGCGGAGATGTGGGGCTCCAGCGCTGCGTAGTCATAGCTGAGGTCGGGCAGTACGTACTCGGTCACAAAATCCTCCAATGTCGTGGACTGGTTGTCCGTTTGGTAAGTCTCGGATTGTGCATCCGGATGTGTTTGCACCCGGAAGTTTCTGGATCGGGATCCAGTGGGCATAGCCTCCGGTCCGGCTGAGGTATTCCCGCTGCCCCATCTGAATTCTGCAGTTGTTTCTGAGGAGAGGCTACTCGTCAAGCATTTCCGGTGTCACATTCGCTTCCGTACCGGGGATGCCGAGGTCCTGCGCCCGTTTATCCGCCATGGCGAGCAGCCGGCGGATCCGTCCCGCGATTGCGTCCTTGGTCATCACCGGGTCCGCGAGCCGGCCCAGTTCGTCCAGGCTGGCCTGCTTGTGCGCGACCCGCAGCTCACCGGCGTACTTCAAGTGCTCCGGTACGTCGTCGCCGAGGATTTCCAGGGCCCGGTCCACGCGGGCTCCGGCAGCGACGGCGGCCTGCGCGGAACGGCGCAGGTTGGCGTCGTCGAAGTTGGCCAGCCGGTTCGCGGTGGCACGGACTTCCTTGCGCATCCGGCGCTCTTCCCAGACCATCAGCGCGTCGTGGGCGCCCATCCGGGTCAGCAGCGCGGCGATCGTGTCGCCGTCGCGGATAACCACTCGGTCCACTCCCCTGACTTCGCGGGCCTTGGCCTGGATGCCGAGCCGACGGGCGGCGCCGACGAGGGCCAGTGCGGACTCCGGGCCGGGGCAGGTGACCTCCATGGCAGAAGAGCGGCCGGGTTCGGTGAGGGATCCGTGGGCAAGGAAGGCGCCGCGCCAGACGGCCTCGGCGTCGGCCGCGGATCCATTCACCACGACCGAGGGCAGGCCGCGGACCGGGCGGCCGCGGGCGTCCAGGAGACCCGTCTGCCGGGCCAACGCTTCGCCGTCGCGGACCACACGCACCACGTAGCGGCTGCCGCGCCGCAGCCCGCCGCCGGACACAACGATGATCTCGCTCTGGTGTCCGTACACTTCGGCGATGGCTGCCCGGAGCCGGCGCGCAGTCGACGCGAGATCCACCTCGGCTTCGATCACAATCCGGCCCGAGATGATGTGCAGCCCGCCGGCGAAGCGGAGCATGGCGGACACTTCAGCCTTGCGGACCGAGGATTTCTTGATGTCCAGCCGGGACAGTTCTTCCTTGACTGATGCTGTCAGTGCCATGGCACCTTTCCTACCTGTTCCCGAAAATGTCGTGGTAAGCCGTTGCCAGCCGCAGGGGGTCGTGGATGGGCTGGCGGCGCGACGCCCCCACTTTACCCAACACCACCTCGGCGCCGAGCATCCCGGCGGCCTGTTCGAAGTCGGCGAGGTCAGCCACGGACGCCGGATCGGCCAGGACGACGTCGATCGTAAAGTCCGGCGCGTACTGCCGGAGCACCCGCAGGTGGTCGGCGGCGGACATCCCGAGGGTTTCCTTGGTGTCCGTGGCGAGGTTCATGGTCAGGCACCGGCGGGCTGCCGTGTTGCACAGCGCTTCACGCATTTCCGGCAGCAGCAGGTGCGGCAGCACGGAGGTGTACCAGGAGCCCGGGCCGAGGATGACCCAGTCGGCCAATTCGATCGCGGTGAGTGCCTCGATGCAGGCCGGGGCGTTCTCCGGCAACAGCCGGACGCTTTCCAGTGAGCCCGCGACGGCGCATTTGGCCTGCCCGGACACCGTGTGCAGCGCCGAGGTGCCGTCCGGGGCGGTGACCCGGACCTGGCCCTCGATGGTCAGCGGGAGGCTGGACATCGGCAGGACCTCGCCGCGCGCGCCCAGCAGCGCACCGGCCCATTTGAGGCCCGCCACGGTGTCGCCCAGGAGTTCCCAGAGGGTCACAATCAGCAGGTTGCCCATGGCGTGCTCGTCGAGCGAGCCGCCACGGCCCTTGCCGGGTGCGAATCGGTGCTGCATCACATCCCGCCAGGTGCGGCCCCAGTCGGTGTCGTCACAGAGTGCCGAGAGTGCCATCCGCAGGTCCCCGGGGGGCAGCACGCCATACTCCTCGCGCAGCCGTCCGGAGGAGCCACCGTCATCAGCTACCGTCACGATGGCGGTCAGCTCAGAGGTCAGCAGGCGCAGCGCTGAGAGCGACGCGGCGAGGCCATGGCCGCCGCCGAGCGCGACGACGGAAGGGCCCTTATCCTGCTGGCTGCCGAACGCGGCGCTGGCCGGCGGGACGAGGGGCAACGGCCCGGTGAGCAGCGCCATTATTCGCGGCCCAAGTCCCGGTGGGTGGTGGTCACGGTGACGCGCGGGTACTGCGCGAGCCGGCGGGACAGTTCGACGGCGACGGCGACGGAGCGGTGCTTGCCGCCGGTGCAGCCGACGGCAATGGTCGCGTAGTGCTTGTTCTCCCGGCGGTAGCCGTCCAGGACCGGCTCAAGAGCCAGCACGTAGCGTTCCACAAAATCGCTGACGCCTTGCGCCTTGAGCACATAGTCGCTGACGTCCTCGTCCAGCCCGGTGTGCGGGCGGAGGGCCGGCACCCAATGCGGGTTGGGAATAAAACGGGCATCTGCGACGAAGTTGGCGTCGACCGGAAGCCCGTACTTAAAACCGAAGCTCATCACGTTCAGGCGCAGGGCCACGGGTCCCGTTTCGCTGAAGAGTTCGGTGATCGCCGTCGCGAGCCCGTGCACGTTCAGCGCGGAGGTGTCCAGCACAATGTCGGCAGAGGTTCGCAGTTCGTGGAGCAGTTCGCGTTCCGCGGCGATGCCGTCAAGGATCCTGCCGCCGGCCTGGAGCGGGTGCGGACGCCGGCCCTGCTCGAAGCGGCGGACCAGGACGTCGTCGTTGGCATCGAGGAACAGGACCCGGAACCCGACGCCGCTGGCTTCCAGGTTCCGCAGGGCCGAACGGATGTCGGCGAACAGCTCCTTGCTCCGGACATCCATCACAACAGCAAGCTTGGAAATAGAACCCGGGGCGTGGGAGACAATTTCCGCGAGGGTGCCGAGCATCTGCGGGGGGAGGTTCTCCACGACGTACCAGCCGTGGTCCTCCAGGGCGTCCGCAGCAGTGCTCCGGCCGGCTCCGGACATGCCCGTCACGACAAGAAGTTCCGCCTCAACGGGCTTTACCGGTGTCATGCCGTCCGGCTCTGTACCGGATCCTGCCGTCGACTCTGCCATCAGTGAAGCCCCGTTCTGCTGTGCTGTTGTGCGCTGCCTCTTCAAGGGTGGCGGCCGCGCAGTGTTCCGTCGCGGCCCGCCTCATCCCAAGTCCTAACCCTAGCTAAGTTTGCCGGCGCTAGCTAAGTGTCCAGGATTTCACCGGTGGTCATGTTGACCGCGGGCACTGTGGCGTTCTCGACGTCGGCGGAGAAGTGCCGCACGATCGCCTCAGCCAGGGACGGACCGATCCCCTTGGCCCCGGTCAGTTCCTCGATGTTGGCCGCCTTGATGCTCTTCACCGAGCCGAACCGGGCGAGCAACGCCTTGCGTTTGGAGTCACCGAGGCCGGGCACACCGTCGAGCGCGGAGACGGTCATCGCCTTGCCGCGCTTTTGCCGGTGGAAGGAAATCGCGAAACGGTGCGCTTCGTCCCTGATGCGTTGCAGCAGATACAGCCCGGCGGAGGCCCGCGGCAGGATCACCGGGAAGTCACTGTCCGGCAACCAGACTTCCTCGAGCCGTTTGGCTAGGCCGACAACGTACACGTCGTCGATGCCCAGCTCGGCCAGGGCCCGGGCGGCCGCGTTGACCTGGGGCTTGCCGCCGTCGACGACGACCAGGTTGGGCGGGTAGGCAAATTTGGTTCGCGGCGCCGGAGTGGTGGTATCCGCCACCGTGGTCCCGGCCGCCGGGGCGACGGCGGCGTCTGCCACAGCGTTCAGCAGCGCCTGGTGTCCGGGTTGCCGGGCCGCGTCTGCCTGGACCGCTTTCTCCTGCAGATAGTTCCGGAAGCGCCGGGTGAGAACGTCATGCATGGCGGCAGTGTCGTCAGTTGCGGCGGCGCCGGTGACGGAGAACTTCCGGTACTCGGACTTCTTCGGCAGGCCGTCTTCCACCACCACCATGGAACCAACAACGTTGGTGCCCTGGACGTGCGAGATGTCGTAGCATTCGATCCGCAGCAGCGCGATCGGCAGATCCAACGCCTCCTGCAGTTCCTGCAGGGCCTGGGAACGCATGGTCAGGTCCCCCGCGCGCCGTGATTTGTGCAGTTTGAGGGCATGCTCGGCGTTCTCCCGGACGGTGGACAGCAGCGCGGCCTTGTCGCCGCGCTGCGGGACACGGACGTCCACCCGGGCCCCGCGCAGCCCGCTGAGCCACTGTGCCAGTTCGGCGGCGTTGCTGGGCTCCGTCGCGACGAGGACCTCCCGCGGCAGCCTGCCCTGCAGTCCTGCTTCCTCGCCGTAGACCTGCTGGAGCAAATGCTCCACCAGGTCCGGGGTGGTGGTGTCCTCGACCTTTTCCACCACCCAGCCGCGCTGACCGCGGATCCGGCCGCCCCGGACGTGGAAGACCTGCACGGCCGCTTCGAGCTCATCCTCGTGCAGGGCAAAAACGTCGGCGTCGGTATCCTCGGCCAGGACCACTGCGTTGCGTTCAAAGACCTTTTTCAGCGCAACGATGTCGTCCCGGATCCGGGCAGCCCGCTCGTAGTCCAGTTCCGCGACCGCCGCAGCCATGTCTTTCTCGAGCCGCGTCACGAAGGGTTTGGCTTCGCCGCCCATAAAGGAGCAGAAGTCCTCCGCCAGCGCGCGGTGGTCTTCGGCCGAGATGCGCCCGACACAGGGTGCCGCGCACTTGTCGATGTAGCCAAGCAGGCACGGCCTGCCGCTGGCTTCGGCCCGTTTGAGGACGCCGGGGCTGCAGCTGCGGACCGGGAAAACGCGCAGCAGGGTGTCCATGGTGTCCCGGATGGCGCCCGCGGTGTAGGGGCCGAAGTAGCGGGTCCCCTTGCGGCGCTCGCCACGCAGGACCTGCACCCGGGGGTATTTCTCCGCCATCGATACGGCGAGATACGGGTAGCTCTTGTCATCCCGGAACATGACATTGAACCGGGGTTTGAATTCCTTGATCCAGGTGTACTCCAGCTGGAGGGATTCAAGTTCGCTGCCGACGACTGTCCACTCGACACTGCTCGCGGTATGCACCATCGCATATGTCTTAGGCAGCAGGCCGGCCGGGTTGGCGAAGTAGGAGTTCAGCCGCGAGCGGAGGTTCTTGGCCTTGCCGACGTAGATGACCCGGCCGTGCGGGTCGCGGAAGCGGTAAACGCCCGGATTGGTCGGAATCTCACCTGTCTGGGGTCGGTAACCCGCTGGATCTGCCACGATTCCAGTCTACTGAGCCTGCAGCAGTGCCCTTGACGGCTGCGCTAGTCCACTGCCTTGCTTTGGTTGTAGCTGGTGGAACGTTCCTGGCCGCTGAGTTCGGCGATCGCGTCCATAATGCGGTCGGTGGCCTGCCGGCGGGCCGGCAGGGAGTGGTCCGGTCCGGTTTTGTCGAAATACATCGGTTCGCCGACCCTCATGGTGAAGTGCTGCGGCTTGACCGACTTGCTGTCCGCCGGCTGCAGGTGCTCGGTGCCGATCAGCCCCACCGGGAGCACCGGGGCGCCGGTGGTCAAGGCAAGCCACCCCACGCCGGTGCGGCCGCGGTAAAGAATTCCGTCGCGGGAGCGGGTGCCCTCCGGGTAAATACCGATGCCCTTGCCGGAGTCCAGGATTTCCAGCAGCGTTTTGAGCGCCTGGACGCTGGCTGCCTGCTCGCCCCGTTCCACCGGGATCGAGCCAACGGCTTCGAAGAAGGACTTCATGACCTTGCCTTTGACTCCGCCGGTGGTGAAGTACTCGGCTTTGGCAAAGAAGGCGACCGGGCGGGGCATCAGCGCCTGGACGATCACGCTGTCCAGGAACGAGAGGTGGTTGGGGGCCACGATGAAGGGACCGTGCTTGGGCACGTTCTCAAGTCCGATGACCGTCGGCCGGCAGGTCGAGGTCACCAGACCCCGGGTGGTCCAGCGGATTGCATCAAACATTGCCATCGGTGCACACCTCGTTTACAGCGTCGTTCGTCAGGTTCGGGTTCACTGCAACCGGGTCCAGCGGCTCCGGATTCACGGCGGTGTCCCGCCGGGTAATGCTCCCGTAGAGTTCGGCGCTGCTGTGCACAACCTCCACGGCGCCGGCAGTGTTCAGTTCCCCAGCCGGAGCGAATCCCCAGCCTACGCCGATACAGTCAAGGCCGTTGGCAGCGGCGCCGGCAACGTCCTGGGCACGGTCCCCCACCATCACGGCACCGCGGGTGTCCAGGCCACGGCCGGAGAAATCCGAGAGCGCCGCGGCAACGATCGATTTCTTCCCCGACTGGGTCCCGGCTGCCGCTGCCTCATCCGCGGCCGAGCCTCGGATGGTGAGGAACAGGCCGGCAATCCCGTGGTGCTCCAGCACTGTCCGGGCCAGGCCCTCGGGTTTCTGGGTGGCGACGGCGATGGGCCGGCCTGCGCCGGCAAAGGTTTCCAGCAGCGCGCGAATACCGGGATAGAGCCGGCTTTGGGCGATGCCGGTGGCCAGATAGTGCGCACGGTAGATGCGGATGGCGTCGTCCAGTTGACCGGCAGGCACCCCGGCGATTTCGGTGAGCGAATGGCTGAGTTTGGGGCCAATCATGGCATCCATTCGGGCTTTACCCGGAATGCGGAGTCCGAGCTCTGTGAGGGCCGCCGCGATTCCGTCCGATATTCCGTGCACCGGATCGACAAGAGTGCCGTCCAGGTCGAAAATCACGGGCACTGTTGTTTGGGTCACCGGCTTAGTTTCTCACGAGTCTACCGGTGCCAGAAACCCGTATGCCCCGAAAGGAATGTATCCGACGCGGCAAGGCCGGCGCTTCGGTGGAAGCACCGGCCCCGGCCGGCTTCAGGCCAGAATGTCGGCCAGGAAGGCTGCGGTATGGCTTTGGGTGGACTTTGCCACCTGTTCCGGTGTTCCGGAAGCTACAATTCGGCCACCGCCGGACCCTCCGTCCGGGCCCAGGTCGACGATCCAGTCAGCGCTTTTAATGACATCGAGGTTGTGCTCGATGGTGATGACGGTGTTGCCCTTGTCCACGAGGCCCTGCAGGACCAGCAGCAGTTTCCGGATGTCCTCGAAGTGCAGCCCTGTGGTGGGTTCGTCAAGGACGTAGATGCTGCGGCCGTTGGAGCGCTTCTGCAGTTCGGCTGCCAGCTTCACCCGCTGGGCCTCGCCGCCGGAGAGTGTCGTCGCGGGCTGCCCCAGCCGGACATAGCCGAGCCCGACGTCGACGAGGGTGCTCAGGTGGCGGGCAATCGGCGAGAACGCCGCGAAGAATTCGGCGCCTTCCTCGATGGGCATGTTCAGTACGTCGGCGATCGTTTTGCCCTTGTAGTGGACTTCCAGGGTTTCGCGGTTGTACCGGGCGCCGTGGCACACCTCGCAGGGTACGTAGACGTCCGGCAGGAAGTTCATTTCGATCTTCAGCGTGCCGTCACCGGAGCAAGCCTCGCAGCGGCCGCCCTTGACGTTGAAGGAGAACCGGCCCGGCAGGTAGCCGCGCACCTTGGCCTCAGTGGTGTCCGCGAAAAGCTTGCGGATATTGTCGAAAACGCCAGTGTAGGTGGCTGGGTTGGACCGCGGTGTGCGGCCGATGGGGCTCTGATCGACGTGGACCACCTTGTCGAGATGCTCGAGGCCCTGGATGGACTTATGCCGTCCGGCCACCTGTTTGGCGCCGTTGAGCTTGTTGGCCAGGACCTTGTACAGGATCTCGTTTACCAGGGTGGACTTGCCGGAGCCGCTGACGCCGGTCACCGCGGTGAACAGACCCAGCGGGAACGTAGCGTCAACGTTCAGGAGGTTGTGCTCCTTGGCGCCGACGACCTTAAGCTCACGCTTTTTGTCGTACTTTCGCCGCTTTTTCGGGACTTCGATCCGCTTCCGGCCGGAGAGGTAGTCACCGGTGAGTGACTCGGTGTTCTCGAGCAGCCCCTGATAGGAACCGGAGTGCACCACCATGCCGCCGTGCTCGCCGGCGCCGGGTCCGATATCGACCACCCAGTCGGCCTCCTGGATGGTGTCCTCGTCGTGTTCGACCACAATCAGGGTGTTGCCGAGGTCCCGCAGCCGGGTGAGTGTCTCGATCAGGCGCCGGTTATCCCGCTGGTGCAGGCCGATGGAAGGCTCGTCCAGGACGTAAAGGACACCCACCAGGCCGGAACCGATCTGGGTGGCCAGCCGGATCCGCTGGGCTTCGCCGCCGGAGAGAGTGCCGGACGCCCGCTCCAGGTTCAAATACTCCAGGCCGACGTCGAGCAGGAAGGTGAGCCGGGCCTGGATCTCCTTAAGGACCTGGTTGGCAATCTGGGCCTCCCGTCCGGTCAGCACCAGGTTGTCCAGGAAATAGGCGCAGTCGCGCATTGGCAACGCGGCGACCGCGGCAATGGACTTGCCGTTGATCAGCACCGAGAGCGAGGCCGGGTTCAGGCGTGCACCGTTGCAGGCCGGGCACGGAATCTGCCGCATGTACTCCTCGTAACGGTCCCGGGCCTTGTCCGAGTCCGTTTCGAGGTGCTTGCGGTGGACGTACTGGATGACGCCTTCGAAGCCTGTGCTGTATTTGCGTTCCCGGCCGAAACGGTTGCGGTACTGCACCACCACTTTGTGGTCCTTGCCGTGCAGCACGGTCTGGCGGGTGTCCTCGGAGAGCTTGTCCCACGGGGTTTTCATGGAGAAACCCAGTTCCTTGGCGAGTCCGCCGAGCAGCCGGTTCCAGTACTCCGTGGTTGCCGTGCCGAGCGACCACGGAGCGATGGCACCCTCCGCCAGGGACAACTCCCCGTTCGGGATGATCAGTTCCTCATCGACCTCGAGCTTCGTGCCGATGCCGCTGCAGGCCGAGCACGCACCGAAAGGATTGTTAAAGGAAAAGGAGCGGGGTTCGATCTCATCGATCGCCAGGGGGTGCTCATTTGGGCAGGCGAGGTGTTCGGAGAACGCCCGGACCCGCTCCGGGTCGTCAGCTTCGAGGTCGACGAACTCGGCGAGGATCCTGCCCTCGGCAAGGCCCAAGGCAGTTTCCACCGAGTCCGTGAGGCGCTGGCTGATGCCGTCCTTGACCACAAGGCGATCCACCACCACCTCGATGGTGTGTTTGAACTGTTTGCCCAGCTTGGGCGGGTCGCTGAGTTGGATCAGCGTGTCATCGACCCGGGCACGCGAGTATCCCTTGGCGGTGAGCTCCTTGAACAATTCGACGAATTCGCCCTTGCGGCCCCGGACAACCGGTGCCAGGACCTGGAAGCGGGTGCCTTCCGGCAGCTCCAGGAGCTGGTCCACGATCTGCTGCGGGGTTTGCTTCGCGACGGGCTCCCCGCAGATGGGGCAGTGTGGGCGGCCAACGCGGGCCCACAGGAGCCGCATGTAGTCGTAGATTTCGGTGATGGTACCCACCGTGGAGCGCGGGTTTTTGCTGGTGGACTTCTGGTCGATGGACACCGCGGGCGAGAGGCCCTCGATGAAGTCGACGTCGGGCTTGTCCACCTGGCCGAGGAACTGCCTGGCGTAGGCGGAGAGGGATTCGACGTAGCGGCGTTGGCCTTCGGCAAAAATAGTGTCGAACGCCAGGGACGACTTGCCCGAGCCGGAGAGGCCGGTAAAAACGATCATGGAGTCGCGGGGCAGGTCCAGGTCCACGTTGCGCAGATTATGCTCGCGCGCGCCTTTGACCACCAGCCGCGACATGTCCGGACGCTTCACCGCGGGGCGCGCATCGTCTGCGCGGCCCGGTTTTGCGGACTCCGTCGGGAGGACTGCGGACTGGGAATCTACGGCTGGATCGTCAGCTACGGCTTTAGGCACGCTACCAATGCTAATCGAAAACTTCTTCGAAGATCCATTTCCGGGGCGCCCCGTGCCGCGAAATCCCGCGCGGCAACTTAGCGCCGGTCCTAGGAGCGGTCGTACGCGGCGGCGAGCAGCTGCACGGCCTCGGCGAAGCTGGCGCCCTGGGCTTTCGCGGCATCGGCGAACCCGGCAGCCACAGCGGAGAGCGAGCTCCAGGCTTCGTCCCGTGCGCACATCACAGTGCCGTTTCGGCGCCGGGTGACCACAACGCCGGCGGCCTCGAGTTCCTTGTAGGCGCGGGCCACGGTATGGGGTGCGACCCCCAGCTCGCCGGCAAGGCTGCGGACGGCAGGGAGCTTGGTCCCGGGCGCCAGCGCGCCGTTGTCGGCCCGTTCAATAATGTTGAGCCGGAGCTGATCAAACAACGGGACCGTGCTGCCGGGGTTGGGCCGCCAGGCACCGGGAAACGGGACCGTCGATGCGTCCGTGGGGGTCACTGTCCGGGCTCCCGGCCGGAGGTGGCCTGTTCGCGGCGGGCGAACTGTGCCTTATACAGTTTCAGGTACATCCCACCCCTGGAGATGAGTTGGCGGTGGGTTCCTTGTTCAACGATCCGTCCTTGATCCATGACCAGAATTAGATCAGCGTCGCGCACGGTGGACAAGCGGTGGGCAATCACGAAGCTGGTGCGTCCCTGCCTGAGGCCGCGCATCGCCCGGCGGATCTGGACTTCGGTGCGGCTATCCACCGAGCTGGTCGCCTCGTCCAGGACCAGGATGCTGCGCCCGGCGAGTTGCGCACGGGCAATCGAAATCAGCTGGCGCTGTCCGCGGCTGAGCGAGTCTCCGTCGTTGCCGAGCATCGTGTCGTACCCCTCAGGCAGCGCCCGGACGAACTGGTCAACATGGCTGGCCTGAGCAGCGGCAATCACTGCGGCATCGCCCGCGCCGGGGCGGCCGTATTCGATGTTCTCCCGGATGCTGCCGGTGAAGAGCCAGGAGTCCTGCAACACGGTCCCGAACCTGGCCCGCAGTTCGTCGCGTGTCAGTTCGGCGATATCCGTGCCGTCGACAGTAATCCGGCCCGAATCGAGTTCGTTGAAGCGCATAAGCAGGTTCACAACAGTGGTCTTGCCGGCTCCGGTATGGCCAACAATTGCCACGGTCTGGCCGGGTTCCACGGTAAAACTCAGATCCTGGACCACCGGTGAACCGGGCCGGTAACCGAACGTCACACGCTCAAACGTGACCCGGCCCGCGGCATGGGGCGGCGCAATTCCGGCCCCGTGCCGGCCCGGGTCCGGCGGGATCTCCGGTGCATCCAGGAGGTTAAAGACCCGCCCGGCCGAGACCAGGCAGGACTGCAGCAGGGTCAGCATGCCGCCAATCTGCCCCATCGGTTGGCTGAAGAGCCTGCTGAATTGGATGAAGGCCTGAAGGCCGCCAATCGTCATGGCCCCGGACAGCACCTGAAGCGCCCCGACGACGGCGACGGCGATGTAGTTGAGGTTGGAGACCAGGACCATCAGCGGCTGAACGACGCCGGACACGTACTGGGCGCGTGCGCCCGCGCGGCACAATCGGTCGTTGGCGTCCCTGAAACTGGACGCAGCTGCCTCCTGCCGGCCAAAGGCCTTGATCACCTCATGTCCGGTGAATAGCTCCTCGAGTTGTGCGTGCAGCTCCCCGGTGCTGCCCCATTGCTCAGTGAAATGGCCCTGTGACTTCCGGGCCACCAGGACGGTGATGAGGGTCGACACCGGGACGGACACCAGCGCGATCACTGCCAGCACCGGGGAGATCCACAGCATCATGCCCAGCGCCCCGGAGAGCATCAACAGCGACACAATGAGCTGGTTGAGCAGCTGGTTGAGCGCCTGGGCAATGTTGTCGACGTCGTTGGTGGCTCGGCTCAGAACGTCGCCACGGTGCTGCTCGTCGAAGTGGCCCGACGGCAGGACGTGCAGTTTGACCTCCACCGAGGCACGCAGCCCGCTGCTGAGTCGCTGCGCGGCAACGGCCGTCAGGGTGCCCTGGATCCAACTGAAGGCCGAGGCCCCCAGATACATCAGCGAGACCTCCGCCAGCAGGGCAGCCAGCTGATCCTGGTCGAAGGTTCCGCCGGTGACGCCAGCAACAACGACGTCGGTGGCGTCGCCGAGGACTTTGGGCGCCAGCACGTTGAGCACCACAAATGCGCAGGTGGCAGCGAGGACGCCTGCCATCAGCAACCTCGACGGGCGCAGCAGCCCGAGTAGCCGCCCTGCCGTGCGCCAGCGAAGCCGGCCGACGCCCGGGGTCGTTCCGGGAGGCGCTGACGGGAGGGCAGCGCGCCGGCCGTCCGGTTGTGTGTCCAGCACGGGTTGCTCTGTGGTCCCGCCGGCGGCGGGAGTGCCGGTCCCGGCGTCGGGGGGCGGCTCCGGCTTCACGGGGTCTCCTCAAGCACCAGCTGGGAGGCTGCGATCTCCTGGTAGCTCGGCGAGGACTCCATCAGCTGCTGATGTGTTCCCTGTGCCACGAGCCGGCCGTCCTCGAGGACAAGGATCAGCCCTGCGTCCTCGATCGTGGCAACACGTTCGGCCACGATCAGGACAGTGGCCGAATGCAGCAGCGGCGCCATCGCCTGTCGGAGCCGGGTGTCCGTACCGTAGTCCAACGCCGAGAAACTGTCATCAAACACGTACACCGCCGAACGCCGGAGCAGAGCCCGGGCGATGCAAAGCCGCTGCCGCTGGCCGCCGGAAAAATTCGTTCCGCCCTCCGTCACCGGTGCCTGCAGCCCCTGCGGCAGCCGCCGGACAAAAGCACCGGCCTGAGCATTCCCCAGTACCTGCCAGAGTTCCTCGTCCGTGGCTGCCGGCGCGGCCATTCTCAGGTTCTCGGCAAGCGTCCCGGAGAACAGGTAGGAGTGCTGGGGAACGAAGGCTATCAGGCTGCGCAGCGTCGCCAGGGACAGCCCGCGGACTTCGGATCCGCCGATGCTGATCGTCCCGGCGGTGGCATCCAGGAACCTTGGCAGCAGGTTCAGCAGGGTGCTCTTACCGCTGCCGGTGGCGCCGATGACCGCCGTGACGGTTCCGGGAAGGGCTGTGAAGCTGACACCGTCAAGGACGGGGACCTCAGCCCCCGGGTATGCGAAGGAGACGTTTCGGAACTCCACGGTGTTGCCCACCGGCGCGGCTCCCGCCGGGCCGTCCGTGATCGCTGGCACCGTGTCGAGGACAGCCTGGATTCGTTCGGCGCAGGCAGCCGCGCGGGGAGCAGTCATCACAACGTACATCGCCATCATGATCGCGATCAGGATCTGCAGGATGTAGGCGATGAAGGCCGTCACGGCTCCCAGCCGCATTTCTCCGGACTGGATGCGGTGCCCGCCGAACCAAACCACACCAACGGAGGAGAGATTCACCACGAGCATTATCAGCGGCATCATCCCGGCGACCAGCAACGCGGAGCTCAGGTTGTTCCGGGTCAACTCCTTGTTTGCCCCTTCGAAGCGCCGGATCTCATGCGCCTGCCTGACGAATCCGCGGATAACGCTGGCGCCGATGATCTGCTCGCGCAGCACCCGGCCGATCCGGTCGATGAGCTCCTGGCCCTGCCGGTAGAGCGGAACGAGGCGGCGCACGATCAGGACCATAATGACCGCAAGCACCGGAATCACCGCGACGACGATGCCGGAGAGCGCAATGTCCTGGTGGACGGCGAGCACCATGCCGCCGATGAAAATGGCCGGTGCCGCGATCAGCATCGTGAACACAAGAACCATGAGGTTTTGCACCTGTGCGACGTCGTTTGTGGCCCGGGTCACGAGGCTGGCGGCCCCGAAGGCGCCGATTTCCTGCGAGGACAGGGATTGTACTTTTACAAACAGCTCTTCCCGCAGTTTCCGGCCAAGTTCCATAGCCGTGACAGCGCCCAGGTAGCCGGCGCCGATTGCAGCTACCACCTGGACGCCGGCAATCGCCGCCATCCAGGACCCTAACCGCAGGATCTCCGGGACATTTCCGCGGACGATTCCGTTGTCGATAATGGCGGCGTTCAGGGTAGGAAGGAGGAGGCTGGCAGTCGTCTGCACGAGCTGCAGGGCCACAATTGCCAAGACGGAACCTTTATGGGCTCCCAGAATGCGTCGTGTCAGGCCAATAAGCACCGAACCTCCATCGCTAGCTCGGGGCGCCGATCGGGATATTTCAAGGCAGCTGCCCCCTGGCCGCCCCGCCATTGTAACCACGCTCACACTGTGCTCGAGTGTAACCCGGTGCTCGGCTGCCCGATGGGCCGCCCGCCAGGGCCGGTCATCCCGGGGTGCGGGCCACAGCGAAAATCCGGCGAAACCCGAACACCGTGCCGTGCGGGCCGGCAGGATAGGCCCGGGCCAGCAGTGCGGAGTAGTCGGCTTCGAAAGCACGGGCATCGGCGGCGGACAGTGCGGCCAGGACGGGCCGCAGTCCGGTCCCGCGCACCCATTCGAGCACCGGGTCCGGGCCGGGAAGGAGCTGCAGGTAAGTGGTCTCCCACACGTCCGCCGCACAGCCGGCGTCGAGCATGATGTTCAGGTATTCTTCCGGGCGGCCCACTGCGTCCGCGTGGCGCAGCACACCGGCGAGCCGGCCCGACCATGTCACCGATTCCGCCAGGCCGCGCATCAGCGTGTGCGAAGGCGAGCGGAAATTCCCGGGCACCTGCAGCGCGAACCAGGCGCCGGGCTTGAGCGCGGCGAGCCAGCGGGCCAGCAGGTCCCGGTGGTCCGGAACCCATTGCAGCGCGGCGTTGGTCACCACCACGTCGGTGTCATCGGAAGGCATCCAGCCGGCAATGTCCGCGTGGCTGAAAGAGAGATTCGGCAGCGGCTCCGCAGCGGAATCGGACCGGGCCAGCATCTCCGCAGAGGAGTCCAGGCCGGTCACCTGCGCCATAGGCCAGCGCCGGGCGAGGGCGGCGGTCAGGGCCCCGGAGCCGCAGCCGAGGTCAACGACGTTCCGGGGAGCATCCGCATGGATCCGGGCAGTCAGGTCAAAGTACGGCCGGTCACGGTACTCCCCGAACTTCGCGTACTTGGCGGGATCCCATTTCACTGCGTTCCTCCAGACACCGGCAACGACGCGCCGTGCGAAGCCTAACCCCGGCCCGGGCAGCAGCCCAAGAGGTGTCCGGCCCGGCTGCGCGGCGCCGGACACTAAGCTGGGAGGCAATGAAACTCGTTGATCAGCTCCCCGCCCCGGCCGCCCGGGTCCCAGGCCGGACCGGCCTTGACCCGGACGAGCTTTACACCCGCTTTGTCGAGTGGACCGAAACCCGCGGGCTGGCCCTGTACACCGCTCAGGACGAAGCCGTGATGGAGCTTGCCACCGGCGCCAACGTGATCCTGGCAACCCCCACCGGATCCGGAAAGTCCCTCGTTGCGATCGCGGTTCACTTCCAGGCCATGGCCCGCGGCCAGCGCAGCTACTACACGGCCCCGATCAAGGCCTTGGTCTCGGAGAAGTTCTTCGCACTGTGCGATATTTTCGGCGCCGAGAATGTCGGTATGATCACCGGCGACTCCGGCGTTAACCAGGACGCCCCCATTATTTGCTGCACGGCGGAGATCCTGGCCAACATCGCCCTCCGCGAAGGGGCCGACGCCGAGCTCGGCGCCGTGATCATGGACGAGTTCCACTTTTACTCCGACCCGCAGCGCGGCTGGGCCTGGCAGGTCCCGCTGCTGGAACTCCCCCAGGCGCAGTTCCTGTTGATGTCCGCCACGCTTGGCGACGTTAGCCGCTTCGAAGCCGGAATCACCGCGCTGACCGGACGCCCGACGACGACCGTCAGCTCGGTGGAGCGGCCCATCCCGCTGCACTATTACTACGAGCAGACACCTGTACACGAGACGCTCGAAGAACTCCTTGCCACTAAGCAGGTGCCCGTATATGTGGTGCACTTCAGCCAGGTGGAGGCGATCGACCGGGCCCAGAACCTGATGAGCGTCAACGTCTGCAGCCGCGAGGAAAAGGACAAAATCGCCGAGCTGATCGCCGGCTTCCGCTTTGCCGCCGGCTTCGGCAAGACCCTCAACCGGCTGGTCCGGCACGGGATCGGCGTCCATCACGCCGGTATGCTGCCCAAGTACCGCCGGCTGGTGGAGCAGCTCGCGCAGGCCGGGCTGCTTAAGGTCATCTGCGGCACCGACACGCTCGGTGTTGGCATCAACGTCCCCATCCGCACCGTGCTGCTGACCGCGCTGAGCAAGTACGACGGCGTCCGAACCCGGCTGCTGAATTCCCGGGAATTCCACCAGATCGCCGGCCGCGCCGGGCGGGCCGGTTACGACACGGCGGGGACCGTGGTGGTCCAAGCGCCCGAGCATGTCACGGAGAACGTCAAGGCCATGGCCAAAGCCACGGCCAAGTTCGGGGACGATCAAAAGAAGCTCCGGCAGGTGGTTAAGAAGAAGCCGCCGGAAGGCTTTGTCTCCTGGGGCGAACCGACTTACAAGCGCCTGGTGGAATCCGTCCCGGATCCGCTGACATCCAGTTTCTCCGTGACCCATTCGATGTTGATGAACCTGATGGAGCGGCCGGGCGACCCGTTCCAGGCCGCCCGCCGGCTGCTCACCGAGAACCACGAGACCCGGTCCTCCCAGCTGCAGCTGATGAAAAGGGCGCTTGGGATCTACCGGGAGCTCCTGGCTGCAGGAGTGGTGGAACGGATCCCGGTTCAGCAGCAGGGACCCGATGGCCGCACCGTCCGGCTGACCGTCCACCTGCAGGCCAACTTCGCGCTGAACCAGCCGCTGTCCCCGTTCGCCCTCGCGGCACTGGAGCTGCTGGATCCGGAGTCGCCGTCGTACGCCCTGGACGTGGTGTCAGTCATTGAGTCGACGCTGGAGAAACCCCGTCAAATCCTCTCAGCGCAACTGAAGAAAGCGCGCGGCGAGGCCGTCGCGGCGATGAAGGCCGACGGAATCGACTACGACCAGCGCATGGCGATGCTCGACGAGGTCAGTTACCCGCAGCCGCTCGGGGAGCTGCTCGGGGAGGCGTTCGACGTTTACCGCCGGGCCGCCCCGTGGATCGGCGACTTTGAACTGGCGCCCAAATCGATCGTCCGGGACATGTACCAGCGGGCCATGAACTTTGGCGAGTTTGTCCAGTTCTACGGGCTGGCCCGCTCGGAGGGGATTGTGCTGCGCTACCTGGCCGACGGATTCAAGGCGTTGCGCCAGACGGTCCCCCAGGACGCCCTCCGCGAGGACCTCGAGGACTTCATCGCGTGGCTCGGCGAGCTGGTCCGGCAGGTTGATTCCAGCCTGCTCGACGAGTGGGAGGAGCTCACCTCCGGCAAGGCGCCAACACCTCACGATGCTCCGCCGCCACCGCCGCCGTCGCTGACCTCCAACGTGCGGGCCTTCCGGGTAATGGTCCGCAACGAGATGTTCCGCCGGGTGGAGCTCTTCGCAGATGAGGACGCTACCGCCCTGGCCGGGCTCGATTCCGGCTCCGGTTGGGACTTCGAACGCTGGGAGGACGCGCTGGACGACTACTTCGACGAACATAACGATATCGGCACCGGCCCGGATGCCCGCGGTCCCGGCCTGCTAATGATCACCGAAGAGCCCGCGCTGTGGAAGGTCCGGCAAATCTTCGACGATCCAGCCGGCAATCATGACTGGGGCATCTCAGCCGAGGTTGACCTTGCCGCCTCGGATGAGACCGGCACCGCCGTCGTGCGCGTGACGGACGTCAACCGGCTCTAAGCGGCCCTAGTAAACTCGAATAATGAGTCTAATCCGGCCCGCGACGGCAAACGATGTCCCCGCAATCCTGCAGATGATCCATGACCTGGCTCTCTACGAGAAGGAGCCGGACGCCGTCCGGAACACCCCGGAGATGCTGGGCGAGGCCTTGTTTGGCGAGAACCCGCGGGTGTTCGCCGCCATGGCTGAGAACGAGACCGGTGAGGTGCGGGGGTTCGCCCTCTGGTTCCTGAATTACTCCACGTGGGAGGGTGTCCACGGCATCTATCTCGAGGACCTGTATGTGCGCCCGGAGGCACGCGGCGAAGGCCACGGCAAGGCGCTCCTGCGGCACCTGGCTGAGACCGCCGTCGCACGCGGCTACGCCCGCGTCGAATGGAGCGTCCTCGACTGGAACGAGCCCTCGATCAATTTCTACAAAAAACTCGGCGCACACCCGATGGAGGAATGGTCCACGTTCCGGCTCACCGGTGAAGCGCTGGAGGCCTTTGCCGGCGCCAGCAAGGCCCGGGCCCGTGGCTGACCGGTCGGTTGCTGGCCGGCCTGTTGCTGGACGGCCTGCGGCCGACCTGCCCATGACCGGTTCCGGTGCCGCGGACCTGCTGGCGGCCGCACGGCCGACTGTCCCGCACACCATCAAGTCGCGGCACGCCTACCGCGGGATGCGCACGGCGGAGCACTACTTCGAAGTGCCGCTGGACCACTTCGGCGCTGGCGGCCCGGCCGGCGAGACCATCACCGTCTTCGCCCGCGAGTACGTCTCCGCGGACCACAGCGAGGAAGCCGCCGCCCAGCTCCCGTGGCTGCTGTACCTGCAGGGCGGGCCGGGCGGGCGCGGAAACCGGCTTCCCGCGCTGGGCGGCTGGAGCAAGGCCGCCGCCAGGGACTTCCGGATCCTGATGCTTGACCAGCGCGGCACCGGGCTGTCCTCCGCGATAGACCGTAAGACACTTCCACTGCGCGGCAGCGACGCCGATCAGGCGCACTACCTCAGCTATTTCCGCGCTGACTCGATCGTCGCCGACGCCGAGTCCATCCGGCTTGCCCTGGGGTCGGGACCGTGGACGATCTACGGTCAGAGCTACGGTGGCTTCTGCGCCCTCAGCTATCTTTCCTTCGCTCCGGAGGGCCTGCGGGAGGCCCTGATTACGGGCGGCCTGGGCCCGCTCTCCGGACCCGCGGACCGGGTGTACCAAAAAACCTTCGGGCGGGTGGCGGCCCGCAACGCCGAGTATTTCGGCAGGTATCCGGAGGACCGGGCAGCGGTCAGCCGGATTGCCCGGCACCTTCGTGAGACGGCGGAGTTGCTGCCCGACGGCGAACGCCTGACCGTGGAACGTTTCCAGATGGTCGGGTCATTTTTGGGCGGAAACACCAGGGTGGACGCCCTGCATCACCTGCTGGAGGACGCTTTCGTCGGCACACCCGCCGGCGAGCGGCTTTCGGATGCCTTCCTGGAGCAGGTCCGCGGGCTGGTGTCCCGGTCCGCCAACCCGCTGTACGCGCTGATGCACGAATCAATTTATGGCCAGGGTGAGTCCACCGACTGGGCCGCCTGGCGTGTCCTGCAGGACTTCCCGGAGTTCTCCCCGGAGGCCCCCGAGCCGTTGCTGACCGGTGAAATGGTCTACCCCTGGTACTTCGAGCAGGATCCCGCACTACGGCCGCTGCGGAACATTGCCCGGCTGCTCGCCGAAAAGGACGACTGGCCACGGCTCTATGATGCCGAACGGCTCGCTCTGAACAGCGTGCCAGTGGCGGCCGCCGTCTACACGGACGATATCTATGTTGACCGTGGGCTTTCGCTGGAGACCGCGGCTGCTGTCCGCGGACTGCAGGTTTGGGAGTCCGCGGACTTCCACCACGACGGTATTGCGGACGACGGCGAGGGTATCTTCGGCCGACTCCTGGGCCTGACCCGCTCCGTCAGGCCCTAACCCGGCGGTTCGCTGCACCGCAGGGTTAGGGCGCCGTCAGGCGGCGCGCACGCATGGCGGCGAGGGAGCCGACGGTGAACACCACCGCGGCGACGGCGGCCGCCGCCAGGTTGAGGCCCCGGTAGCCAACTCCACTCATCAGCAGCCCGGAGAAGCCGGCCCCGACAGCGCCGGCGACCCCCATCATCGTGTCCGAGACACCCTGGACGAGGACGCGGTCACCGGCGTGGACGCTTTCGGCCAGCAGGGTTGAACCCGCGATCGTGGCAGCGGACCAGCCCAATCCGAGCAGGATCAGGCCCACGGCGACCAGCGCCGGTTCGGCCTGGCCGAAGCCGGCCACGAGGACCGAGAGCAGGATCAGGCCGTGCCCCAGCAAAATGACCGGCAGCCGGCCCGTTTTGTCCGTCAGCCAGCCCATGACCGGTGAGAGTGCGTACATTCCGGCGATGTGCAGCGAAATGGTGAAGCCGATCAGGACCAGGACATCGGTGCTGGCGGCGTGCGCATGGCCGGCCGGCATGCCGGTGAGTGGTCCCTCGGTCAGCAGTTGCAGGTGCAGCGGCGTCATCGACATCACGGCGGCCATGCAGCCGTGCGCGGAAATAATCGCCAGCAGCGCAAAGCGTGCCCGCGGCGAGGCCCGGATGGCATCCAGGCCGTGCCGGAGGCTGTTCCGACGCCGGGCGGCGGCGGTGGGCGTCGGCTGACTTTCGGACCGCAGCCTGGCAGCCAGCAGCAGCGGGTCCGGCCGCAGGCCAATGAGCAGCAGCAGCGCGGCCAGGGCCAGTCCCGCCGTCGAAAATACAAAGGGGCCCGCCAGTTCCGGCAAGCCGAGCGCACTGCCTACCAGGGCGCCGGGACGGATCAGGTTGGGTCCGGCCACGGCGCCGATTGTGACAGCCCACACGACGATCGCCAGGGCTCGGCCGCGGCGTTCCGGAGCGGCGAGGTCGACGGCGGCGAAGCGGGCCTGCAGGTTGGCTGCCGTGCCCAGTCCAAGCAGGGCCGCTGCCAGCAGCAGCACGGGAAAGCTTCCCGTCACAGTGGAAACGATGACCAGCAGGGCTCCGGCCATGGCAGCGAGCAGGCCCGTAACCAGCGAGCCGCGCCGGCCGCGCCGGCCGGCCAGGCCTGCCAGCGGCAGCGCGGCCGCCGCCGCGCCGAGGGTCATGGTGGTGGTGACAGCTCCGGCCCACGCGTTCGAGCCCGAGAGCTGGACGGCCAGGAGGGACCCGACGGACAGGCTGGCGCCGCTGCCCACGCCGCTGAGCAGCTGAGCCGTGCTCAGGACCCAGACGGTTCGGCGCTGGACCCGCTGCGGGTCCAGGACCGAACCGTGCGCCGGGCTGGAGTCGATGGTTTTCACGGTCCGAGCTTAGCCGAACCGTGGAAGCTACTCGGCGTCGATCAGGCTCTTGCGGGAGTCTTCCTCGAGCCGGGGGTCCACCTTCGATGTTGTGGTGCCGGAGCTGACCAGGCTGGCAATGACGGCCACGATGATGGTGCCGATGATTACCGCGAGCGAGAGGAAAGTCGGGATCTCGGGAGCCCATTCGATGTGCCGGCCGCCGTTGACAAACGGGAGTTCGTTCACATGCATCGCGTGCAGGACCAGCTTCACACCAATGAACGCGAGAATCACGGAAAGGGCGTGCTTCAGGTAGACGAGGCGGGTCATCAGGCCGCCGAGCAGGAAGTACAGCTGACGCAGGCCCATCAGGGCGAAGATGTTGGCGGTGAAGACGATGAACGGGCTTTGCGTCAGGCCAAATATGGCGGGGATGGAGTCCACCGCGAACAGCAGATCCGTCAGGCCGATGGTCACAAAGACGACCAGCATGGGGGTGAAGACCCTTTTGCCGTCCACCATGGTGCGGAGTTTGCCGCCGTCGAACGTCTGGGACATCGGCAGGACAGTGCGGATCCGGGCGATGAGCGGGTTTTCCCGGTCTTCCTCGTCACCGCCGTCGTCCTGGAGCTGCTTCCACGCGGTCCAAAGCAGGAAGGCGCCGAAGAGGTAGAAGATCCAGCTGAACTGTTCGATCACTAGTGCGCCGAGCAGGATGAAGATGCCGCGCAGGACCAGCGCGATGATGATGCCCACCATCAGGACTTCCTGCTGGTACTTACGGGGTACCGAAAAGCGGGCCATGATGATGATAAAGACGAACAGGTTGTCGATGCTGAGGCTGTACTCCGTGACCCAGCCGGCAATGAACTGCCCGCCGTACTCGGGACCGGTGAAGGCAAACATCGCTGCGGCAAAAACGAGCGCCAGCCCGATGTAGAAGGTGACCCAGAGGCCTGCTTCCTTCATGGAGGGCTCATGCGGCCGCTTGAGGACGAGAAGCAGATCGACGGCGAGGATGGTGCCGAGGACAACGAAGGAGCCGATCTCAAACCAGAGGGGAAGTTCAGGCACGAAGATACCTTTCGCAGGGTACAACTAAGCGGTGCAAGTCTCTCCGGCCAAGCTCTCGCACCCGGGCCATTGCCTCCAGGTACCACTTGCAGCCCGCTACGCCCGGCAGGGCGTCTGTGCCATGCGTGTTGACGATCGTAGCGCTTGGGATACTCCCCTACGTTCCTCCTACCCTACCTTAGGCGTGCCCGGCGGACTGCATCTGGCGCAGTTCCTTCTTCAGCTCCCCTACCTCGTCACGAAGCCGGGCGGCAAGCTCGAAGTGCAGCTCCCCGGCGGCGGCATGCATTTGTTCGGTGAGCTGCTCGATCAGGCCCACCAGATCCTCGGCCGGTGCCGCGGCCAGGCCGTCCGCCCGGACCTTTGCCGAGCCCTTGCCCTTGCCGCGCGACTTGCCGGCCGCGGCGAGGAGTTCGCGGGTGTCGGCGTCCTCCTTGGCGATCTGGTCCGTGATGTCGGCGATCTTCTTCCGCAGCGGCTGCGGGTCGACGCCGTTAGCGGTGTTGTACGCCACTTGGATCTCGCGCCGCCGGTTGGTCTCGTCAATGGCCTTCGCCATGGAGTCGGTGATCCGGTCCGCGTACATGTGGACCTCGCCGGAGACGTTGCGGGCGGCCCGGCCGATGGTCTGGATCAGCGACGTTGCCGACCGCAGGAAGCCTTCCTTGTCCGCATCCAGGATACTCACCAGCGACACCTCGGGCAGGTCCAGGCCCTCCCGGAGCAAGTTGATGCCGACCAGGACGTCGAAGACTCCCATCCGAAGTTCCCGCAGCAGCTCGACGCGGCGCAGGGTGTCAACGTCCGAGTGCAGGTATTCGACCTTGACGCCGTGCCCGAGCAGATAATCGGTAAGGTCCTCCGCCATCCGTTTGGTCAGTGTGGTGACCAGGATGCGCTCATCCTTCGCGGTGCGGGTCTTGATCTCACCGAGCAGGTCATCGATTTGGCCCTTTGTCGGCTTGACGATCACCTCGGGGTCGATGAGGCCGGTGGGCCGGATGATTTGCTGGACGTAGCCGTCGGCTTTGCCGAGCTCGTACTTGCCCGGCGTGGCGGAGAGGTAGACGGTCTGCCCAACGCGGTCCTGGAATTCGTCCCATTTCAACGGCCGGTTATCCATCGCGGAGGGCAGCCGGAAGCCGTGGTCTACGAGGTTCCGCTTCCGGGACATGTCGCCCTCGTACATCGCGCCGATCTGCGGCACTGTAACGTGCGACTCGTCGATGACCAGGAGGAAGTCGTCCGGGAAGTAATCGATGAGGCAGTGCGGCGCCGTTCCGCGGGCGCGGCCGTCGATGTGGCTGGAGTAGTTCTCGATGCCGTTGCAGAAGCCCATCTGCTGCATCATTTCCAGGTCGTAGGTGGTGCGCATCCTGAGTCGCTGCGCTTCCACAAGTTTGTTCTGGCTTTCCAGGACCTGGAGCCGTCCGGCGAGCTCGTCTTCTATCCGCTTGATCGCCCGGCCCATACGTTCCGGACCGGCGACATAGTGCGATGCCGGGAAGACGTACATTTCGGTCTCATCACGGATGATTTCTCCGGTGAGCGGGTGCAGGGTATAGATGTTCTCGATCTCGTCGCCGAAGAACTCGATCCGGATCGCAAGCTCCTCGTACATCGGGATGATTTCTACGGTGTCGCCACGGACCCGGAACGTGCCTCGGTGGAAGTCCATGTCGTTGCGGGCATACTGCATGGAAACGAATTTCCGCAGCAGGTCATCGCGGTTCATCTCGGCGCCCTTGCTCAGTGTCACCATGCCGGCGATGTATTCCTCCGGGGTGCCGAGGCCATAGATGCAGGACACGGTGGCGACCACGATCACGTCCCGGCGGGTCAGCAGCGCATTGGTGGCGGAGTGCCGGAGCCGTTCGACTTCCTCGTTGACGGACGAGTCCTTTTCGATGAAGGTGTCCGTCTGCGCCACGTAGGCTTCCGGCTGGTAGTAGTCGTAGTAGGAGACGAAGTATTCGACGGCGTTGTTGGGCAGCAGCTCGCGGAATTCGTTGACGAGCTGCGCTGCGAGGGTCTTGTTTTGCACCATCACCAGGGTGGGCCGCTGCACCTGCTCGATCAGCCACGCCGTCGTCGCGCTCTTGCCGGTACCCGTGGCGCCGAGCAGCACCACGTCCTTCTCGCCGTTTTTGATGCGCTCGGTCAGTTCCCCGATGGCGGCCGGCTGGTCGCCTGCCGGCTGGAATTCGCTGATGACCTCGAAAGGCGCCACGACACGGTTGATCTGCTGGGCAAGACTCATGTTCCTAATGTACCGCCGGGCCCCGACGCTCCGCCCTGATTCAGCTTTGGGCGGTACGTTCCGGTCCGGCTTCGGGCCCCGGCTACAAGGGAGGCTGCCAGCCGGTGCGCCGCGCCCACGCTTCCATTTGCGCCGGGGCGTGCCCGGCCATCCCGTCCTCCGTGTCCGAGGCGTAGCCAGCGGTGCTCCGATCTGCGCCGTGCAACCTGCCGGCCCGGCGCTTCTCGGCAAGGTATTCCTCCCGGGCAGCCGGGTCATCGCGCAGCCAGTCCCGGAAGCAGAGCGCGAACCGCCAGCCCGGCGAGCCCACGGCCCGGACGTGGAGGTTGACCGCCCGTCCGGGGTCCGCGTTGGCGTGCAGGCGCTCCGGCCAGCTTGCCGGGTCCGGGGGCGGGGGTTGGGGGTTGCCGGAAACCGCACCGGGCGGCGCCGGGAAACCCGCTTCGGCGAGCAGCAGCGAGATCCGGTCCGCGGCGGCCATGTCCTCGACGCCGAGCTGGAGGTCCAGCACGTCGTTCGCGCCGAGGCCGGACACGGCAGTGGAACCAACATGGTGCAGGGCCAGGATGTCCTCCCCCGCAGCCGTCCGCAGGCGCGCCATAAGCCGCGCGGCTTGCACCGGCCACTCGGGGTTGGCGTGCGCCGGCAGCGGGGCGCCGGTCCGGGGTGCCGGGCGGTGCCTGCCCAGGTTCTCCGCGAATGGTGACAGCCGGAATTTCCAGAGCCGGTCCACCGCGTCCCGAAGTTCCTGCTTGGAACCGGAGTTGTCCAGGACGACGTCGGCTGCTGCCAGCCGGGCCTGCCTGCCCGCCTGCGCAGCTATCCTGGCGCGGGCGTCAGCGGGGCTCATCCGCCGGTGTTGCACCATCCGCTGCAGCCGGGCCTCATCGGGGGCGTCAACCACCACCACCAGGTGGAAATTGGAACCCTGGCCAGTCTCAACGAGGAGCGGGATGTCCTGGACCACCACGGCGCCCACAGGGGCGGCGGCGGACAGTGCGGCAGCCCGCTCCCGCACCAGCGGATGGATGATGTTGTTTAATACGGCAAGGCGGTCCGGGTTGCCGAACACGAGGGCGCCGAGCTTGGCCCGGTCCAGGCCGCCGTCGGGCGTCAAAACCGACTTGCTGAAGGCCTCCACCACCTTGGCGAGTCCGGGTGTGCCGGGCTCGACGACCTCCCGGGCCAGGGCGTCTGCGTCGATCACTACGGCGCCCAGTTCGCGCAGGCGCGAGGAGGCCACTGACTTGCCTGCGGCGATGCCGCCCGTCAACCCGATTTTCAGCACTCCACCAGACTAAACTGATCCGGTGGCTGAAGATGCGGTTTTCCCGGAGAGCAGGGCCACCGTGTACACCTCGCTGGCGGCGGACCGGGAGTTCCGCCACGAGACTGAGGTTAAACGCTCCCGCTTCATTACGGTGCTGCATCGGACCGCAGACGAGGATGGGGCCCGTTCGGTCCTTGCCGCCCTGCGCAAAGAATTCCACGACGCGCGGCACCACTGTTCCGCGTTTGTGCTCGGTCCGGACCGGGATGTCCAACGCTCAAACGACGACGGCGAACCGTCGGGAACCGCGGGCAACCCGATGCTTGATGCGCTGCTCAAACGCGAAACCGCTCCGGGCGCGACGGATCTCAGTGATGTAACAGCTGTGGTGGTCCGGTACTTTGGCGGGATCCTGCTGGGGGCAGGCGGATTGGTCAGAGCCTACTCGGAAGCCGTGACCGCTGCCTTGGACCGGGCGCCCCTCGTGCAGCGCCGCCGGCTGCGGATCTGCAGGGTGGCCGTTCCGCACACGTCCGCCGGGCGGCTGGAAAACGAGCTCCGCGCCGCGGGTTACGTCATGGCAGAATCCAGTTACGCGGCGGAAGCTACTATCCTTCGGCTTGCCCTGCCGGATGATCCGCCTGGTCTGGCCCGGGCGGCCGAGCGGCTGGCCGCGCTGTCTGCCGGAACGGCCGAATTAGTGCCCGGAGAAACGGAGTGGATCGATGTCCCCCACGGCTGAGCCTTCCCGTCCCGCCGTGTTGCTCGTTGATGTCTCAGGGGCGGTCCTCGAGCAGCTCCTGTCAGTGGCGATCCAGGACGCGGATGCGGACGACGTGACCCCACCCTTGGGCAGCGCCGCCGGCTGGAATTCGGAACGGATCAGCTGGTTCCGCGAATACCACCGAGCGGCCGCCGGACTCGACGGGCCAGGCCAGCAGCAAAGCTGGGCGGTCAGTTCCGGCGGTGAACTGGCGGGCGCGGTCCGGCTGCGGCGGACCGGAGCCGGTGCGCTGGAAACGGGTATCTGGCTGGCGCGCAGCTTCCGCGGCCGCGGAATCGCACGCGAAGCGCTTCGTCTCGTGATTGGCCGGGCCGCCGCGACCGGGGCATCGGTGCTGGAAGCCGAGACAACGGCAGGGAACACCGCGGCGCTGGCCCTCCTGAGGTCAGCCGGTGCCGAGCTCGAGGAAGGCGAAGCCGCCACCGGTGCAACGGTTCCGGTCAAGGCCAGGATCGCGTTGCGCTGACTCCCCCACCCTGAGCATGCCCGCCGTTCACCACCCCCCGGTGGACATGCCCACTGTTCAGCACCCCCCGATGCTGAGCATGCCCCCTGTTAGCCCAAGCCCTTGGACATAATCCTGATGTTCCCATCGCCCGGGTCCGCGGCTGGACATGGTCCACCCGGATTCAGGCGAGAGCCGCCGCAATTTCCCAAATGTGGCCGCCGGGGTCGCGAAAGCTTGCCGTGCGGATACCCCACGGCCGGTTCACCGGTCCATTCAGGAGTTCGACGCCGCGCCCGGTCAAATCCGCGCACAAGGCATCAACGTCGTCCACCTCGAGGGTGAATTGCATCCTGGCGCCGACCTCGGCAGAAGCCACCTTGGCAGGGCCGATGAGCTCCGGTGCCTCGGAAGAGTTCAACAAATTGATCAGGGTGTTCTCGAACCTAAACACAGCCGAGGCCTCGTCTTCATACGCCACCGGCAGACCAAACACTTCCCGGTAGAAGCGTTTTGCCACGGGCAGATCCTCGACGAATAAGGTGATGGCTCCGATTGCCCCTGGCCAAGTCCGGTTGTCAGCTGGCTCGGTTGCCTGGAAATTTCCTGCAGTTCCACCCATAGTGGCCGCCCCCTTGTGTTCCGTTGACCTAACCCGGACAGCATCGACGCTAAGCAGCTGCAAAGTCAACCATTCCGCCCGCCACCAACGGCATGGCCTGGCTCGGTCTGCGACGGACATGTCCACCGGGCCCGGCGGGATACCTCCGGACATGCCCCGCCCTCGGGACCAGGCCTGAGCATAATACTGTTATGTCCAGTGGCCGCAGCCACCACCGGGCATGTCCCCACGGGGAGCAGCCAGGGCCGGCCCGAAAACCTGGCACTTGTAAAACAACATAAAAGTGGCCGCCCCCGGAGGGGCGGCCACTTCTATGGCGCTAATTTAGGCTACAAACTGCCAGGGCCCGGAGATTGGATCCCCGGGAACCACGGGCAATTAGTTGCCGGTCAGCTTCTCGCGCAGTGCTGCCAGAGCCTCATCGGAAGCAAGCGTGCCGCCACCGGTGTTGGACTCGGCTGCAGCCGGCTCGGAGGAGTAGCTGGTGGTGCCGGAGTCGCTCTCGCCGGACGTTGCAGCTGCAGCGTCGTCGGCAGCGTGCTGGGCAACCTGCTTCTTGTGGGCTTCCCAGCGGGTCTGGGCGTCAGCGTACTGCTGCTCCCAGGCGGCGCGCTGCGTCTCGTAGCCTTCAAGCCACTCGTTGGACTCCGGATCGAAGCCCTCCGGGTACTTGTAGTTGCCTTCTTCGTCGTACTCTGCGGCCATGCCGTAAAGAGCCGGATCGAATTCGGTGGACTCGGCGTCGACGCCCTCGTTGGCCTGCTTGAGGGAGAGCGAGATGCGGCGGCGTTCGAGGTCGATGTCGATGACCTTGACGAACAGCTCGTCACCAACGGAGACAACCTGCTCGGCCAGCTCAACGTGGCGCACTGCGAGCTCGGAGATGTGGACCAAGCCTTCGATGCCGTCTTCAACGCGAACGAACGCACCGAACGGAACCAGCTTGGTGACCTTACCCGGCACAACCTGCCCGAGGGCGTGGGTGCGGGCGAAGGTCTGCCACGGATCTTCCTGCGTAGCCTTGAGCGAGAGGGAAACACGCTCGCGGTCCAGGTCGACCTCGAGAACCTCCACGGTTACTTCCTGGCCCACCTCGACAACCTCGGACGGGTGGTCGATGTGCTTCCAGGACAGCTCGGAAACGTGAACGAGGCCGTCCACGCCGCCCAGGTCCACGAATGCACCGAAGTTGACGATGGAGGAAACGACGCCGGGACGGACCTGGCCCTTTTCCAGCTTGTTGAGGAACGTGGAGCGGACCTCGGACTGGGTCTGCTCGAGCCATGCACGGCGGGACAGCACAACGTTGTTGCGGTTCTTGTCCAGCTCGATGATTTTGGCTTCGATCTTCTGGCCGATGTACGGAGCAAGGTCGCGCACACGGCGCATCTCGACGAGGGATGCCGGCAGGAAGCCGCGCAGGCCGATGTCGAGGATAAGACCACCCTTGACAACCTCGATGACGGTGCCGGTGACGACGCCGTCCTCTTCCTTGACCTTCTCGATGTCGCCCCAGGCGCGCTCGTACTGAGCACGCTTCTTGGAGAGGATCAGGCGGCCTTCTTTGTCTTCCTTGGTGAGCACCAGGGCTTCGACGAGATCGCCAACGGAGACGACGTCTCCGGGATCAACATCGTGCTTGATGGACAGCTCGCGGGAGGGAATGACACCTTCGGTCTTGTAACCGATGTCGAGCAGAACTTCGTCGCGGTCGACCTTCACGACGGTACCTTCGACGAGGTCCCCGTCGTTGAAGTACTTGATGGTGGCGTCGACAGCTGCGAGGAAGTCCTCAGCGGTACCGATGTCGTTAATTGCGACTACGGGTGTACCGGGCTTCTCGGTGGAGGTGATGGTCATGTAGTAGGGGCTCCGTTGTGGATAGTTAGTCGGTCAGGCCAACCGCTGCGCCCACGTCGGCGACACGGGAGCAGGCACGGCATTTTGCCGGGTCATCCTGATTTGTGGATTGAAGATGCGGGCACGTAGTACACGCCCGTTTAGTCTAGTCGTATACGGGAACGCCGGTCAAAGTGCAACGGCTCGGGGCCAATTCGCCTAAAAGTGCGTCAGGCAGTGCGGTGCACGGTCGACGGCGAACATCAGCCGTGCGGTCAGTGCGGCCCCGGAAACGTGCTCCAGGATCCGCCCGGCAGCCGCCAGCGTCACCGGGCAGACTGCGCCGAGAAAGACGGACCCGAGTTCCGCGACGTCGAGGCTCAGGTCCGGTTCGGTGCCGTCCGGGGCGGACTCCACGCGGGCTTCACCGTCAGTCACAGTCAGCGTGTACGTGCCCGCCGCGAAGCCCAGGGTGTCGGTGACGCGCAGGACCAGGCTGCCGTCGGTCGAGTAGCGTCGTGCGCCGAGGGCTTTGGCCGTGTCCAGGATCCGGAGCCAAAGCATGTCTGCGTTCTCGGCGGACTCGATGCAACGCGGGTCCTCAAGGGCCCACGTCAGCGGATCGTCCACGGGGGCTTCGGCCCACGCAACACGCTGAATGAGGTCGATGCTGCCGAGGAACTGCCACAGCTCGAGGTAGCCGGACGTGGTGGCAGCGACGAGGTCAACGACTTCCATGGTGGCTGGCGTGGTGTCCCAGCCGGAGAATTTGTAGGCGACATAACCGTCCACAGCACCGTCGGCGTCGTAGTGCAGGGCACAGCGGATCGATTCGTCCTCCGCCCCGTCCCGGCCTAGTGTCCCCGAGCTGCGCTGCCGGTAGGCGTCCTGCCGATCGATAGACCCGGGCGTGACCCGGTGGATGCGTTCGAACACGCCCTGGGCCAGCTCCAGCAGGACTTTCCGGTCGGCGACTTCCACCGAGCCGCTCGCACTGTGCCGCAGCCGGAAGCGCGGGCCGGTGTCCACCTTCACGCTGCGCTCGAACGTCGCGACGCCGAAGCCGAACCGCCCGTAGATGGAAGCCTCGGACGCCGTCAGGGCAGCAATGGCCAGGCCGTCGGCTTTCGACGCCGCCAGGTCCTCGGTCATCATCCGGCGCAGGAGTCCCTGCCGGCGGTGGGTTCCCCGGACGGTTACGGCGGTGATCAGCTGCGCTTCGAGCTGCCGGCCGTAACCGACATTGAGGTTTTTGCGCAGGGTCCCGAAGGTGGCCACGGGGATGTCGGCAGCCAGGGAATGCGCGGCCACTGTGCCGCGCTGGTAGACCCCCGTCAGCTCGCGGTTGTCGGCGCGGTACATGGCCATGACCTTGTCCACGAACTCGTCCTTGTGGCGCTCGTCGTAAAAGCCGACGCCGACGCCGCGCAGCCAGGAGACGCCCAGCGCGTAGTCCGGTTCGCCCTTTTGGGCCGCCCGGAACCTCCTGATCTCGTACTTTTCAGTCATGTGCTTTCCCCCTGGGTATCCTGCAAAATCCACAATTCACGCAGGCATCAATGCCCCGCCTCGTACCAGCTCGAACCGACGCCGATCTGGACTTCCAGCGGAACGGTCAACCTGGCAGCCGCCCCCATCTGCTCGGTCACGAGCTTTTCCACGGTGTCCCGCTCTCCGGCCGCGACTTCCAAAACCAGTTCGTCATGGACCTGCAGCAGCATCCGCGACTTCAGTCCCTGTTCGGCCAGCGCACCGGAGACCCCGAGCATCGCACGCTTGATGATGTCCGCTGCCGATCCCTGGATCGGAGAGTTCAGCGCAATGCGCTCAGCGTTCTCGCGCAGCTGGCGGTCGGTGCTCGTGAGGTCCGGAAGATACCGGCGTCGGCCCTCGATGGTGGCGGTGTACCCGTCGATTCTGGCCTGCTCCACGACGCCGCGGAGATAGTCGCGGACGGCGCCGAACCGGTCGAAGTAGTCCTTCATCAGCGTCCTCGCCTCATCGACGGAAACCTCGAGCTGCTTGGAGAGCCCGAAGGAGGTTAGTCCGTAGGCAAGGCCATAGGACATGGCCTTGACCTTGGAACGCATCGCACTGGTCACCTGGTCTGTGGGTACATGGAAGATGTTGGAACCTACGAACCGATGCAGGTCTTCGCCGTCCTTGTAGGCCTGAATCAGGCCCGCATCCCCCGAGAGGTGCGCCATGATGCGCATTTCGATCTGCGAGTAGTCGGCCGAGAGCAGGCAGTCGTAGCCATCGCTGACCACAAAGATGCTGCGCACACGGCGGCCCTCCTCGCTGCGGATGGGGATGTTCTGCAGGTTGGGGTTGTTGGACGAGATCCGGCCGGTGGCTGCGACGTTTTGCGCGTAACTGGTGTGGATCCGGCCGTCGTCGGTGACGGACTTCTTCAGCGACTCCAGCATCTGACGCAGCTTCGAGGACTCGCGGTGCGCCATTAGCTGGACGAGGAATTCGTGCCCGGTCTTTTCCAGCAGGTTCTTGAGCGACGCGGCGTCGGTGGTGTACCCGGACTTGATCTTTTTGGTTTTCGGCAGTCCCAGCTCCTCAAACAGGACCGTCTGGAGCTGCTTCGGCGACCCCAGGTTTACTTCGTGGCCAATCGCGGCGAACGCAAGCTCCTGGGCGTTGTCGATGACCTTGGCCAGATCCGCCAACTGCTCGTCCATACGCGCCATGTCGATGGCAATTCCGGCGAGTTCCATGTCGGCAAGGACCCGGCTGACGGGCAGCTCGAGGGTGGTCAGCAGGTCCTGGGCTCCGCGTTCCTGCAGCTCCGTTTCGAAGTAGCGGCTCAGTGCCTGGGCGACGGCGGCCACCTGGACGAGCGCGCCGGCGGCGGCAGTATCGCCGTCGAACGCCAACTCAAGCTGGCCGGCCTTGGCCGCCTCGGTCGCGACGCCGATGTTCAGGTGGTGCTGGGCGAGTTCGGCGAGCTCATAGCTGCGGCGGTCAGGCTGAATGAGGTACCCGGAAATTGCGGTGTCGTCCACCACGCCGTCCAGGCCCAGGCCACGGTTGGAGAGAGCTTTGAGTGCCGCCTTGTAGCCATGCATGACCTTGGGCGCGGCCGCGTCCCTGAGCCAGCCGGCCAGGACGTTCTCGGCGGCGGCGTCCTGGCCGGCGAGGTCGATGTAGGCAGCCCCGTCCGCACGGACGATGGCCAGGGCAGCGGCATCCTCGCCGATCCGGCCCGGCACGAGGTCGACGGCGACAGCTGAACGCTTGCCGGCCCCCGAGTCGAGGAAAGCAGCCAGCTCGGCAGCGTTCGAAGGGACCACGAAGTCCGGAGTGTCGAGGCGCTCGCGCTCCGGCTCAGCGACCTCACTGCCGTACAGGGCGAAGAGCCGGGTACGGATGGTCTTGAATTCGAGGGTATCGAACAACTCCTCGATGGCAGCCTGGTCCGGCCGCGGTTCCGAAAGTTCTTCCAGCGTCACCGGGAGCTCCAGATCGGTGTGGAGCCTGTTCAGCCTCCGGTTGCGCTTGACGTCCTCAACGTTTTCGCGGAGGGAATCCCCCACCTTCCCGCCGATGGAGTCGATGTTCGCCAGAACCCCCTCCAGGCCGCCGTAAAGGTTAATCCACTTCGCTGCCGTCTTGGGGCCGACGCCGGGAACGCCGGGAAGGTTGTCCGCGGACTCTCCCACCAGCGCGGCGAGGTCCGAATACTGGGCTGGCGTGACGAAATACTTCTCCTGGATGGCCACGGCATCCAGGCGGGGAATGTCACTGACACCCTTTTTCGGGTACAGCACAAAGACGTTGTCAGTGATCAGCTGGAAGGCATCCCGGTCCCCCGAAACCAGGAGCACCTCGAAACCGGCCTTGTCTCCCATCGTGGCGAGGGTGGCCAGGATATCGTCAGCTTCGTAGCCGGGCATCTTGATGGTCTTGATGCCCCAAGCTCCCATGACCTTGTCGATGAGGTCGATCTGGCCGCTCATCTCGCGGGGGGTTTCGTTGCGTCCGCCCTTGTAGTCGCTGTATTCGGCCTTGCGATGGGTGGTGTCATCGGAGACGTCGAAGGCGACGGCAACGTGGGTGGGCTTCTGCTCCTTGATGAGGTTGATCAGCATGGACGTAAAGCCGTGTACGGCGTTTGTGTGCTGTCCCGTGGCGGTGGAGAATTTGTCAGCCGGCAGCGCGAAGAACGCACGAAATGCCATGGAGTGGCCGTCGAGGACCATCAGCCGGGGCTGACCGGTGATCGGAACCACGGGCGCCGCAGTGGCGGAAACCGGTTCCGCGGCCCGGCTGGAGGGCACGGGCCTGGCCGCAATCGCTGATTCGGTCTCCGTTGCCGGAAGGGTATCCGCGGCAGAGGGGGCAAGGGCCGGTTTGGTAGTTTCGCTCACAGGTGCCAGCCTAGTTCCCATGACGGACAATTTCACGCCGGGCCCGTACACGGCCGAGCTGGCGGCAGCCGGGATTCCCGAGGAAATGCACGATTGGCTGGGGCACTACGGTGTGGGCGCCCTGGTGGTGAAGATGGGCATCCATTTCGTGGAGATGAGTCCCGAGCGCACTGTTGGCACCATGCCGGTGGAAGGCAACACCCAGGTCGCCGGCATCCTGCACGGCGGTGCCCACGTGGTGCTTGCCGAGACGCTTGGTTCCTTTGCTGCCGGAATGCATGCCGGGCCGCAGCGGCAGGCGCTGGGAATCGACGTCAGCGCCACGCATCACCGGGCAATCACCGCGGGCACGGTGACCGGCACGTGCACTGCCATCCACCTTGGCCGCACCCTGACCACGCACGAGATCGTGATGACGGACGAGCAGGGCCGCAGGCTCTCGACCGCGCGCATCACCAACCTGATCCGCGACATCGCCGAGTAGCAGCCCCGCAGCCCGGCGCCTCGCCGCAGCGGTTCTATGCCTGGGCGCGCCCGAAACGGTAGCGCAGTTCCATGATGCCCCGGCCCATGGTGTGCGCGTAAAGCAGCTCCATCGGTGCCGTCGGCCCCGACATCGGCAGCACCGGCTTGCCGCTGCCGAGGACAACGGGAATTATCGAAATAATGATCTCGTCCAGCGCGCCGGCATCCGCGAATTGGGCTGCGAGTACGCCGCCCCCGACGATCCAGACATTCCGGTCTCCCGCTTCGGCCTCGAGATCAGCAACGAACTCGGCCACGGGACCGCGGACAAACGTCACGTTCGCACCGGGCGGGGCGGAGAGTTCGTGGCGTGTGAAGACCCAGCACGCCGTCGTTGGGTAGGGCCAGCGGCCGGGTTCGTTCTTCCTTAGCCAGGCGTAGGTCTCACCGCCCATCACGATGCAGCCCACCTCCGCCATAAAGGCTTCATAGCTTTCCTTGCCCCCGGCGAAGCCGTCGAACTGGAGCAGCCAGTCCAGTTCGTCGTCGGCGGTGGCGATGAATCCGTCCAGCGAGGACGCAACAAAATACTGGAATCCAGGCATGGCCCCAGCGTAGCCGGACCCGCCCCGGACGCCCACCTGCCGGTTATTTGCTGAAGTAGGGAATGATCAGGTACAACCCGAACAAGACGGCCAGCCCGCAAAGACCGAAGCAGACGTACGCGAGCGGCCGGACCCATGCCGGTTTCCGCTCATCGACGTCGCCGGCGATGGCCGTGAGGCGGACTCCCAAGGAGTAAAGGACCACAACGGTCAGCGCAGCGACTAGCGTTGCGCCGGCGACTTGAACCAGTTCCAGCCACTTCATCAGAGCTCGCCCTTCGGGTTGTTGTTGGTGCCGGCGGCGGCGCGTGCCTTTTTCTTGCGGAAGTGCACGGCCGTGCCGGCTTCCTCAACTTCTACGGCATTGTGGTGTCCGACCCGCGACTTGTTCGAGTGCACAAACATGTAGGTCACGGCCGCAGTGCCGGCCACGGCGGCAATCACCACGCCGCCGACGCCGGTATTCACCAGCAGTGCCGTGAGCGCCCCCATCAACCCCGCAGCCGGAAGGGTGAAGAGCCAACCCAGCGCAATCCGCCCAGCGGTGCCCCATCGTACGGTGGTCCCGCGCCGGCCCAAGCCTGAACCGATTACGGAGCCGGACGCTACCTGCGTGGTGGACAGTGCAAACCCCAGATGGGAGGAGGCCAGGATGGCGGAAGCCGTGCTGCTTTCGGCGGCAAAGCCCTGTGCCGGCTTGACGTCGGTAAGCCCGGATCCCATCGTGCGGATGATGCGCCAGCCACCGGAGTAGGTACCAAGCGCGATGGCGAGGGCGCAGGCGGCGATGACCCAGAGTTGAGGTCCGGAGCCCGGCTGCTGGCTGCCCGCAGCAATCAGCACCAGCGTGATGATGCCCATCGTCTTTTGTGCGTCGTTGGTCCCGTGGGCAAGGGCAACGAGGCTGGAGGTGAAAATCTGGCCGGTCCGGAATCCGCCGCGCTTCTGGGTGAGCTTGCTGCCGGTATCCGGATCGTGCCGGGAGGTCAGCGCATACGCAAGCTTGGTGCACAGGTACGCAACACCGCCGGCGATGATCGGCGCAAAGATGGCGGGCAGGATCACCTTCTGTGTCAGGGACGAGAAGTTAACCGAATGGATCCCGATCCCGGCGATGGCCGCACCGATCAGACCGCCAAATAATGCGTGCGAGGAACTCGACGGCAGGCCTTTGAGCCAGGTGATCATGTTCCAGAGGATGGCGCCCATCAGGCCGGCGAAGATGATCTCCGGTGTGATCTGGATGCCGTCGGCACCTTCCTTGATAATTCCGCCTGACACGGTCCTGGCCACTTCCGTGGACAGGAATGCTCCCACCAGGTTCAGGACCGCCGCGAGGGCGACCGCCGTTTTGGGTTTGATGGCGCCGGTGGCAATGGGGGTGGCCATCGCGTTGGCGGTGTCATGAAATCCGTTGGTGAAGTCAAAAAAAAGTGCCAGCGATATCACCAGCGCCACCATGATGGTGATTTGCACCTATTGCCCAATCTGCAGAGTAGTCGGTCAGCAGTTTCATCCGCCGGCGCCGCATCATTCATCCGGAATTCACCGGATAGGCGTGCGGGGTTCAGCAAAATCGCTTGACGCGTTAAAGGGTAAAGGGCAAGGGTAGCAGGGCCAAAAACTGGCCCCGGCGCCGCCCTGGCCGGGTCAGTGGGCGGGGCGCAAGCGCCTTTCCTCAGTTCTGCTGGAGATCGGGTGCCGGCGCGGCGTCGATCATCGCGGCGGCCTTCTGCTCAAGCGCAGCAACCGTTACGTCAGGCAGCGCAATCAGTCCGTCCAGTTCGCGGCGCGCGCCGGTACGCGGTTTGCCGTTCCGCCGGTGTGGCAGCAGCATCCGACGCGATCCGCAGCAGCTTCCGGGCCGTCGCGAGGCGCTGCCGCTCGGGTCCGGTGAAGTTGCTGTCCTTGATCCGCAGGGCCTCATGCTCGGCGACGTCGAAGGCGAGGGCGAAGCCGTGCACGGCTTCGCGGTACTCAGCTAACCGCGACAGCGTTGTGATGTCCTCCGGGGCTTCGGGTCGCATGGCGTCGGCCGTCCGTTTGGCGCGCAGGAACGCTACCGTTAGCGGTTCGCGGACGTCGGTCATGGCCGGAAAGTCGATGAGCTTGCCCACGTCGAGTTCATAGTCGAGCCACCGCCGGTTGACGGCGTTGTGGCTTTCCACCAGGTTCCAGGCCTCGGACCGGCTGGCCTGCTCCGCCTCCGCGGCCTGGTTGCGAAGCGTATAGAGCTCAACCCGCCGCTTGTGCCGGCGTTCACTGGCTTGGGACCAGGAACGTGCCCAACCGCCGAACACTCCGCTGAGCGGGAAGACCAGCCACCAATAGTGGCCAATAAAATCCAGGACGGGCTGCACCAGAGGTTCCTCCCACCCGGCGCGGGCAGGCTAAAAGGTCCGCTGCGCCGCTCAGTCCTTGTGCTTAACCTTGTGGACCCGGGTAACGATGGTCGGGCACGGCAAGCTGAGGAGGACGGCGTGGGCTGTGGAGCCGAGCAGCATCCGGGAAAAGCCCCCGTGGCCGCGGCTGCCAACCACGAGGAGCCGTGCGTCCCTGGCGGCTTCGACCAGGGCTTTGGCGGGTTCGGTGTCGGTCTCCAGGCGCTGGTGGACAATCAGGTCCGGATACTTATCGCCCAGCCCTGCGACGGATTCCGCCAGGACGACCCGGTCCTCCTCAAGGATGGATTCCGCGAGCCCGCTCTCCGGCAGCTGGGTTTCGATCCAGCGCGCCGGCCTGCGGAAGGCGAAGACGACTGTCAACTCGTCACTGCCGCGGTCTGCCTCCGCGGCCGCGAAGTTCACGGCCTGGAGGGATTCTTCGGAACCGTCCACTCCCACCACAACGCCGTGGTTCCCCGCGCCGGCCTTGAGCGGAATGACAGCTGCGGAAGCTTCGGAGGCGGAGACGATCTGCAGGGCACGATCCGACATGGGGCCGCCGTCCAACCAGTGTTTGTCGTGCTCGCCCACGACCACCAACGATGCTTCCTTGGCGGCGTCCCGCAGCACCGAGCTGCCGCTGCCGTGACCGAGTTCGACGTCGACCTTGACACTGGGGGCCTGTCCGCTGGCGCTGGCCTTCGCCTCCTGGAGCAGTTCCGTGCCGGCCTGCCTGATGAGTTCGTGGTACTGGAAATCCGGGGTCATCCAGCGGTCATCCACGGCGTGGATCACCGTGACGGGAAGCTTGTCGCGGGCCGCGCGTTCGAGGGCCCATGCCAGCGCGGCCTTGCTTCCGGCTGATCCGTTGATACCGACGACGATTGGCTTTTTCATTCTGAATCGTGCTCTTTTCCGTAGCGGGGTCTGTCCTGCTTCGCGTGATCCGGGCGGCAGTACCGGGAGTCCGCCGACACCTTATTCTCCGCCGGGGCTGCTCCGCCGGTTAGGGGCTTAAGCCCCGCGCACCGGTGCCTCATCCGCGCCGGGACGTGAAACGGGCCCGGACGTGAAACGGGCCCGGACTAGAAGCCGGTCGGCTCAGTTGCAAATTCCGGTTCCCGCGGCGGAGCCTCATGGTGAATCGGTCGCAGCGGGCGGGTGTGCTCGAACCAGACCAGCGCGTCGTAGCGCTCACCCATCCGGGTCGGAACGTAATTCCCCAGCTCCCGCTCAGGGTGGTAGAGGACACCTATCGCCCGGTGGCCAAGCCAGCTCGAGAGCCAAGGCCCGTTCCTGTCGGCATTGAACTCCAGCACCGCTGCCGCCCCCAGTGCCTCGTGCAGGAAATCCTCGTGGCTGCCCGGGCGCGCGGCCGGAACCGGCAGGACCCGCTCGTGGCTGCCCCAGGCGTCCGCCGCGATTACCCCGCCCCGGTGGCAGGCGAGGCCCACCAGCAGCACGCCCTCGGCGGCGTGCCGTTCGCGCAGCAATTGCCCCACGTTCACCAGCCCGTCCTGCGTCATATCCGTAGCCCGGGCATCCCCCACATGGGTGTTGTGCGCCCAAATGAGTCCCTTCGAGTCGGCACCCAGGTGTTTGCTGAGCCGGTCGATGGTATCGGCCATGTGGTGGTCCCGGATGTTCCAGGACTGGCGGTCACCGCGGACCATGATCCGGTAATAGTGCTCGGCGTTGGCTGCCACCTCGGCGTTCTGCACCGCGTCGAACGCTCCTTCGTCGTGCCCGCCCGGGCCGGACACCCTGCTTCTGACCTCGGTGAGGAGGGCGATGACGTCAGCCTCGCAGGACTGCGGGACCAGCCTCGTGCTCCAGGCGTACCTTTGCGGGTCTTCGTGGTGGGGCACGAAGCACTGCCAGGCTCGCAGGGCCGCGGGTACCGCGCCGGGCTCGTTGTCCCGAAGCCAACTGATGATTTCTCGGAGCGAATCCCAGAGCGAGTACACGTCGAGCCCGTAGAAACCGACCCGCCGGCTCATCGGACGGCGGATATTCCAGCTTCGGAGCCAGTCCAGGAAGGCCGCAACTTCCTCGTTCGCCCACAGCCAGGTGGGCCAGCGTCCAAATCCCGCGAGCAGGGCATGGACCCCCTGGTCCTGCCCGGTCTCGCCGCGCACCCAGCGGTTGATCCGCCAGCAATCGGGCCAATCCCCCTCGACACCGATCCAGTTATAGCCCTCCTCTTCGATCAGGCGCCTGCTGAGGGTGTCGCGCCAGGTATAGAACTCGTGTGTTCCGTGGGACGCTTCGCCAATCGCGACGAACCGGCAGTCCCCGGCCCGCCGGACGAGCCCGTTGAGGTCCCGGTCGGTCGTCAAGGGCCGGGCCAGCGAGTGTATTTCGGCCAATACCGCGGATTTCGCGGTGCCCGAGCTCACCAGGGCTCCTCAACGGAGATCGTTTCGAGGTGCTCGGGAACCCGGGCCCGCCAGCCGAGTTCACGCTTGATCCGCAGGCGCAGGGCATCGGAGGCGTCCGGCTCTCCGTGGGTGATGTAAGTCATCCGTGGTGCTGTTTCGGCGGCCTTCATCCACGCGATGATGCCGTCGGCGTCCGCGTGCGCAGAGAGGCTTTCCATTTGGATCACTTCAGCGCGGACCACGATGTCCTCACCATAAACGCGGAGCTCGCGCCCGCCGGCCGCGAGGGCGGCGCCACGGGTGCCGCCGGCCTGGTATCCGCTGAGGATCACAGCGTTCTTCGGATCCGGCCCGTAGGCGGCGAGATGGTGCAGGATCCTTCCGCCGGTGAGCATTCCGCTGGCGGAGATGATGATCATGGGGCCGCCGCGGAGGTTCAGCAGCTTGGATTCATCAACGGAGCGGGTGAGCCGGGCGATTTTGTACATGTTCCGGTATTCCTGCTCGCCAAGCCGGTGCTCTTCGGGGTGGCGCTGATACATCCCGGAGGCATCGATCGCCATTGGGCTGTTCAGGTACACGGGGATGTCCGGGATCAGGTTCTTGCTGCGGAGCCGGGACAGGTGCAGCATCAACGTCTCGGCCCGGCCGACGGCGAACGCCGCGACCAGCACCACGCCGCCGCGCTTCGCGACCCGGTTAATAATGTCCGCCAGTTGCTTCTCCGGAGCCACGGTGGAGTGCTTCCGGTTCCCGTAGGTCGATTCAGTGACCAGTACGTCGGTCGCTGGCAGGGGCCGTGGCGGGAACATCAGCGGGTCATCAGACCGTCCCAGGTCCCCGGTGAAGTGCACCGACCGGGAGCCCATCCGCACGTGGACCTGCGCGGCGCCGAGGATATGGCCCGCCGGCAGGAGCGTCAGCACCATCCCGCCGCCGAGGTCCAGTGGATCGTCAAAAGCACGGACAGTGAAACTGTTGAGCGAAGCGACGGCGTCAGCTGCGGTGTAGAGCGGCAGCGCCGGGTTGTGCCCGGCCGATCCCCTGTGGGTGGCGTACCGGGCTTCCTCCTCCTGCAGGTAGCCGCTGTCGGGAAGGAGCAGCTTGCACAGGTCGGTGGTGCCCTCAGTGGCGATCACCGGACCGGCGAATCCATTGCGCACCAGGACGGGAACGTAACCGGTGTGGTCCAGATGCGCATGGGTCAGGACGACGGCGTCGATTGATTCCGGCGGGACCGGAAACGGTGTCCGGTTGCGTTCTCGGCTGCGTTTGTAGCCCTGGAAGAGTCCGCAGTCCACCAGGACCCGTTTACCGCCGGCTTCCAGCAGGTAGCGGGAACCTGTGACGGTATCCGTGGCTCCGAGGAAGCGGAGGGTTGGCTGCTGGTGCGTCATGGTGTTCCCGTTCCCGCCTGGAATGACCGGCATCAACACGACGGGGCGGCGCTGACCCGCGCAAGCGATGTAGCCTCAGCTTCCGCCCGCACCGCGGCCGGCCATAGGGCCAAAAGTCACGGGCGCGGCAGCCGCACCGCGCAGGCACCGGTAGGATTTTTTGGGCGGGCCTCCTGGCGCGCGAACACCTGTGGATTGCAGTGGCAAGGACTGATCATGAAAAAGACATCGACGTCGAGCTCGTCCACCGGCCCAGCTTCGGCGGATACTGCCCGGGAACATGGGCAGCCGTGGAGCGAACGCCCCTGGACCCGCGCGTACGGGCCGGGCGTACCGTCCCGCCTGGCGCTCCCGAAAGGCTCGCTCGTCGACCTCCTGGACAAGTCGGTGCGGCGTTATGGGTCGAAGACCGCGCTGGAGTTTTTCGGCGCCCGCACCAGCTACCGCGAGCTCGGCACGCTGATCAGCCGGGCCGCCGCCGGTCTGGAGAAGCTCGGCGTCAAGGCCGGCGACCGGGTCGCCCTCGTGCTGCCAAACTGCCCGCAGCACATCATTGCCTTCCATGCCGTGCTGCGCCTGGGCGCCGTTGTGGTCGAGCACAATCCGCTGTACACGGACCGGGAGCTGCGCCACCAGTTCGAGGATCACGGGGCCGTCGTCGCAATTGTTTGGGATAAAGCGGTGGAACGGGTCCGCCAGTTGCCGGCCGACGTTGGGCTGCGCAGCATCGTCTCGGTGGACCTCATTCCGGCGATGCCGCTGCTGCAGCGGCTGGCGCTGCGGCTTCCGGTTCCGGCGGCCCGTAAGGCCCGCGCTGCCCTCTCCGTGGGCAGCAAGCAGCCGAAGGCCCGGCCCGTAGCCGCCCCGCGAACGGTACTGCCGTGGCGGGACCTCCTCGACGCCGGCAGACTCAAAAAGAATCATCCGCGCCCCGCACCCCGGGACGTCGCAGTCCTTCAGTACACCTCCGGCACCACGGGGTTGCCCAAAGCGGCCATGCTCAGCCACGCCAATCTGCAAGCCAATGCCGCCCAGGGCAGGGCCTGGGTGCCCGGGCTCAAGGACGGCCGGGAGACCGTGTACGCGGTGCTGCCGATGTTCCATGCCTACGGGCTGACGCTCTGCATGACGTTTGCCTTGAGTATCGGCGCGAAACTGGTCCTGTTCCCTAAATTCGACGTCGATCTGGTGTTCAAGGCGCTCAAGAAGTCCCCTGCGACTTTCCTGCCGGCCGTGCCGCCGATCTACGACCGGATCGCTGCGGCCGCGGCGGAACGCGGCGTTGGGCTGGGAAGCATCCGCTTTGCCATCTCCGGCGCGATGAACCTGCCTACGGCGACCGTGGAGACCTGGGAAAAAGCGACCGGCGGCTACCTGATCGAGGGCTACGGACTCACCGAAACGTCTCCGATCGCGATTGGCAACCCTTTCGGCGCCAGCCGAAAGCCGGGCACCGTCGGGGTACCCTTCCCGTTGACCGACATTCGGGTGGTGGATCCCAGGAACGTCGCGCTGGACCGTGCGGCGGGCGAGGAGGGTGAACTGCTGATCCGCGGTCCGCAGGTATTCGCCGGCTATTGGAACCGGCCGGTGGAGACCGAGGAGGCCCTGCTCGACGGCGGTTGGTTCCGTACCGGAGACATCGTCTCCGTGGACGAGGACTACTTCGTGACCATTCGTGACCGGATCAAGGAACTCATCATCACCGGGGGCTTTAATGTCTCGCCCAGCGAAGTTGAAGACGTCATGGCCACGTTCCCGGGGGTTGCCGAAGTCTGCGTCGTCGGGCTGCCCCGCGCCGGCGGCGGCGAGGACGTGGTCGCCGCAGTCGTGCCGGCCGCCGGCACCAGCATTAACACCGACTCGCTCCTGGTCTTTGCCCGGAAACACCTGACCGCCTACAAGGTACCCCGCCGGGTGGTGGTCCTTGAGACGCTCCCCCGCTCGCTGATCGGCAAGGTCCTGCGCCGCGAGATCCGGGACACCCTCGCGGCAGTGCGCTGAGGCGAAGGATTACTGCCGGCCGCCGGCCGCACCAGGATTGAGACGCGCGATAGCCGCCGACAGGACGGCGGCGAACCCACACCACAACGCGTAGGGGGCCAGGGCCACGCCTGCACCGCGGTTCAATTGATATGTACGACGCACCAGATCGGCGCTGCTTGCGGTCAGCACAGCGCATTCCGCCGCTGCCAGCCACGGCCGGCGGGCACGCCAGAAAAGCCAACTCCATGTCGCGTTAAGAACCAAGTTGACTGCCAGGGCGCCCCGGTAGGCACGGATCTCCGCCGCTGCGATGCTGCCGTCTGGCGGATCCTCCGCCTCGCCGCTGTCCAGGGCGGCGGCGGAACTGACCGCGAGATCCGCATAGAGGGCAGTCCAGACCACTGGAAAGGCTATAACCGGCGGCTGCCAGCCCGGTTTCCGCAGCCCCCGGTACCAGCGGCTGTCCGGATCGGTGGCTAGGCCCCCGGCCGCTGCCGTGGCGGCGGTCGCTGCTGCGGTCCACACGGCTGTGCGCAGTTTCATGGCCCCTCATTGGGTGTTGTAATACCGGCACGGCCCGGGAGCAGGCGCTCGCTGATGAATTCGATGGTCCGGTCAAGGGCCGCCCTGGTCGGGTGGCCCGGGGTGTCCACCAGGTCCACGGTCAGCACACAATGTGCGGACTGGGCGATTCCGAGCGGGTTGCCCGGCGAGGAATCGATTTCTATCCCTTCGAAGCTCCCGCCGAATTCGCGCCGCATGGTTTCGAATCGCTCTGCCGGGCACGCCCGGTCGTTGCTGAACCGCAATCCGAGGAGCCGCAGCCCCTGGCTGGTCCGGTCCTTCACCCGGTCCAGTTCGACGTCGTCCAAACCTACAGCGGCCCGCCGCCGTGCCGTCAGGCCCGCGGGCAGCGCTGGCTGGCTCATAACAGGGGCGAGGACTGCGGGTTCCAGGGCCATGGCCAGCGCGAAGCTTCCGGTCATGCACATGCCGATCGCCCCGACGCCGGGACCCCCGCACTCCTGATGGGCGGTAGCGGCAAGGGCGCACAGCCAACCTGTGGCGGGACTGCTCCGGTTCGCCAGGACGGCGAATTCGCGCGAGACGCATACTTTCGCTATTGACTTCACAATTCCCTCACCCGCTTTTCCGCCGGGACGCCCAAACATGGAAGGAAGATAGACCGTGAATCCGCTCTCGATCAGCCTGCGCGCCAGGTCCAACACGCCCGGGTGGATCCCGGGGACCTCGTGGATCAGGACCACCGCCGGGCCCGCTCCCGCCCGGAACACCTGGTGGTGGATGCCGCCGTGGCTGAAGGTCGACTCGGTGAAGCCCGCCAGCGTTACCTTTTGCTCCGGCATCTAAGACCCTTTCGGATTCGGGCCGGCTCTCCCTGATTCACTTTGGCCGCACCGCCTACCGCACATGCTACGTAACCGCGGCGCCGCCGTCGACGGTGAATTCCTTCCGGCGCTCCGGGCCAACTACTAGGCCCGTCTCAGGACAAAAAGGTAGTCTGCTTGGTATCAGTGAAGCGCAGCCTAAACAGGCGGTGGTTGCAGAAGGGAAGTTCACGTGACCAGCAAGAACCCCCAGGTCGAGGAATACGACGACAAGGACCTCGTGGTCGGAGACGGTCCAAAGGACTGGGCCGCCGGCATCCCCGGAGTGATGCACTCCATGGTGCCTGCCATCGAGCACATGGGTGTGAACCGGACGCGCAAGACCGTTCTGGCGATGAATCAGAAGAAGGGTTTCGACTGCCCGAGCTGCGCGTGGCCGGACCCGAAGCACCGCAAGACCTTCGAGTTTTGTGAAAACGGCGCAAAGGCTGTCACCTGGGAGGCGACTCCGGTGGTCATTGGCAGTGAGTTCTGGGCGGAGCATTCCGTCAGCGAACTGCGGACCCGCTCCGAATACTGGCTGGGAATGCAGGGCCGGCTTACCGAGCCCGTCCACAAACCGGCCGGCGAGGACCACTACAAGCCGGTGAGCTGGCCGGAGGCGATCCGGATCGTCGCGGACAAGCTCAAGGGCCTGGACTCACCCGACGAGGCAGCGTTTTACACCAGCGGCCGCACGTCCAATGAAGCCGCCTTCCTCTACCAGTTGATGGTCCGCGGCTATGGCACGAACAACCTGCCGGACTGTTCCAACATGTGCCACGAGTCCTCGGGCTGGGCCATGGGCCAGACCATCGGCATTGGCAAGGCAACCGTGAGTTTCGACGACTACGCCAATGCCGACCTGATCATCATCATGGGCCAGAACCCGGGCACCAATCACCCGCGGATGCTTACCGAGCTGGAAGCATGCAAGGAAAACGGCGGCGAAATCGTTGCTGTCAATCCCCTGCCGGAGGCCGGGCTGCGCCGCTACAAGAACCCGCAGAAGGTCAAAGGCATCGTTGGCCGCGGCACGGAAATCGCTGACCAGTTCCTGCACATCCGCATCGGCGGTGACATGGCACTGCTGCAGGCAATCTCCAAACGTGTGCTCGACGCTGAGGCACAAAACCCCGGCACCGTGCTGGACCACGAGTTCCTGGCCGCGCACTGCGAAGGACTCGATGAGCTCAAGGAACACCTCAGCTACCTAGACGAGGAAGCGGTCCTGGCTGCGACCGGCCTGCGAACCGAAGAAATTGACGAACTGGCGTCGCGCTACCTGAAAGCCGAGAAAGTCATTATCACCTGGGCCATGGGCATCACGCAGCAGAAGAAGGGCGTGGCAACCATTAAGGAGATCATCAACCTGCTGCTGTTGCGTGGAAACATGGGCAAGCCCGGCGCCGGAGCCTCCCCTATCCGGGGGCACAGCAACGTCCAGGGCGACCGCACCATGGGTATCTGGGAGCAGATGCCGCAGTCCTTTATGGACGCCCTCGGCGATGAGTTCGGCTTCGAACCGCCCCGGGAACACGGTGTGGACGCCGTGGAAACCATCAACAAAATGCGCGATGGGGGGATCAGGTTCTTTATGGCTCTCGGCGGAAACTTTGTAGGCGCCATGGCAGACACCAACGCCACCGAAGCGGCCATGGCGGGAACTGAGCTTTCCGTGCAGGTATCCACGAAACTCAACCGCTCCCACGCTGTGACAGGCGCGGAGGCCCTGATCCTGCCCACGATGGGCCGGACGGAGATTGACATCCAGGAGTCCGGACCGCAGTTCGTCTCCGTGGAGGATACCGTCTGCGCCGTGCACCCTTCCTGGGGAAGCGTTGAACCGGTCTCGCACCACTTGCTGTCCGAGACGGCGATTGTCAGCCGGCTCGGCAAAGCGCTGGTTGGGGACCGGATCAAGGCCGACTGGGACGGCTTCGAGAAGAACTACGACCTGGTCCGTGACCACATTTCGCGGGTCGTGGGCGGTTGCGAGGACTACAACACCCGGATCAGGCAGGAAGGTGGCTTCATTCTCGAGAACGGACCGCGGGATTCCCGGACGTTCCCCACCCCGACCGGCAAAGCTGTGCTGACTGTCAACGATCTGGAGCACGTGCAGAAGCCGGAGGGAACCCTGATCCTGCAGACCATGCGCTCCCATGACCAGTTCAACACCACCATCTACGGGCACAATGACCGCTACCGGGGTATCAAGAAGGGCCGCGATGTGGTCTTCGTGAACCCGGATGACATCGTGGAGCTGGGCCTTGCCGACGGAATGTTGGTTGACATCCGGGGCGAGTACCGGGACGGCGTGGAGCGTGTCATCCGGAAGTTCCGTGTGGTGTCCTACCCGACCGCACGGGGCTGCGCCGCTGCCTACTACCCGGAGGCCAATGTGCTGGTGCCCCTGGACCATACGGCCGACGGCAGCAACACGCCAGTGTCCAAGGCCGTGATCGTCAAGCTTGAGCCCAGCCCGGACCAGGCAGCGAACAGTTCGAGCTCGCTGGCATCCGGCGCGGCGCAGCTGCGGTAGAAGGCTTTCCCGCGGGACATGCCCAGCCCTGACCGGGCCCACTGGACATCATGGAACAATGTCCAGTCTCCGGAACCAGGGGTGGGCATGTCCCGCGGGTTTGCCCGCAGCTCCCACGGGGTTTGCAGCCGCTCCCGTGTTGGCTTGCCGGCTGCTGCGGCTATTGTGCCCGCTTCGCCCAGCCCTCTTCGTCGGGTCCGCCCGACTCGCCATGCTCACAGAGCTCAAGAACCTTGTTGGCGGCGGCGTGGACGGCCTCATCGGTCCCCTTGCGGCCCTCGGTCGAAGCGGTTCCCGCGGCGAATCCGACGATGAATGCGCTGACGGCATCGGCGTGCGGCCCCACGGCTTTGAGTGACTCGTCTGCGACTTGAACGATTTTCTCGTGGTCTACTTCCAGGTCAAGAATCTGCAGCGCCTGAATCAGGCGGGCACTCCAATGCCGCAGTGAGCTGTCTTCGTCCCGGGTCAAAGTCATGTATGGCTCCTCGTCGTAGCGGTAGGTGGGTGATTATCTACCCCCACTAGGGTTAGCACCGACCCCGGTGTTTCGCAACGCGAGACAGTCAAACCCGGCGGGGAAGCTTCAGCTCCACAGTGCGACGTGAAACTTCGGTCCCCGGCGTTCCAAGCCCCTCGAACCGCCGGGGGCCGTCATCGCAGCAGTCGCATCCGCGGTTCCGGCGAAGCGCTGCAGCGTCTGCGCCATGGTGGTGGTCCGGCGGTGGTCCAGGGTGCTCGCCCACCACAGTCCGGTGACCGGTGTCCCGACGACGGGTACCCGGGCGAGTGAGCCGCCCTGGAGTTCGGTTCGGACATTGTTGCCGAGCGCCAGCATGATGCCCTCCCCCGCCCGCACCGCTGCCAGGGCCTCCGTCTCGCTGCTGAGCCGGATGATCTCCGGCGCCACTCCCAGCGTGGCCAGCCAACGGCCCTCCTCCGAGCTGTTTTGGATCCCCGCCGGACCGGCGAACCAGGGCCGGTCCAGCAACCGGGCCGCCGTAACCGGTCCGTGCAGCCGGGCCAGCGGATGCACCGCCGCCGCTACCAAAACACGCTGGTAGCGCAGGAACGCAACGCACTCCATTCCCGCTCCGATGCCGACGGTGCCGGCCGGAGACCTCGGCCGGGCGCCGAGGGCGATGTCGTACGCGCGCTCCTGCAGCAGCGAGGCCAGATCGTCGGCGGACTCGACCACTACGTCCACTGCAGCTCCGGGGACACGCTGGGTGAAGAGATCCAGCAACCGACCGGCAGCGTGTTCGGCAAAGGGAGCGGTCGATGCAATCCTCAGCCGTCCGGCGTCGTTCTTGGCGTTCGCCACCTGCCAGCGCGCTTGGTCTGCCATGCCGACTATGTCCTGGGCGTAGTCCGCCAGGGCGCGGCCCCCCGGCGTGAGCGCGATGCCCCCTCCGGCACGCACAAAGAGCGGGTCGCCAAGGTCCAGCCGGAGCGCCGCCAGGGCCGCGGAAACTGCCGGTTCACTGACTCCGAGGGTTTCCGCGGCAGCGTGCAGCGACCCCAGGCGGGCGACCAGGGCGAACGTGCGGAGCTGGCTTAATGTCATGGCCACAGCGTCATAACCTTTCGCTTATGACGATATTGACACTGCGTATCAGGTGAGGCAAGACTTGCCCCAAATCGGTGCTGCGCGACGTTGCCAGCGCCCCGGGGTGAGGTGGGAACAATGCAGATTCCGGCTCCTTTTGACTACGTGCGGGCCACTTCCGTGGACAACGCCCTGGAGCTCCTCTCCCGCCACGGGCCGGAGTCGCGGGTCATCGCCGGGGGGCACAGCCTCCTGCCGATGATGAAGCTCCGGCTCTCCCGGCCCGAATGGCTGATCGACATCAACGACCTTTACGAGCTCGACTTCGTCCTTCGTGACGGCGACACGCTTCGTATCGGCGCCCTGACGCGCCACTCGACCCTGCTGGAATCTGACGAGATCGCGGCGCTCTTCCCGATCGTCCGCGACGCCGAAGCGGTGATCGCCGATCCGGTCGTGCGCAACAGAGGAACCATCGGCGGATCGCTCTGCCAGGCCGATCCGGCCGAGGACCTGTCCACGGTCTGCGACGTGCTGGGTGCCGAAGCCGTGATCCGGGGACCCGCCGGCGAGCGCGTCCTGGCCATTGCCGACTTCCACCGAGGGCCCTATGAGACGGCGGTGGGCCAGGACGAACTGCTGTGCGAGCTCCGCTTCCCCATCCGCCCCCGCGCGGGCAGCGCCTACGAAAAGGTCGAACGACGAGTGGGCGACTGGGCTGTCGGCGCCGCCGGCGCGTTCGTGACGCTCGCAGCAGATGGCACTATTACTGACGCCGCCGTCGGGCTCACCGCCCTCGGCCTGGACCACACTGTCGCCGGGGCCGTTGAACTGCTCCGCGGCCAGCAGCCCCGGGAGGAACTGTTCGTGGCGGCCGGACGGCTCGCCGCGGCAGCCTGCGACCCGGTGGCCGACCAGCGCGGCCCCATCGACTACAAACGGCACCTCGCTGACGAGCTCACCCGGCGGGTACTGCGGCAGGCCTGTGCCCGCGCCGCCCAGACACAGGAAGGCTGAAGCGGATGCAAATCAGCATGACCGTCAACGGCAACGAAGTCACCAACGACATTGAGCCCCGTGTGCTCCTGGTCCACTACATCCGCGAGGTCCTGGGCCTGACCGGCACCCATTGGGGATGCGACACCAGCAACTGCGGCACCTGCGTGGTCCTGATGGACGGCCAGCCGGTGAAGTCCTGCACGGTCCTCGCGGCGATGGCGGCAGGACACGACATCCGCACCGTCGAAGGGCTCGCCAGCGGCGCAACCCTTGACCCTGTCCAGCAGGGCTTTATGGAGGAACACGGGCTGCAGTGCGGCTTCTGCACTCCCGGCATGATGCTGACCGCCCGTGCCCTGCTGGACAAGAACCCGCACCCGGACAGCACCGAGATCAGGAAGGCCATTTCGGGCCAGATCTGCCGGTGCACCGGCTACGCCACGATCGTCCGGTCGGTGCAGTGGGCAGCCTCCCACCCGGCGGGCGCCGACAGCGTCGCCACGGTCGACGAGGTCATCGACGGAACCGACACCGTGGTTGAGGACATCGCAGCGCACACGGAAGACGCAGAGGTGAAGGCATGACAGTCATCCACGAACGGCCGTCCAATCCGGCGGCCGGTGACTCGGACCGCCCGATCGGCTACGGCCGGATCCAGCGCAAGGAGGACCCGCGCTTTGTGCGGGGCAAAGGCAACTACCTGGACGACATTGTCCTGCCCGGCATGCTGCATGGCGCCATCCTGCGCGCCCCCGTCGCGCACGCCCGGCTGGTCTCCATCGACACCACCAATGCCCTCGCCCACCCCAAGGTCCTCGCCGTCATTACCGGCAAGGACCTGCTTGGCCTCAAGCTCGCGTGGGCCCCCACGCTCTCGGCGGATGTCCAGGCAGTCCTCGTAACTGACAAGGTCCGCTTCCAGGGCCAGGAAGTCGCCTTCGTCGTGGCCGAGGACCGCTACGCAGCCCGCGACGCGCTCGAGCTGATTGACGTCGAATACGACGTCCTGCCCCCGGTCATCGACGCCCGGAAGGCCCTCGACGCCGGCGCCCCCGTGATCCGCGACGAGATCGAGGGCCGGACGGACAACCACATTTTCGACTGGGAAATGGGCGACAAAGCCGAAACCGAAGCCGTCTTCGCGAGCGCCGATGTCGTTGTCTCACAGGAGATCGTCTACCCGCGCGTGCACCCCGCCCCGATGGAGACGTGCGGCGCGATTGCCGACTTCGACGCCGTCGACGGCAAGCTGACCCTGTACGAAACCACGCAGGCCCCGCATGCCCACCGCACCCTGTTCGCGATCGTCGCCGGGATCCCCGAGCACAAGATCCGTGTGGTGTCCCCGGACATCGGCGGCGGCTTTGGCAACAAGGTCGGCATCTACCCCGGCTACATCCTCGCCGTCGTCGGCTCGATCGTCACCGGCCGCCCGGTGAAATGGGTGGAGGACCGCTCCGAGAACCTGATGTCCACCTCCTTCGCCCGCGACTACATCATGCAGGGCGAGATTGCGGCCACCAAGGAAGGCAAGATCCTCGCGGTGCGCACCAACGTCCTGGCCGACCACGGTGCGTTCAACGCCACTGCGCAGCCCACTAAGAACCCGGCCGGCTTCTTCTCCATCTTCACCGGAAGCTATGACTTGAAAGCCGCGTACTGCTCCGTCACTGGCGTCTATACGAACAAGGCACCCGGCGGCGTCGCCTACGCCTGCTCGTTCCGCGTCACGGAGGCCGTTTACCTCGTCGAGCGGATGGTGGACATCCTGGCCCGCAAACTGGAAATGGACCCGGCGGAACTGCGGCTGAAGAACTTCATCAAGCCCGAACAGTTCCCTTACGCCAATAAGACCGGCTGGGTGTACGACTCCGGCAACTACGAGCCCGCGATGCGGCTCTCGATGCAGCTCGCCGGCTACGACGAGCTGCGCCGCGAGCAGCAGGAGAAGCGCGCCCGGGGCGAACTGATGGGGATCGGCATCTCCTTCTTCACCGAGACCGTTGGTGCCGGCCCCCGCAAGCACTTCGACATTGTGGGCCTCGGCATGGCCGACGGTGCCGAACTGCGGGTCCATCCCACCGGCAAGGCAGTGGTCCGCCTCTCGGTGCAAAGCCAGGGCCAAGGCCACGAAACGACGTTCGCGCAGATCGTCGCCGAAGAACTGGGCATCCCGCCGGAAGACATCGACGTCGTCCACGGCGACACCGACCAGACGCCGTTCGGCCTCGGCACCTACGGGAGCCGCTCGACGCCGGTGAGCGGCGGCGCCGTCGCCCTCGTCGCCCGCAAGGTGCGGGAGAAGGCGAAGCTGATCGCCGCAGCCATGCTGGAGACCCGGCCCGAGGACCTCGAATGGGAGAAAGGCCGCTGGTTCGTCAAAGGAGATCCCAGCGCCGGGAAGACCATCTCGGAAATCGCCATGGCTGCCCATGGCACCATGACGTTGCCCGAGGGTGTTGATGGCAACCTCGACGCCGAGGTCACCTACGACCCGCCGAACCTCACGTTCCCGTTCGGAGCCTACATCTGCGTGGTCGACATCGATCCGGGCACCGGGCACGTCAAGGTCCGTCGCTTCATCGCCGTCGACGACTGCGGCACCCGGATCAACCCGATGATCATCGAGGGCCAGGTCCACGGCGGGCTGACCGACGGCGTCGGGATGGCCCTGATGGAGATCATCGAGTTCGACGCCGACGGCAACTGCCTGGGTGGATCGTTTATGGACTACCTGATCCCCACCGCGATGGAGGTGCCGGACTGGGAGACCGGATTCACGGTCACGCCGTCCCCGCACCACCCCATTGGGGCGAAAGGCATCGGCGAGTCCGCCACCGTCGGCTCACCGCCGGCGATTGTGAATGCCGTCGTCGACGCACTGGCCCCCTACGGGGTGGTTCACATGGACATGCCCTGCACACCGGCCCGGGTCTGGGCCGCCATGCAGGGCCGGGCAAGGCCGCCGATCTGACATGGCACCGACTGGAGATTCCCTCGCGGCCCGGGCGAATGACCTCGCCTCCCGCCGTGAGCCGTTTGTGCACGCCACTGTGGTCCGGGCCCAGCACCCCACCAGCGCCCACGCCGGGGATACAGCCCTCATCCTGCCCGGCGGCGAGATCCAGGGCTTCGTCGGCGGGAGCTGCGTCGAGTCCTCGGTGCGGGAGTACAGCCTGCAGGTCCTGGCCTCGCAGGAACCCCTGCTGCTGCGCGTTGTCCCCGGCGAGCCGTCCCGCAGTGCTGAGGAGGGGGCTGTTGAGGTGTCCAACCCCTGCCTGAGCGGCGGGGCGATCGAGATCTTCCTTCAGCCGCGCATCCCGGCGCCCCGGGTTCTGGTGGTCGGTACAACGCCCGTGGCCCAGGCGCTCGAGAGCCTCGGCTCCGGCGTCGGAATGGCAGTGGAACTCACGGACGGCGAATCCGCGGCTCCGCGGGGAGACGACGCAGCGCTGATTGTGGCCTCCCACGGCAAGGCGGAGGAGGCCGCGCTTGAGTCCGCACTGCGTGCCGGGGTGCCGTATGTCGCGCTTGTGGCCAGTGGGACCCGGGGCGCAGCGGTACTGGAATCCCTTGACGTCGACCCGGCGCAGCGTTCGCGGGTGTTCACCCCGGCCGGCTTGCAGCTGGGGGCCCGCACTCCCGGCGAAATCGCGCTCTCGATCCTGGCGCAGCTCATCCAGGAGCGGTCGACATCACGGCAGCCGGCGACGGCAGACCCGGCGACGGCAGCGGAAGTTCCGCCCACCGCGATCGACCCGGTCTGCGGCATGTCCGTTGCGGCGGCCGACTCCTCGATCCACCTTGCGCACAACGGTGTGACCGTCTACTTCTGTTCACCCGGCTGCCGTGCCGCCTTCCGCAAAGATCCGGAGCACTATGACCTCACCCCCTGAACGTCCACCCGCACGGCACCGGACGGCGGGGCTGATCCTGGCGGCCGGAGCGTCGCGGCGCCTGGGCCGGGCCAAGCAGCTGCTTCCCTACGGGACGGGGGTGCTCCTCGACGCCGTGCTTGCTGTCGCCCGGGACTGCGGCCTTGAGCAGACCGTGCTGGTCCTGGGAGGCTCTGCCGGGGAGGTCCGGCGCACGGTCGACACCACAGGCTGCGAGATTGTGCTCAACCCGGACTTCGGGGCGGGCTGTTCCTCCTCGATCGCCGCCGGCATCGCTGCTCTCCACCCGGAAACGGGCGCCGTGCTCCTGCTGCTTGGTGACCAGCCGGGTGTCCGTTCCGTCGACGCCCGCGCCCTGCTGCGGCTCCTGGCCGCTGATACGGATCATGGTGGAAAAAATGCCCCCGGCATCGCCGTCTGCCGCTACGACGACGGCGTCGGCCACCCCCTGGCGTTTACCCGTCGGATGCTCCCGGACCTGGCCGCCCTGCACGGCGACAAGGCAGTCTGGAAGCTGCTGGAGCAGCGGTCCGACGACGCGGTCGAACTTCGCGTTCCGGGACCCGTGCCGCTCGACGTCGACACCGACGAGGACTACCGGCGGGTCCTGGCCGGGCTGGAGGGCGAGCTGTGAACGCCGCTGCGCGCGCCGGCGCGGAGGAGGATATCCAGCGGCGGATCCCCGACGTTGCGTCCCTGGTCTCGGCGCTGGACAGCAGCGACTACCTGGCCGACGTCGGACTGGCCACCGCGCTGTTCCTGGCCGTCCGGCTGCCTCAGCCACTTCTCCTGGAGGGCGAAGCGGGCGTCGGCAAGACCGAGGTGGCGAAGACCCTTGCCGGACTGCTGGATACGCCGCTGTACCGGCTGCAGTGCTACGAGGGGATCGACGCCGGCGAGGCCCTCTACGAGTGGAACCACCAGCGGCAGCTCCTCGGCATCCGGCTTGCCGAAGTGCGGGATGCCTCCGTGACCGAGACCGACCTCTTCGGCCCGGAGTACCTGCTGCGCCGGCCGCTGCTGCAGGCGATCGAACATCCCGGACCGCGCCCGGCGGTGCTGCTGCTGGACGAGATCGACCGCGCCGACGCCGAATTCGAGGCCTTCACCTTCGAATTGCTCGCCGAAGCCGCCGTCACGATCCCGGAACTGGGCACCATCCGGGCCACCCATCCCCCGATCGTTATTCTGACTTCCAACCGGACACGGGACCTGCACGATGCCCTGACGCGGCGATGCCTGTACCACTGGATCGATTACCCCGGTCCGGAGCGGATCGCTGAAATTGTCCGCCGCCGTGTGCCTGCCAGCAGCGGCCCGCTCGCTTTGCAGGCCGCCGCCATGATCACCAGGCTACGCACGCTGGACCTCGCGAAACCGCCGGGGATCTCCGAGGCCATCGACTGGGTGTCCGCCCTCGCCGTGCTTGGCATCGAGCACATTGACTCGACGACAGCGGAACGAACCCTCGGGTCGATCGTCAAGAACCGCGACGACCTGGAACTGGTTGGCGCCCGGGGGGCCAACTGGCTTGTGGCCGGTGCAGGCGGGTGAGCGCGTTGACCGCCGGAACAGTCCAGGATACGGCCCCCGTGCCCCCCGCAGTGGAGGCGGCCGCCTTGTCCGCTGCGTTTGTCACCGCCCTGCGCAGGGCCGGGCTATCGTGCTCTCCGGACCGGGCAGTCCGGCTGGCCGAGGCTCTCCGCCTGGTCCCTCCGGCCGACGTCGAAACCCTCTATTGGGCATCCCGGGTGGTCTTGGTGTCAGCTCACGGACAGCTTCCCGCGTTCGATGCCGTCTTCGCTGCCGTATTCCGCGCCGGATTCGACCCCGCTGCACCGCCGCGCACCACCGCCCCGGCCGCCCCGCCGCCCGGCCCCCCGGAGCAGGCACGCACCAGGCCCTCCCCGGCCGAGGACCGTGCCCCGGGCAACGCGCCGGCCGACCCGCGGGCGACGCCGCCGGTTGCCGCCGCGGGACCGGACAGCGACGGGGACAACCACGCCCCGGAACGGGAAGCAGTCCTCGCCATGGCCTCCACCGATGAGCAGTTGCACGCGATGGCTTTCGCTCAGCTGACCGACGCGGAAGTCCTGGAAATCCGGCGGCTGGCGTCCGGGTTGCTGCTCGCCACCCCCACGAGATTGAGCCGCCGCACCCGCAAGTCCACCCACAGCAGCGCCCGGCTGGACGTCCGCGCCACGGTCCGCGCGTCGCGGCGCTCCGGCACCGACACGACGGGGCTGTTGTACGCACGGCGCCGTGAGCAGCGCCGGAAGCTCGTGATGCTGTGCGACGTCTCCGGTTCGATGGAACCGTACGCGCGGATCTTCATCTCACTGCTGCAGGGAGCCGTGGCAACAGCCGGCGCCGAGGCCTTCGGGTTTTCCACCCGGCTGACGCGTCTGACCCGGCAGCTGGCGCTACGCGACCCGGACGAGGCCCTGGCCCGCGCCGCGGAGGCCGCCCCGGACTGGGCCGGCGGCACCCGTATTGCCGACAGCATCAGGCACTTCGTTGATGACCACGGCCGCCGCGGGCTGGCACGGGGCGCGGTGGTGGTCATTTTCTCGGACGGCTGGGCGCAGGAGGACCCCGACAACGTCGCGGCGCAGATGGCACGGCTGCGGCGCCTGGCCCAACGGATTATCTGGGTCAATCCGCGCAAGGCAGCCCCGGAATACCAGCCGCTGGCGGGCGGCATGGCGGCCGCGCTGCCATACTGTGACGCCTTCGTCAGCGGACACAGCTACACGGCTTTGGCTGCGGTGGCGGCCGCAATCCGCGGCGACAGCCAGCCATCACTCAAGGGAAGAGGGAACTGATGCAAATAGACAGCACCTTTGCGGTCGTAGCACCGATCGGCACCGTCTGGGACACCATTATGGACTTTGAACGTGTGGCTGGCTGCGTCCCAGGCGCCAAAATCCTGAACAAACTCTCCGACGACGCCTACCAGGTGGGCATGGGCGTGAAACTGGGCCCGGTTAACATGCAGTACAAAGGCCTGCTCAACGTGATCGAGCGCAATGCCGGCGAACACCGTGCCGTACTCGGCGGAAAAGCCCAGGAAACCCGCGGCCAGGGCACCGCCGAAGCCACAGTGACGCTGCTTCTGACGGAAGAGGCAGGCGGCACAACCCGAGGGACAGTCAAGGCCGAGCTATCGCTTTCCGGCAAGGCCGCCGCGATGGGCAAGGGTGTGATCGGCAGCGTCACCGAACAGATGATGACCCTCTTCGCCAGCAATCTGCAGGCCATGATCGCCGCGCCCGCCGCGCCCGGCACCGTTCCGGCAGACGGGGTCCCCGGACCGGTGGCCGCCCCGGAAGCCGGGGCCGCAGCGGTGGCCCCGGCGCCGTCGTCGGAACTTCCGGGACTGCGGCCGGGCGCCGTGCCAGCAGCGGGCGCGCCTGCCCCGACAACCGCCCCGGCATCTGCCACCGCCGGCAGTTTGGACGCACTCAGCCTCGCCAAGGGCATTGCAACGGATCAGCTCTCCAGCCCTGTCAAGGTGCTGGCACTTGTAGCCGTGGTGGCGTGCATCTCCTACGTGGCCGGGCGGCTCTCGGCGTTCCGCCTGATCCGGGCGATTGGCAGGCTGAAGTCCGACCGTGCGTGATGTCCTGGCGGCCATGATGACGGGCTGGCGGAGGGGTGACACCGCCGGCCTCGCCACGGTGGTGGGCACGTTCGAGTCAGCCCCCCGCCTCCCTGGGGCGTCCATGCTTGTCACGGCTGAGGGGACGGCAGCCGGCTCGGTCTCCGGCGGCTGCGTCGAAGGTGCTGTGTACGAGCTGGCCACGCAGGTCAGGCAGGACGGCACTCCCGTCCTGGTGCGCTACGGGATCAGTGACGACGACGCGTTCGCCGTCGGTCTGAGCTGCGGCGGGATTATCGACATCTTCGTGGAGCCGGTTTCCCGGCAACGCTTCGCCGAACTCGACGCCGTCAGGCAGGACATCGACGACGGACGGCGCGTCGGGGTCGCGACAGTGATCGAACACCCGGACAGCAGCTGGCTGGGCCGGCACCTGATTGTGCGGTCCGACGGTTTCGAAGGCGACCTCGGGTCCGGGCGGGCAAATCATGCCGTGGGCGATGACACCCAGGGCCTGCTCGCCGCGGGACGCTCCGGCATCCTGAGCTACGGCCCCGATGGCGAGCGGCTGGACACCGGGATGCGGGTCTTCTTCGCGAGCTACGCGCCGCCGCCGCGAATGCTCATTTTCGGCGCGATCGATTTCGCTTCTGCGCTGGCCCGGTTGGGGACCTTTCTCGGCTACCGCGTCACGGTGTGCGATGCGAGGGCCATTTTCGTTACGCCCGCCCGCTTTCCCGACGCCGCAGAGGTCATCAACGCCTGGCCGCACCGCTACCTCGCCGAGCAGCTGGAACAGGACCTGGTGGATGAGCGCACCGTGATGTGCGTTCTGACCCACGATCCGAAGTTCGATATTCCACTGTTGGACGTTGCCCTGCGCGGCCGGCCCGTGGCTTTTATTGGTGCCATGGGTTCGCGCCGGACCCATGACCATCGGGTCGCGAGGCTGCGTGAGGCGGGAGTGGACGAGGAAGCGCTGGCGCGGCTGCACAGCCCCGTGGGACTCGACCTTGGCGCGCGGACTCCCGAGGAGACAGCGGTGTCCATCGCTGCCGAGTTCATTGCCAAGCAGTGGGGCGGCAGCGGGGCAGCACTTCGGCAACTCGAGGAACGCATTCACCACGAAGAGCAGCATTGACCGGGCTCCGTTGATCGCTAACGACGTCGCGCGCTGGGGGCTGACGGCACTGCTGCTGGCAGCGTCGCTGTTCGCGGTTTTTCAGGCCAGCCGCAAGTCGCCACCGGCCACTAGGGTTGAATATTGCCTCCATGCCGCGATGCTGGCGGCCATGGCGGCCATGCTTGCTTCCGGGGACCGGTGGCCCGCGCTCCCCCAGATTATGGTCTTTGGCCTTGCCGCCTGGTGGTTCGTGCTCCGCGCCGTCTCCCGGCGCCCCATGGTACTCGCCGTACTGAACGTCACCGCCGCCGGACCATGGCACGGCCGCCGCGAGGGCGAAGCCAGCCGTGGCAGGTTGCTGTACAACGCCCTAACCATGGCTGCCATGGCCTACATGCTGGCGGTCATGGACTTACGCGGCACCCACCGGACACCGGCCGCTCCGACGGCCGCCGGCCTTGCGGACCTGGCGGCGCACCACGGTGGCTCCAGTGCGCGGCCGTCGCTGGCAGGGTCCTTTCCGGCCGCGCTGCCGGAATGGACAAGCCTGTCCGCTCCCGTCCTGGCGGTAGCCTTCGGGGCGGCCGGCGCCGTGTGGGGCGTGCTCCTGCTCCGGCGCGCCCGACGCCGCAACCGGACGGGCAGCGGCGCGCCGTTCCTGGAACTTGTGTCCGCGGTTTCGATGGCAGTTATGTTCGCGGCTTTCGCTGTATAAGAGCCCGGAGCTGGCATTCACCCGCGTGGGATCGATCCGACCCTGCCGCCAGCGGACCGGAAGATGACTCACGGGCCCTGCGGCAGGCGGTCCAGCCACCGGCGGCGGTAAGCTCGTGCCATGGCGAGATACTTCGATGTTCACCCAGAAAACCCCCAGGCGCGCTCCATCAGCCAGGCGGTGGAAATGATCCGGTCCGGCGGGCTGATCGCGTACCCCACCGATTCCTGCTACGCGCTCGGTGCTCAGCTGGGCAACAAGGAAGCGCTGGACCGGATCAGGACTATCCGCCACCTCAATGACAAACACCACTTCACGCTGGTCTGCAAGGACTTTGCCCAGTTGGGCCAATTCGTGCAGATCGACAACGACGTGTTCCGGAGCATCAAGGCCGTCACGCCGGGAAGCTACACCTTTATCCTGCCCGCCACCAAAGAGGTTCCCAAGCGCCTGCTGCACCCGAAAAAGAAGACGGTGGGGGTGCGTATCCCGGACAACCGGGTTGTCCAGGCTTTGCTCGCCGAACTTGGCGAGCCGTTGCTCTCCAGCACGCTGTTGCTGCCGGACGAGGAAGAGCCGCTGACCCAGGGCTGGGAAATCAAGGAACGGCTTGAGCACGTGGTCGACGCCGTCATCGACTCCGGCGATTGCGGCGCGGAGCCGACCACAGTCATCGACTATTCCAGCGGCACTGCCGAAATCGTCCGGCGCGGCATGGGTGACCCCGCACGCTTCGAGTAGCGCGGCCCGGGGGCTAAGCTGACGCCGTTTCGGCGTTCCCCGCGACGCCCGACGCCCGGTGGCGCAGCCAGCGGCGTGACAAGTCCAGAGCCGCGAGAAGTCCCGCGAGCGGCGTGAGGACGGCTGCGACATAAACGAACAAAAGCCAGCTAAGCGTGGTCAACGGCGTCTGGTGGTCGCTCAACAGCGACAGGCCCCCGCAGAGTCCTAGGATCCAGAACACCGCCACGCCGGCGAGCACTGCTGCCGCGGGGAAGTACTCGCTGGTGACGGCGTTTTTTGCAATACTCATCGTTTTCATAAACTGTCCTCGTGCGGGCGGAAAGGAAAGAGGTCCGCTGGGCCTTTTCCAGTATGGGGCCCGCAGCCCCCGGATTTTCGGTGAATGCCCGTCGCGTGATGAAGCTAACGCCCGTTCCTGCTCATCGGTGGCATGCGACGCGGCTTTTCATTCACGTGCGTTCCCGAAGCGGCGGCACCGCAGCGGACTTCAGACCGCCATGGCCAGCGCCTGTTGCATAAAAGAGCCGAGCACCCGGCCGGCGTTCTCCTGCAGGCGCCGGGAGTCCGCCGCGGCAGGCTGCACCGATTTGGAGCCATGCAGCCGCTCCCCCAGATAGAGCACCGCTGCCAGGACTTCCGAGAGCTCCGCGTTTCCCTCGGCTTGTTGCCTCAGCAGCCTCAGGTGGGCAGTCTGCAAGGCTGGCCCCGGAGCGCAGCCCAGGTCACGGTCGAACAGCCGGCGGCAGCGCTCATACGCTGAGAGGCCCTCAACCGGCAGGCCCGCCTGCTCGTATCCGGCGACAAGGACCGTCCATGCACGTTCGTTGAGCGGCTCGGACCGGATTACGGCCTGCGCCAGTGAAATGGCGAGCTGGGGCCGAGCGAGGAACGCAGCCGTTTCAGCCGCGAGAATCTGGGCCCCCAATTTGTCGGCTTCGTGGCGGGTCCGGGCCTCCTCCGCCCAGTCGGCCGCGAGTTCAAAGCCCAGCAGCGGTTCCCTCGCCAGTTCCAGGGCCCGCATCGAGAGTGCATGCGCCTGGGCCGGCGGAGAGTTCCGGGCCGTGCGTAGCAGTTCGCGGAACTCAAACAAGTCCAGTGTCACCAGCTGCGGGTCCAGCAGGTAGCCAGAGTTTGCGGTACGAAGCGGGCCCGACTTGGTGTTGCCTGGCTGGATCGCGCGCCGGAGGCTGCTGACATAGCTCTCCAGTGTGGCGACGGCGCCGCCGCTGGCCCGGGGTCCCCACAGGATCTCCACAAGCCGGGCCTTTGACACCGGTGTGCCAAGGTTCAGCAGGAGAATCTCCAGGATGTGGCGCGGCTTGCAGCCTCCCAGGTCCGCTGCTTTGAGGACGGTGCCGTTTCGCCGGACCTCGAACGATCCGAACAGCCGGACCGAAATTGCCACCGTGGGTTCGCTCGGATTCTCCACGTTGATCCCCTCCCCAACTATCAACTAATCGCGCCTGGAAGCGCCGAAAGGAGCTATTCGGATCCGCCCCTGAGACTCAATTCCATCCGGCCTTCTAGGTAAACCGTTGCACGCGGATCCGGGTGCAACAAGAAGTGCAACTACCCGATCCTTTGTTCCGTGGAAAGTCGGGTATACGTCCTTGTGGCCCCAAGTATTAGGCGGGCGAATTCTGAGTACCCGCAACGTAGGGCAGGTACCGCAGCGCCGGACCGGTGGGGCTGCGGCGGCACAACACAGCGCCGGAGCCGGGCAACCCGGCGCCACAGTTCAGCTGCCGGGCAATCCGCCGATAGGCTCAGAGGAGACCAGCCTTTCACCTACAGGAGAACCTTCGTGAACCGAGCGTCCGATCCAGCCGATCGACTGCCCCCGCTGGGCCTCAGCTGGGGCGTCAAGCGCAGCTTCATCGATTACATCGCCAGCCTGGCTGATGGGTCCGTTTCAGCAACCAGCGGGGCTGCCAAGGCCGATGACTCGCTTTTCTGCTTCGGCCCCGGTTCCTGCGACTACGACGTTGCGCGCGGAACTGGAGTGCTGCGCTTCCGCGGAGACGTCCGGCTCGCCGGCCACCATGGAATGCTCTTGGTCAGGTTGCTGGACCCTTGGATCACCTTCACGGGCGGCAGCGGAGTGCTCTCCATCAGCACCGGCGACGGCGGCGGCCAGGACCGCGCCACTATTGGTTTCCTCAGCCCTGCAAGACCAAACCAGTCCGACGGGTCCCTGGTGTGGGATCACATCGACGTCGTCATATCTCCGGAAGGATCCGAACTCTTCGACGGACAGTACGCTGCCGGCCAGCCGATGGATCCGCTCTTCATCCGGGTCACCCAGTAGGAGAACCCTGCGGGCTGCAGCCACGGACACCCCTGATCCAGGGTGCTGGCACGCACGCTGTGTTGCCTAGTTCTCTTTGGTGCCCTGCGGCAGCAGGGAAGGTTTTCCAAACAGCCAATCGGAGACGTCGCTGCGCAGCACCAGGTGGGGCCTGCCCGTGTCGCTGACACTGCCGCTGGGAACGTAGTAGCCCCGCCCGGAGCCAGGACCGCCTGCTGCCCGGTCAAGCGCATCCGTGAGATCCCTGGGCAGGTGACCGGCCGGCCCGCAGGCCCGGAGGCCTTGAACTTCCTCGGGCGTAAGCCTTCCTAGAACTGCGGTTATATCTGCCATAACGTCTCCTCTGCGGCGGCTGGTGCCTAAGTAATCAGGCTAAGACCCCGGCGTAAACGGCAGATGACATCCGGGCGAAGATCCTTACACACCCGGGATGTAGGTGACGGCCAGCCGGAGGTGTCGTGAGGGTCACTGCCCCGGGGGCGCCCGCCCGCAGCTATTGCGCACGTGGATGCTGTACCGTTCAATCCCGGGAAACTCAGAACTATGGAATCGAGAATCAACCAGGTGGCAACCGATTATGACGAAGTCCGATCCGACGTTGCGGAGACCCGCAACGCTTCGCTGGAGGCTCTTCGCTCCGCGAACGCACCGGACGCGCGCAGCGTAACCCGCGAACTCGACGAGGCGGACACCTCCGAAGGTGTGGAATTGCCGGGCGCTGACTTGTCCGGCGAGGAACTGACGGTCACCGTCATTCCGCAGAAAGACGACGAGTTCATGTGCTATTCGTGCTTCCTGGTCCGGCACCGCTCGCAGCTGGCCCGCGAGAAATCCGGCCACTCGTACTGCGCTGACTGCATGAACTGACGGACTGTCCGCGTCACATTTTCCCGATAGCGACGCAGGTCATGGCTTGCGCGGCCCGTTCCGATACGCTTTTCCTTGACGATTCGGCGCGTGCCGGTGCGGAGCCGGAGGCGGAATCATGCGGAACTGGACCACGACGCCGGAAGACAGGCCTGCGGTGGCGGCCGGGGCTGCCCCGGACGGGGACGTTGTCCTCAACAGCTTCGGCACCGGCAATGCCGGTACCGAAGCTGTTCCCGCAGGCACCGCGACCCGACGCCCCGGGCGCACCTGGAGCCTCAAGACTGAATGGTCCAGGGCGTTCGCAGTAATGCTGGTGGCGCTCCTCCTGGGGGCCGTCGCTACGGTTGCCGGAGTTCGGGCCGTCGGTAACCAGGTTCAAAACGCTTCCGCCGGACTCCACAGCGCGTTAGAGACAGTCGCGCAGTTGCGCACTGCAGTTGATACCCACGAACAGGCCGCGCAGCGGCTGCTGTCCAATGCTCCGGTTGACCGCACGGAATTCCTGCGCCAGCAACTGGACGTGTCCCGCCGCTTCGACGAGGCGATCCAGGTCCTGCCGGCAGAGAGGGACATGCGCGGGACCGCCGCCACAGCCCAAGCGCAGTGGCAGGACGGTCTCGCAGCACTTGGGCTGTGGGGCAACCAGGTACAGGGCGTCACGGCAAGCCGCCTGACCGGCGCACCGGCCCTTGCCATGTCCGGCTCCGGGGTCCGCGTCCTGCTGGATGAGATCCAGCAGTCGGCCCTTGAAGCGATGGACTCCGGTCTGGCCTACAGTGCTGAGCTGGAGCAGACAGTGATCGCAGCGCGCAGCGCCCTTTTCGCCTTGGCCGCGGCTGCCGTCATCTACTTCCGCGGCAGATTGGTCAAGTTCCTGATCCGGCCCGTCGAGGGCATGCACGTCGGTGTCCTTAAACTGCAGGCCGGGGACTACAGCCACCGCATCGACGTCGTCCGGCGCGACGAACTGGGTGAACTGGCAGAAGCCTTCAACTCCATGGCCGCTGCTGTCCACAACAGCCATCTGGCCCTGACGCACCGGGCCACCCACGATCCGCTCACCGGGCTGGCCAACCGGGCGGCGCTGACTGAGCGTCTCGCGGTCTCCTTCGAGCCCGCTTCCGAAGGCAAGCCCCGGCACGAAGGACTTCTGATCGTCGATGTTGACGACTTCAAAGATGTCAATGACACGCTGGGCCACGAGGGTGGCGACGCGCTGCTTATCCAACTGGCCGGCCGGCTGCGGGCCTGCGTGCGCTCCGGCGACCTCGCCGCCAGGCTCGGCGGCGATGAATTCGCGATCGTCGTAGCGGACGACGCCGACGGGTCCGCCACGGCCGCGATCGCGGAGCGGATTCACAACGTTCTCGGGTCGCCATTCGCCGTCGGAGACGTCCGGTTGAAGGTTTCAGTCAGCATGGGGGCCACCCTTCACCGGCCCGAAACCGGGGAGCCCGCGGATCTGCTGCGGCAGGCCGACTTCGCGATGTACATGGCAAAACAAGGAGGCAAGGGGCGGTTCCAGAGCTTCGATGCCGAGGGCTATAACAGGATGACGCACAGTGCGGCACTGCGTGCCGCGCTGGCCGCGGCAGTGCCCGAGCGGCAGTTGCAACTCGCCTATCAGCCGGTCGCTGACCTGGACACCGGGAGAATCCTCGGCGTGGAGGCACTGGTGCGCTGGAACCATCCCACACTGGGGTTGCTGGAGCCGGACCAGTTCATCGCCCTTGCCGAAGAAACCGGTGATATCGAGGCGATCGGCGGTTGGGTGCTCAGCACGGCGAGCCGGCAGGGCGCCCGCTGGCGGGCCTCGATCAGTCACTGCGAAGACCTTTGGGTGTCGATCAACCTCTCCTCCCTGCAATTGTCCAGTCCGCGGAACCTCGGCAGGATAGAGAGTGTTCTCGAGGATCCCGCTGCGGAAGCAGACAAAATTGTGCTGGAGGTCACCGAAACGGCTCTGGCCAGCAGCATCGACGGCGGTGTCCAGGCGCTCCACCGGCTAAAGACCTTCGGGGTCCGGATCGCCATCGACGACTTCGGCACCGGCTACTCCTCGCTGAGCACTCTCGCCGAGCTGCCTGCGGACATCCTCAAGATCGACCGCTCATTCCTCTCCGCCAGCGCTTCCGACACAGCATCCGCGGCCCTGCTCGAAGGCATCCTGGGACTGGCCCACAAACTTAACCTTGACGCGATCGCCGAAGGCATCCAGGACGACGCGCAACTGGCCCTGCTCCGCCGCCTGGGCTGCCGGATGGGGCAGGGCTACTTCCTCTCCCCGCCGGTGCCCGCATCAATGATCGAGTCCCTTCTCGCCGCCGAAGCGCGGCTCCAGCCGGCTGGCGGTTCGCCAGCGCCAGGCTTGTGAGGACGCAGCCCGCAGCCTGGTTTTGAACCGGCCGTCCAGTCCCGGTTCAGTGCACGGCAGGCCGCGGCTACGCACTGCTGTGGCGGGGGCCGGGCTGTGCTGTGCTGTGCACCGACGAGGCTTAGTCCCGGGGGCGGAGTCTGGCGTTCGGGAGCGCAGGGGCCGGCAGCGGTGCCGGTTCCCCGTTGGGGAACGTGCCGAACCGTGGTGCGGCCGGGTCCGTCCCCGTGGCAGCAGCTGGATCCCCGGCGCCGATCTCCGTCTGCCACTGCGAGCGGTACTCGACGATTTCTTCATGGTTGCGGCCCACGAAGTTCCACCACATCACGATCTGCTCGCCCAACGGTTCACCGCCGATCAGGAGCAGACGCAGCGGTTCGTCTCCGGCCACCAGCGTCAGGGACGTCCGTCCGACCGGCACGAAGGCGAGGTGGTCCTGCAGGACCGGGCGCCCGTCCAGGATGAGGGTTCCAGCGTCCACCAACAGGCCATATTCGAAGGTTGGATCGGTGTCCAGGCTGAGACTGGTTCCGGCGTCCAGCACGATCTCGGCGCCGAGCAGCGGGGTGTGGGTGGTGACCGGCGATGTTGTTCCCGCGATGGATCCCAGAAAGACCCGCATCATCCAGCCGGGTCCGGTCAGTGGTTCGGGGCGGTAGTGCTCAAAAGTCGGCTCCATCCCGCGTTCCCTGTCCGGCAGCGCCACCCACAGCTGCGCGCCGTGCAGGACATCCGTTGCGGGAGTGGAGAACTCGGAATGGCTGATACCGCGACCTGCAGTCATAAGGTTAACCTCGCCGGGACGCACGGCCGCGTGGAATCCGGCCGAGTCGCGGTGCTCAATCTCACCGGTGAACAGCCAGCTGACCGTCTGCAACCCGGTATGCGGATGGCGCGGCACGCGCATGCCCCCGGACCCGCCAACCCGGTCCGGGCCGTAGTGGTCCAGAAAGCACCACGCGCCGATGAGGCTCCTGCGCCGTTGCGGCAGTGTCCTTCGTACGTCCATGGCCCGCGGACCGCCCAGCGGGACCCGGCGCGGAACGAGAATCTCCACCCCGGCGCAGCCGACGTCCTCAGCACAAATAATCTCCTCCGGCGCCACCTCGGTATTGCTCATAACAACAGCGTAGCGACCGAGCCGCGCCTGCCGAAGTAGTCCGCGGCGTTGCAGCCGTCATGATGGAGTTATGACCGTCACCGAGTTCCCCGTCGCCATCCCTGTGGGAGGATCCTCCGTTTCGGGCCTTTATGCCCGCCCCGAGAATCCGAGTGCCACACTGGTTATCGCCCACGGGGCCGGGGCCGGCATGGAGCATCCGTTCCTCACCGGCTTTGCCCGCGCCCTGAACCAGCTGTCCATAGCCACACTTCGTTTTAACTTCCCCTCCCGGGAGGCTGGCCGGGCGTTCCCCGACCGGCCGCCGGCGGCCATGGCGGCCTGGCGCGCGGCCATGACCGAGGCGGCTTCCCGCTCCGCGGGCGAGCCGCTCTGGGCAGCGGGCAAGTCCTTCGGCGGACGGATGGCCTCCATGGCGGTTGCCGACGGAATGCCCGCAGCAGGACTCGTCTACCTTGGTTACCCGCTCCATCCGCCGGGAAAGCCGGAAAAACTCCGGGATGAACACCTCTACGGGCTGGGCCTTCCGATGCTCTTCCTGCAGGGCACCCGTGACCCGTTTGCCACGCCCGAGCTGTTGGCGGCGGTGGTGGCCGGGATTGGCCCGTCGGCGGTGCTTCAGTGGCGCGATGGCGGCGGCCACAGTTTCGATGTCGCGGGAACCAAACGCGGCCCGGACGAGGTCGGGGCAGCACTGGCCGGACCCACCGCGGACTTCATCGCAGCCCACCAGGCCAACTGAGGCGTGCGAAGGCTCAGAGCCACGCGGTCCGGCGAAGCGGCGGCTCGGCGCCGCCGGGCCGCTGCACCAGTACCTGGTTAACGCCGGTGATTCCGGCTTCGAAGCCCAGTGCGCTGGCGGCCATGTAGAGCCGCCACACCCGGGACCGGCCTTCGCCTGCGAGTTGCGTGGCCTGACCCCAGTGATCCTCGAGGTTCTGCACCCAGGCCCGGAGTGTCAGCGCATAGTGCCGGCGCAGGGCTTCGACGTCGAGGACCTCGAGTCCGCCGGACTCGAGGGCTCCAACCATCTCCGCGAGGCCGAGCATCTCACCGTCCGGGAACACGTAGCGTGGGATGAACGAGTCCGGATCCGGCGCGGTGGGGCCGGCGTTCCAGGAGATGGCGTGGTTGAGCAGCCGGCCGCCCGGCCGGAGCAGCCCGTGCAGCTTGGCAACATAGCCGGCCATCTGCTCGCGGCCCACGTGCTCAGACATACCGATGGAGCTGATCGCGTCAAAGGGCCCGTCGTCTACGTCGCGATAGTCCTGGACCCGGATGGCCACCCGGTCCGTCAAACCGGCGTCTGCCACCCGCTTGGCTGCCATGGCCGCCTGTTCACGCGAGAGCGTGACGCCTACGACCTCGACCCCGTAGTTCTCGGCCGCGTGCAGGGCAAAGCTCCCCCAACCGCAACCGACATCCAACACGCGCATACCCGGGCGCAGTCCCAGCTTCCGGCAGACCAGTCCCAGCTTGGCGTCCTGCGCCGCTTCCAGCCCGGTGTTCCCGTCCTGCCACACCGCGCAGGAATATACCAACGACGGGCCCAGAACCAGAGCGTAAAAGTCATTGCCGACGTCGTAGTGATGGGAGATCGCCGCAGCGTCACGCTTGCGGGTGTGCCGCCGGCCGGCGCGCACGGTCTTTGCCTCTTCCGGGGGCGGCGCCGGGTTCGGCCCCAGGGCGCCAAGCAGGGCGGCGTTTTTGAGAATCGTCCCAAACTCCCGGACCGTCAGCGGGCGGAAAGGTCCGGGCTCCGCAAACTTACCGGCGGAGCTGAGGGCGCCGAAGCTGGCGAAGACGTTACCCGGCGCGTCGATGTCACCGGAAATATACGCGCGGCTGAGTCCGAGCTGGCCCGGGGACCACAACATTCGTCGCAGGGCCCGCCGCGTGCGGAACTCGACGACCGGGGCGCCGACCGGACCCGCCTCCGAGCCGTCCCATGCCTTCAGCCGCAACGGGATCTCGGCCGTGCCCAAGACGATGGCCAGCACTTCGGCCAGCCGCGCTGCCACCCCGGTTCGCTTCGCCATCATCTTGGTCCCTTCCAGCACGACGTTCCACTTCCAATCTAATTCGGCGCGCCACGGCCGGACAGGGGCCGGATGGCCCTGACGCCGTCCCGGTAGCGGCGGCCTTGTCCTTCCGGTGGGCCGAGTGTGTTCCCGGCGCGGCGTTCTGCCCCGATATCGGCTACCCCTCAGCCCAGCGTCCTGCGGGACCGGACCGCCTCCGGAAGCGGGGCCTTGATGACAACTGGTTGCGTCGGCTTGGCGGGTTCACCGGCCGAGGGATGCGGGGTATCTGAGCCGTTACTCCTTGTTCCTGGCCCGGCTGGGCTGCACCCGCATCGGTTCGCCGGGCATCTTGGGAAAATCCGGCGGGAAGGGCAGCTCCCCCAGCCCTGCCGCCAGGTCACGTTCCCACCACTGGAGCAGAACGTCGATGGTGCCCGGCTTCGCGTGCATATCCGCCCACGGGTCTCCGGTGGCCCTGAGCCGTCCCGGCACGGTGGCGATGGTGAAGTCCTGGGCGCTGACGTGCTCGAGGTCCGCCCAGCTGATCGGGCAGGAAACGGTCGCCCCGGGGATTGCCCGCGGGCTGTAGGCCCCGGCCATGGTGCGGTCGCGGTTCGCCTGGTTGAAGTCCACGAAGATCCGAGCGCCGCGCTCTTCTTTCCACCATGCGGTGGTGACCTTCTCCGGCATACGCCGCTCCAGTTCACGGGCGGCAGCGATCACGGCGTGACGCACCTCAAGGAACTCCCTGCTGGGTTCAATCGGCGAGAAGACATGGAGTCCCCGATTGCCGGAGGTCTTGATGAAGGCATCCAGCCCGGCCTCAGACAACACGGTACGCAGTTCCTGCGCGGCGGGAATAGCGTCATCGAATCCGGTGCCCGGCTGTGGGTCGAGGTCGATCCTGAGCTGGTCCGGGTTGTCCGGATTGCCGGCCCGGGAAGCCCAGGGGTGGAAGACCACAGTATTCATCTGCACGGCCCAGACTGCAGCGGAAACCTCATCGAGCACAAGCTGGGGATGTGATCGTCCGCTCGGATACACCACCGTCACAGAGCCGACAAAATCCGGGGCGCCCCTGGGCGGGTTCTTCGAGAAGAACTGCTCGCCGTCGATAGTGCCGCCGAACCGCTGGAGTGTGAGGGGGCGGCCGCCGTTTGCGGCCAGGAAAGCCTCCCCGACGTCGACAATGTACCGGGCGAGGTCCAGTTTGGTAAGCCCGAGCTGCGGCCACAGCACCCTGCCGGGACTCGAAATCCGTATGTCCCGATCGCCGTCGGGGCGGCTGACTGTGATGGTGGCTTCTTCCTTGGCCATGGGGACAACCTACCCCCGGACCCAGGACAACTGAAGAGGCGAACGGATGGCCGCAGTGGCCTGTAGTTTCCGCATTTCATGTGGCACTTGGTGCTGCGGACATTCGGGATCACTGGAGGCGAAAGACTCTAGCTACGGATTTTTGCCCGTGGTTGCGTTAATGCGGGATCCGAAACAGATAGAGAATCGAGCATCCAATGACCGGATGGCTGGCCGCAGGCGTTGGCACGCTAGGGGTTGGAACCTATTTTGGCTGGGATGGCTTTACTATTCAGTCAGGAAACCTGGTCGTGATCATCGTAATGATCATCTTGTTCGTCGTTGCCCTCGTCCTACCCTTTCCCGGCGGGAATCGGCGCAAATGACTGCCCGGGCCACAACGGCGCACGGTTTGCCGGAGGAACGCGAGGCTCATACCTGGACCGGACGGGCCCGCCGGTGGCTGCTTGGGAAGCTTCCGCCGGAGAAGCTGTTGCCCGAGGACCAGCCCAGCTATGTGATGTCGTGGGCCTATGTGTTCGGCATGGGGGCAATAGCTTCGCTGCTGTGGATCATCATTTCCGGCGTCGTGCTGGGATTCAACGGGCCCCACTGGTATCACGTGTCCGCATTGGGCGGCTTCGTCAACAGCACCCATCTGTGGAGCGTGGAACTGTTCTTCATCTTTATGGTGGTGCACCTGTGGCTGAAATTCTGGATGGCGGCCTGGCGCGGAGGCCGGGTCCTGACCTGGATTACCGGAGTAGTCGCCTTTGTCGTTTCCATCGTCGCTGCCTTTACCGGGTATCTGCTTCAGACGAACTTCGATTCCCAGTGGATCGCTTTCGAAGCCAAGGACGCGTTGAACGCCGTCGGGGTGGGCGCCTGGTTTAATGTGGCCAACCTCGGGCAGATCTTCGTCTGGCACATCACCCTGCTTCCCCTGGCCGTCGGGGCCATCGTTATTCTGCACGTCCTCCTGGTCCGGGTGCACGGTGTAACACCCCCGCTGGAGGCAGGCGAGGGCGACGCCCAATTGATGCACAACAGCCCGGAGCCCACTGAACCTCCGGAGTCCACCAAGACCAAGGACGTCGCGCGGTGACGAGGCAGAACAACAGCACCTCCTGGCGTAAGGCGAACAACATCGCCAGTCGGCCCTGGACGGGCAGCGTCCGCGAGTACGATCTCGTCAAGGAACTGACCATCGGCGTTGTCGTGGTTGGCCTTCTTGTGCTCGGGGTGTCCGCCATCTTCGGGTCACCTGATGAGCCCAGTGTCAGTCTCAAGGGGTGGGCGATTGCCGCCCCGGCTGATTTCGTCGCCACCGCCGCAAAGGAACTTGGCAGCACCAGCGACACCGCAGGGTACGGGCCGCCGTACAACGCGACTCCGGATGCAGCGCAGAAAATCGGTCCCATCGACCTGCAAAGCCTCTCGGGCGTCCGCATTCGGGTGGATACAGCGAATGACTTCGTGATTGCGCCGCTGGAGACGTTGCCCTCTCCGCCGGCCGCCGTAGCCGATTGGACTGCCGCCACGGATCAGCAACGCTCCGACTGGACAGCCGCCTATTCCGATGCCCTCGACGCCGCCCCGGACAACGCCCCGGCCAGCGTAGCCGCGGGCGACTACGGCCCGGTTCCTGCGCTGACCGGCGCGCTGCTGGACATGGCACGGAACGGCAATCTGGACGGCGTGCTGGAAGGTGGCGGCAACTTCTACAACATGGACTACACCCGCAGCCTGCTGTTTCTCGGCGACGGCACCTATTTCCCGGACCTTGCGGCCAGCCAACACCTCACCGGGGACCAGTGGGGCGTCATGAACGAGACCGGCGACACGCCCGGGCAGTCCTGGCTGTGGCTTTTCTCGCTCCTCTATCAGGTGGAACCATTCAAGTCCTCGCCTAATGCCGATGCCCTTGTTGTGGTCACAATGCTCGTGTTGACCGCGTTGCTGGCCGCACTGCCGTTCATTCCCGGCCTGAGGTCGCTGCCGCGGCAGGTACCCGTGCACCGCCTGATCTGGAGAGACTACTACCGAAACCGTTGACCCCGTCAGCAACGGATCGGGTGCCACGGTCGGGCGGACTACCGGCCAAAGCCAACTGGTGACGATGTGGTTCGTTCCCAAGGGTTCGCCGCTGTGGTGTTCGTGCGTCTACAGTGCCGGCCGCCCCTCCCGCACCGCTCCGCCCTCGCCGAGGAAGCCACCCACTCCTGACCCTGCATGGGACAGCCCGTTCCTCAGCTCCGGTTTTTGGTCCGTGAGGTCGCCGGCGCCGTCCAAGGATCCACCGGCCAGGGATGCCTGGGGTAGCGTCCGCGCATCTCGGCACGGACCTGTGCGTAGGGCCCGGACCAGAACGAGGCGAGATCATCGGTAACAGCCAACGGCCGCCGGGCGGGCGACAGCAGATGGAAGAGCACGGGTACCCGGCCGCCCACCAGCCGCGGCGTCCGGTCCCAGCCGAAGCACTCCTGGAGTTTGACGGCGACGACGGGGCGGCCACTGCCGTCCCCATCAGCGGGGTAGTCGATCCTGACCCACGAACCGCTCGGCACCTCAAGGCGTTCGGGAACGAGTTCCCCTAGACGGGAGGCCTCGGGCCATGGCAGCAGGCGCCGCAGCGGCTCCGTCAGCTCGATCCCGCTCGTGGCGGCGCCGCCGGCCAGCGCCTCAAGCTCCGGCGCCAGCCACTCCTCGAGCCGGGCCAGCAGCGCCGGCTCGGAAACATCCGGCCAAGGCCCACCCAGTTCCCGGTGGAGCAGGGCGAGACGGCGGCGGAGTGCGTCCGCCGCCGTCGACCATCCAATGGTTCCAAGTCCTTCCTTTTCCAGCGCCCGGGCCACGGCTGTGCGCCCTTCAGCAACAGAGGGACGCACGGGAGTGGAGGACAGGACGATCGCGCCCAGCCGGCGGTCCTTGCGGGCGGTGACCCTGCCTTGCTTGAACCGTGCTTCCACGCTCTCGGTGAGGAGGTGCCGGGCTGCGGCCTCCGCCGTGTCCGCCGTCAGCGGCGCAGCGGAACGGATGACGGCTCCGGTGCCGGCCGCATCGCGTCCCTGGGCCCGGGAAACTTCGGCGACAGCGAGCCATTCGTGACCGGCCAGGGAACTTCCGGTGGGGAGACCGGCCCGCGTCCCGGAGCTGAGCAGGTAGCGCTCCGGGCCGTCACCGGCGACCCGCCGAGCGACGCGGTCCGGGAACGCGAGGGCAACGACGAAGCCGACTGATTCAGTGGCGCTTACCGCCGCCTGCGGCAGGGTTGTGGCGCCGAACTTCTTCTGGCGAGCGACCGACTCCATCCGCCGGACATCCTCCAGCCAGCGCCGGGATGCTGGTTCCCGGCCAGCGCGCAGCGCGGCTACCAGCCGCGGCAGGTCGGCGCCGGGGGCACGCTGGTCCCCGGCGACGACGGCGACGGCTTCCGCGGCGGCACGGATTCCGACGACGGCCCCGCCGTCCAGCAAGGCGCGGGCAAGCCGGGGATCGGCAGGAACTCTTGCCAGTTCCTTGCCGAGATTCGTGGCGAGGCCGTCCGGGGCCACCGCGCCGAGTTCGCGCAGCACCTCGACGGCCTCGTCCATCGCAGCCTGCGGAGGGGCGTCGGGCAGGGACAGGCCGCGGCCGCCAGGCGAACCCCAGCAGGCCAGGATCAGGGCGGAGGCGGTGAGGTCCGCGACGGCGATCTCCGGCGTCTGGTGGGCCGGCGCTGCACCGTAGCTCTTTTGGTCGTAGCAACGGACCGCGCGTCCGGGGCCTTGGCGCGCAGCCCGGCCGGCCCGTTGTTCGGCGGAGGCCCGGGAGCAGGAAACGTTCACGAGGCCGGACATCCCCCGGCCCACATCCCGACGGGGCTCGCGGGACAGGCCTGAGTCGATGACCAGACGGACGCCCGGGACGGTCAAGGAGGATTCTGCGAGCGACGTCGACACGATGATCCGCGGGCGCCCGCCGGTTTCCCGCCCGGAGACGGCGCGGTCCTGTTCTGCGGGTCCAATCTGTCCGTGCAACTCAAGGACGTCAGCACCGGTCCTGCCACGGAGCCGGCCGGCAACATAGGACACTTCCCACGCTCCCGGCACGAACACCAGTGCGTCCATGTCCTGGCCCGCCGCGAGTGCGTGGGAGTGCGACGATGCCGCGGTGTCCGCCACGTGGTCAAGGAACGCGCGCGTGACCCCGCGTTCATCCAGACGCGGCACCGCGGCGGGCACCCAGTCCACCTCGAGCGGATACAGTGCGGACGGGCAGTCAACCACCGGTGACGGCAAGCCGCCGTCGTGGTTTCCGGAATGACCCGCCGAACCGATCAGGGCGGCGAAGCGGGGCGCGTCCAGGGTGGCGGACATCGCGACGAGTCCGAGGTCGCCCCGGAGCTGGCGCACTTCCGTGAGCATACCGAGCAACAAGTCGGTTTCGAGGCCGCGTTCATGCACCTCGTCCAAAATGACGGCGCTGGCACCTTCCAGTCCAGGATCCGCGAGCAGCCGGTTCAGCAGGATGCCCGGGGTGACAAATTCGATCAGGGTGCCCGGACTCGTCTGCCGTTCCCCGCGGACTGTGTATCCGATGCGGTCCCCAACCCGGCTGCCGTCCAGAGCCGCCAGTCGCCTCGCCGCGGACCGGGCGGCGACGCGCCGGGGTTGGGTCACGATGATGCCCGGGGCGGGCCCGGGGCCGGGCCGCCAGGCAGCGCCCAGCGCCAGGTTGGCCAGCAAGGGCGGCACCAGGGTTGTTTTGCCCGTGCCCGGCGGCGCCTGCACCACAGCAGCGGCGCCGGGCCCCCCGCCCTGCAGCGCCCGGGCCAGCTCACCGAGCGAGTGTGCGAATGCCAAGCCGGCCCCGATGACTCCCAGATTGAAGGGGCCGGGAGCAGCGGGCAGCGGAGCGGCTGGAGAAGTCACGTTCCCATTGTGCCCACAAAGCCGGGGCCGGAGTGCAGCCGGACGTTCCCCTGGACCCGGCGGGCCAGCGCACCATGTCCGGCATGCCTAAGCCGGCGCAGGGCGGGCTCGTTGCTGCCCGGGTGAGGTAGGCGGGCTTGGGCTTCCAACCGCGGCCAGGTCCGGGCAGGTCAGCCGTTCGTCAGATCAGAGTGGTGGGCAGCGACCACGTTAGGGTGGGCCCGCACCCGGTAGCGCAGGGCATTGTCACCGTACGTTTCCAGAATCGGGCTGTTCGTCGGATCCACCGACAGGCCGCGGGCTTTGGCCTGGAACTCGGGGCTCACGGCGAGTTGCGGCATCGTCGCGTCCAGCGCGGGGTTGAAGAAGAAGGGCAGTGATATCCGGTCCGTGCCGCGCAGTGGCGAGATTACCCGGTGCAGCGTGGCCTTGAGGTACCCGTTTGTCGCCAGTTCGAGCATCTCACCGATATTAACGACGAACGTGCCCGGCACTTGCGGGGCATCGATCCATTGCCCCTGGTACTCGACCTGCAGGCCACCTTTGCCGGGCTCGACAAGCAGCAACGTCAGGACACCGCCGTCCCGGTGGGAGCCCACACCTTGCTTGGGTTCCGGGTCGGACTCCCCCGGGTACCGCACCACTTTGAGCAACGGAAATGCCCTTGCCGCGAAGGCCGCATCAAAGGTGTTTTGCGGCGCCCCCAGGGACACAGCCAGCGCTCGCAGGAGGTCCAGCGAAATGGCGCTGAGCCGTTCGGTCCACGCCAGGACGATGTCCCGCATTTCCGGGATGGCGTCCGGCCACAAGTTGGGTCCCTCAAGGCGCCAATAGTCGGCGACGCCGGGTCCCGGGCTCACAGCCGCCCGCTCGACGCCGATGTCGATCTGCTCGCGCCAGTCAACAGCGCCGTCGGTTAGCTCGCCGCCGACCCTGGTGTATCCGCGGAACTGCGGACTGTGGACATTTTCGACGGCGAGCTTCTGTTCGTCGGGAAGTTCGAAGAAGCGCCGGGACACGTCGAGCATGGCGTCCGTCAGCTCCTGCGGGATGCCGTGTCCGGCCAGGTAGAGGAAGCCAACCTCGTGCATGGCGTTGCGCAGCTCATCGCGAAAACGCGTGGCCTCCCGGTGACCTGCACTTAAGAGGGAGTAGTCCAGGACGGGCAATGATTCGAGTGTCATCCATTAGTCCTTATCAATGAACTTGGCAAGTTGCGGACTGAATACTCTTTAATATTACGGACGGCTGGTCAATGCGCGGCATTCAGATGTCGAAATAAGACCCTGGTGGGCCGCGGGTCCGGATATGCGCAGCAGTGGACGCTGGCAACGCCTGTCACCTGAGTGATGGGCGTGACGGCGGACTGTCGTGGCTCAGCTTTTACCCAGGGTTTACATGCCATCTCTTGCGGCGTCCCGTTGCCTGCAAGAGACTGTTGATCACGAGATGACGAGAGTCAGTGGTTGTTCAGTGGTTGTTCGGCCAGGACAGTGGAAGATCAACGCAGCGATGAGCCGGTGAGTCTTCTGCAGTGTGGACGACCGGGGAGGAACCGCAGACCGGAAGGATTGTTATGGCCGCCTCTTTTGAATTGTTCATCGACGCAGAGTCGCACTTCCGATTCCGCCTGCGGGCACCGGACGGGACCGTTGTGGCAGTATCGACGGCGTTCAACGACAAGTCCAAAGCCGTCGCCGGCATCGCCGAAGTGCGCGAATGCGCAGGCATGGGCCTGATCACCGACCTGTGCGCCGGGGGAAGCGCGCAAAGCCCTGTCCGGGAACCAGCGCCTTCCGGCCCGGCGCTGGCGGAGGGTCATGAACGGCATAAACGAAGCGAAAAATTCCATTCCCGCGCCCGGACAATCCGCAGGATCACAACAGCTACCAGGTGGAGCGGGGCAGCATAGGATCGTCGCTGAATGAGACCGGCAGGCGGGCCTGGGCCGGCACTCCGTCTCCGCACCACTTAAGGACGCGCAAGGCCCGCAGGGTGTTCCACCGACTGGGCCGCCCGTCGCCGTCTTCGAGCTGGAAATGGACCTGCCCCGGATGCGTGTTTTCCAGGAGCCAGGTGCCGTCCGGCTGCCTCTTCGAGCCAAGCAACTCGGTTGCGTCGGCTAGCCGCGGGTCCGGCGGATTCCCGGTGGAGCGGAAGTAGTCAAGGGCGCGAAGGACGTCGTAGTGCCAGCGCGTCGGGAAGCTGAACTTCAGCCAGGCCGGGTCGGCTGTTTCGCCAGTGCTTTTGCGTCGGAACAACCGCCGGTCCAGCAGATACTCCTCGCCGCGCCGCCGGGCCTCGCTGGTTTCAGCTGAACCTCCGGTTGCCTGCTCGTGAGCGAGCAGGCCTTCGAGGACATTGATCGTCGTTGCAACCGACGAAACCACGGCACCGTCGGCCGCCCAGCAATTCCAGCCGCCGTCGTTGAGCTGATCCCCTAGTAGCCGGGCCACGACGCCCTCGACGTCCTCACCGAAGTAGGCGCCGAGCCCGACTGCCATTCCATTGATGCAGGGCTCCACCTCACCGGTGAAATAGGGCTGGGCGCCTTCCTCCCAGCGGCAGTTTTCCCGCACGAGTTCGACGGTGCGGCGGATCTGGTCGTTTTTCGGGTCGACGCCGAAGTCCCGCAACTGCAGGAGGCTGTACGTGGTGGCGGTCCAGGGCTGGCACCCGGCGGCGGGAACGTCGGTCCCAACGGCGGCGGCCGGGAAATAGGCTCCCCCGGCCCATTGGCCGTCCGCCCCGCGCAGTGCCAGCAACCGGGCACCCCACCCCTCAGTGGCCACCCGCGATCGCTCAGCTGTCACAACGCCGGTTGTGGCGCCGTCGAGATCTCGGAGCACTTGCCAGCGAATGGCAGGATCGGAATCCCGCAGCCAGTCCAGGACTGTCATGCGCAGAGACTGCTGCCCGCGCCTAGCCCTCGCAATCAACGCAGTACAGGTGACCGTTCTTCTCGCGCGCGATCTGGGAGCGGTGCCGGACCAGGAAGCAGGAGTAGCAGGTGAATTCATCCTGCGCCTGGGGTATGACCTGGACGACTAGTTCCTCGGCGACGAACTCTCCGCCCGGCGCAATCGAACCGTCTAGCGAATCCGCCTCATCCAGGTCACGCACCACACTGCGGGCGTCCGGAGCGTTCTCAGATTGCAGCGCCTCCAGGGACCTGTCCTGCGACTCCTTGACGTCGGAGCGTACTTCATCATAATCGGTTGCCACTGGGGTGTTTCTCTCTTCTACGGAATGCTTGTCGGATAGGTGTTCAACAGACAGGAGTGCCCTGGTATTCCCCCTCACCAGAGATTAGCCCCGATAAGGCCCGGGCACGAGCCAGTGCGGGACTGTTGCCAAAGAATTACGGACAGCAATTGATTTGTACATTCGTTGGCGTTAAGGCTAGATTCGGGGAAGTTTCTTTGGGGGAAATCATGAACAAAGCGCAAAGGCGTGCCCACGTGGAGCCGCCGTGTCCGGAATGCGGCTCACGGGTCATTCCGATTTGGAAAGATGAACGGTCCGTGGCTTCCAAGCAGCCCGATTGGCGGGTGCGCGCCCGTCAATGCAGCGACCAGGAGTGTGCGCTCGGCGCCACCCCTGACGTGCTGTCGCCGTGAAAGGCGCCGTCCGGGCCGCCCTGCTGTCGCGCTCGGACCGCCAGCCGACAAAACACTTCCGGACACCAGCGGGTCTCCCCGATTCGACCGGAAGGGTGTTCAATAGTAGTAGGGGCGGCGCCCTTCCCACATTGCTCAAGGTGGCTGGCCCCAGTTGCTTGCCGGAGCCGCGAGGCCCGGTGCGAGACGGGGTCGGCGACGCTTGAGAACCCTCTGAGACCGGGGTTCTCTGCCCCAGCCGTCGTCGGCCCCCTGGTTGTTCCGGCCTCGTCACACTACCCGGCAGCGGGAGTGCGTCCCCGCCCGGTAGCCAGCTGACAGTAATGTACCTACATGAAACCTAGCGATGACCACCGAGGAACGCCATGACCGAACTCGATCTTGACGTGCGCTGGTACGAGGGAACCCGATCGCGGCCCAGCCGCACCGCACCGCCAATCCAGGTCCACCGGGCCGCACCGAACACCATAGTGCTCCGGCAAAACATCACCGACAATTTCGAAGCTCCGTTCCTGTACCTGCTGTTCGGCGACGAGCGCGCCTTCCTTCTTGATACGGGCGCGACGGCGGACCCCACCAGGTTTCCGCTGCGTGCAACGGTGGACACCCTTATTGACCGCTGGCTGCACGAACACCCCCACGACGGTTACGAACTCGTTGTTGCCCACTCCCACGCCCATGGAGATCACATTGCCGCAGACGGGCAGTTTACCGGCCGGCACCGGACAAGGCTCGTGGGACACAGTGCCGAGCACGTCGCCGCGTTTTTCGGAATCCACGATTGGCCGCACGGCACGGCCCGGTTTGACCTCGGCGGACGCATTCTTGAACTGATCCCCGTCCCCGGCCATCATCCGTCCGCCATCGCCGTCTATGACGAGGACACCGGCATCCTGCTCACCGGGGACACCGTCTACCCGGGACGGCTCTACGTGCAGGACTTTCCGGCCTTTCAGCATTCGCTGCGTACGCTCTGCGATTTCGCTGCGGCCCATCCGGTCGCTGCTGTTCTTGGTGCGCACATCGAAATGCCAGCCCGCCCGTTTCGGGACTTCCCGCTCGGTTCGACCTGGCATCCAGACGAAGCGCCGCTTCCGTTGGCAGCCGGGACACTCCAGGCGATCAGGGACGCCACCTTGCTCAATGACCGCCCCGGAGCGCAGCGTCACGCTAATTTCATCATCTGGAACGGGCCGTGCCGGCGCGAGTCAGTAGCCCAGTCCGTCCGGCTCCTCCTGTCCCGGGCGCTGGGCCGCGGACTCGGCCGCTAGCTGTGCCCCTGGGCCGGCGAGCCAGCACACCGCCCTAGCTGCCCGGGGGCGATGCCAGGGACGATCTGTTGAAGTCGGTGTGCCATACCCCGGTGGGTTGTCCGTTGCCGTCGGTGACCACATACTCTGGCCATCGATCGAAAGCAGAGCACGGATGGGAGATCCCCAAGTCGACCACATCCGTGACGGAAAGGCCCTCCGCTTCGGCCAGGACGGTGTGATGGTCAAAAAGGGTCCGCACCAGGGCTGTTGCGCCGTCTCGTGGGCCGCCGTCCGCAGTCAGGGCCGCCAGGAAGACCGGCTTTCCGGCGTCGTAGGGAAGGTCCCGTTTGCCGGCGCCGACGACGGCGGTTCCCGCCTCGGGAACGGACACTACGACGGCCCGGACCGAAAGTGCCGGCACCAGCCCCGGAACCGGACTGACACTTGCGTAGGTCCCGTGGTCGTGGGTGACGTAGCAGCCGGAGCGCAGGATCGTTCGGGTGCCGGGCACTTGGCTGTCGTCGGGAAGGTGAGCGGCAACGCGGTCCGGAAAGGCGGAGCCGCCCATGGTGTAGATGGGAGCGACTGTGTCGAAGTATTTCGCGGCAGCATAATACGCGTCCCGCACCAGCCGGCAGTGCCGGTCGACGGCGTCGAGCGTCGACTGGGTCCGGCTGTTGGGTACTACCCCTTCGTAGCCGGCAACACCGACGAGCCGGAGTCCCGCGGTGCCATGGATCAACTCGGCCAGGCGCAGCGCCTGCGGGAGGTTCCGGACGCCTGTGCGCCCGCCGGGAGTGCCGACGTCAATCAGCACCTCAAGGCCTGCGGCGGCCCCGGCGAAGACTTCGGCTGCCGCCGCAACACCGGCAGCAGAATCCACGAAGCAGCAGATGTGCCGACCGGAATCCTCCTCCAGCAGGGTACGGAGGCGCAGGAGGCCGTGCCGATCAACGATCTCGTTGGCGACGAGGACGCGCTGGTGTCCCCAGCCGATGGCCAATTGCGCTTGATCCAGGGTGGCAACCGTGACGCCAACGGCCCCGGCAGCCACCTGGCGGTTGATGATTGGCGCGGACATCGTTGTCTTAACGTGGGGAGCAAGTTCAACTCCCCGCTCCTGGCACCAGGCCGCCATGACTCGGATGTTGTTGTCCAGGGCCTCGATATTGAGACGCAGTTGAGGATACGCCGGGTTGCTGGCGGTTCCGGCCGCTGACTCTTTGTTGCTTCCGCAGTGAGGGTGGGTCGGGCTGATCACGGCGCTCCTTTCGCTCCGGTCCGCACGGCCCGCTAACCGCAGCAGTCCACGGGAGGCCATCGCTGGCGCTGTGTTGATTGTGTCACGCCGCGTTCGGGCCGCGGACTGGTGCGGGCACCCGGCCGCCGTGATGGTCGGCGCCGCGCATACGCACAGCCACAAACAGTCCGGACAGCGCTGTGAGTCCTGCCACGACGCCGACGGCGGCCGGGATGCCCATGGCGTCCGCGACGATGCCGGAGAGCAGTGCGCCGACAGCGAAGCCGCCGTCGCGCCAAAGCCGGTAGACGCCGACCGATCTGGCCCGCCACCGGGGATGGGCGACATCTCCGATAGCCGCAAGCAGGGTCGGGTAAACCATGGCAGTTCCGAGACCGAGAAGAACGGCGGCGGTCAGCCAGGTGGCGAAGTCATGGCCGACGGCGATCACTGCCAGGGCGGCGGCCTGGACCATCATGCCGCCGACGATCAGCCCTTTGCGCCCGTATTTGTCCGACAATGCACCGGTGAAGAGTTGCGCCGCACCCCAGACGGCGGGATAGGCCGCAGCGAGAAGACCGATCTTTTCGATCGTCAGTCCGGCGGCGGCAAACATAACGGGGAAGAGTCCCCAGGCGAGGCCGTCGTTGAGATTGTTGATCATGCCGGCCTGGCTTACCGACGACAGGGATTTGTCCTGGAAGCTGGTGAACGCGAAGATCTGGCGGTTGCTCAGCTCGGCGCCGGCCGCTTTGCGGTGGGCCGTGTTATTGGCGGCTTCGACCCCGGCGTAGTCCCGGGTTTCCTTCACGGCAAAGACCGACAGCCCGAGGCCGAGAGCGATGTAGGCGGCGCCGAGCAGGAAGGGCCCGGGCCGCAGACCGTAGGTGGCGGCGATGTGGCCGGTGGCGAGGGCGGTGCCGGCGACGCCGAGGTAGCCGGCGGCTTCGTTGAGGCCCATCGCCAGCCCGCGCCCGGATGGTCCCACCAGATCCATTTTCATCACGACTGTGGTGGACCACGTGAGGCCCTGGCTAATGCCCAGGATCACGTTGCCGGCGACGATCCAGCCCCAGCTCGGCCCAAGAATAAGCATCAGCGGAACCGGCAGAGCAACTATCCAGCCGGCTATCAGAATGGGTTTGCGGCCGTAGCGGTCCGAGAGGGTGCCCGCGAAATAGTTGGTGGCGGCCTTGGCGAGGCCAAAGGCCAGGATGTACGTCAACGCGCTGGTGTAGAGGCCGAGGTGGAAGACCTGCCCGGCCAGCAGCGGGAGCACTGTGCGTTCCTGGCCCAGGGTTCCTCCGACGAGGGCATTAACTGCGACGAGGAGCATAAACTGCGCAAGGTTCTGCCGCAGCCCCAACGTGATGCCGCTGGGGCTGCGCCGCTGCAGGCGTGAATCGGTGGTGCCGGACATCAGCATGCCTCACGTGGTTTGAGCAGAAGACCGACGGCGGCCCTGTCGCCAGGGCCGCCGACGGCGGTGTCAGGGTGTGAAGCTAGCTCGCTGAGACGGCATCCAGCGGCTGCCGCGATACCCAGGCGGCGTAACTGCCGTCCAGTTCCACGACGTCGTAGCCCGCGCGGCGCAGGGCGCTGGCCGCGACGGAGTTCCGGACGCCGCTCTGGCAGTAGCTCACGATGGTTCCTTCGGCGGGGAGCTGGTCGAGGTTCCACATCACCCGGCCGCCGCTGAGCTGGTGCGAGCCGGGGATGTGTCCGGCCGCGTGTTCGGTGCGGTTGCGGACGTCCAGGACCATGGCCGCGTCGAAGCCCGCGAGTTCCTCCGGCTGGATGAGTTTCGGAATGCTGACGGGCAGACCCTCGAAGCCGGTGACATAGCCGGCCACCGAGTCAATGCCGACGCGGACCAGATGGTCCCACATCTCCTGCGCGGAAGCCTGGTCCGGAGCCAGCAACACCAGCGGGTTCTTGTCCGTTTCCGGGTTGACCACCCAGGCTCCAAAGCTGGCCACGGACTTCCCGGCCGGGATGTTCACAGAGCCGATGACGGTACCTTCATGAACCTGGTCGTTGGGCCTGGTGTCAACGAATGTCACAGTATCGGCGGCGAGATCGGTGGCGACCGTCGCCAGGGTGAGCTCCTGCAGCGGTGCGCGGGCGCCCAGTAGCGCCGGTCCCTGCCGGTTTTCGCGCTTCATCCGGCCAAAGTACGCATGCGCGTCCGGCTGGCCCTCGAGTAGCTCGTCAATGAAGCCCTGCTCGTCATTCGCCGAGAGGTACGGGGCCCACCAGGCGAAGCGCCGTTCGTACCCGACAGTGCTGGACGGGATTGCGCCGAGGGCTTTTCCGCAGGCGCTGCCCGCCCCGTGGGCAGGGTGGACCTGGACGTAGTCAGGCAAGGTCACGAACTTTTCCCGCAGGCTGGTGAAGAGCTGCTTGGCTCCTGCGAATCGGGTATCCACACCGCCGGCGGCCTCATCCAGCAGATCCGGCCGGCCCAGGTCGCCGGAGAAGACGAAGTCGCCGGAGAGCAGGTACCCGGGATGGTCACTGAACGCCCCGTCCGTTACAAGGAAGGACAGGTGCTCCGGCGTGTGGCCCGGGGTGTGCAGCGCTTGGATGCTGATGTTGCCAAGAACAATCTTGTCGCCATCGAGCAGCCGTTCGCCGTCGAATCCGTACTGCCAGTCCGGTCCGCCTTCCCCGGAAACGTAGATTTTCGCGCCGGTAGCGGCGGCGAGCTCACGGGTGCCGGAGAGGTAATCGGCGTGGATATGGGTCTCGGTCACGGCCACGATCTTCATGCCGTTTTTCGCAGCAAGTGCCTGGTACACCGCGATGTCGCGGCGGCCGTCCACCACTACCGCTTCGCCCTTGGCCTGGCAGCCGATCAGGTAGCTGGCCTGGGCAAGGTCCTCGTCGTAAATGCGTTCCAGAAGCATGTGCTCTCCTTCGTCATGTGTCGGGGTGTCCCCGTGAACTAGGTTTAACACTAATACCCCCGGGGGTATCTGGCAAGCGGCCGATTCTGCCGAAGGCCGTTCTACGCCACGAGTCTCCCAGATACCCCCGGGGGTAGTCAAAATACTGACGGGGGTATCCTCGGTGTCGCCGCTGAAACGGACTCGCCAGTAACCGGCAGGGCCGCGGAGGACCTGGCGCCGGACGCCAGCAATGAACCCGCAGACCGGCCGGTGGCGAGGTGCTAGGTTCCGCAGAAGGTCCGGTAGGGGCCAAACTCGACCGGCGGCGCTGCAGCGAAGCGTTCCAGGCCCGGGCGCTCGACGAAGGGGTTGGTCACCGCGGCCAGAAGTTGCCCTAACGGTGCGAGGTCGCCGCCGGTACCGGCCGCGAGGGCGTCCTCTACAAGGTGGTTGCGCGGGATATAGGCGGGGTTGACCCGGTCCATTGCATCCGCGTCCGGATCTTCGGCACTCCAACGCTCCACCCATGCATCGAAAGCCGCCGGGTCGGGAAGCAGAGACCTCGCCGGCCCGGTGTTGCCGCGGGCGGCAGCACCAAGGCTTCGGAAGAAGGCGGTGTGGTCGGCACGCCCGGCCTGCAGGATGCTGAGCAGCTCGTCCACCATCGTGGCAGCCACATCGTCTTCGACGCCGGCAGCCAAGCCAAGCTTCGCCCGCATCCCGGCCGACCAGGCAGCGCCGTACTGCTGCCGGAACCCGGCGAGCGACTCCTGCGCCAGGGCGATCGCCTGCTCTTGCTCGTCGTGGAAGAGCGGCAAGAGGGACTCTGCGAGCCGCGTGAGGTTCCACTCCGCAATGGCGGGCTGGTTGCGGTAGGAATAACGTCCGGTCTCGTCAATCGAACTGAAGACCGTCGCCGGAATAAAGGCGTCCAGGAAGGCGCAGGGGCCATAGTCGATGGTCTCGCCGGAGATTGTCATATTGTCGGTATTCATAACGCCGTGAACAAACCCCACCAACATCCATTGCGCAACCAGCGACGCCTGGGCGCTGATCACTGCCTGGAACAAGGCCAGATGGGGGTGCCTGGCTGCGGCCGCGGCGGGATGGAGGCGGGTGATGGCGTGGTCGGCGAGCCGCCGCAGCAGGCCGATGTCCCCTGTCCCCCTGGCGTACTGGAAGCTGCCCACCCGCAGATGACTGCTTGCCACCCGCGTCAGCACGGCCCCTGGCTGCATCGTTTCGCGTTGCACCTGCTGCCCGGTGGCCACTACCGCCAGGGACCGTGTGGTGGGGATGCCCAGGGCATGCATCGCTTCACTGACGATGTATTCGCGGAGCATCGGCCCCAGCACTGCCCGTCCGTCGCCGCCGCGGGCAAAAGGGGTGCGCCCGGAGCCCTTGAGATGAACATCGCGGAGACGGCCTTCCACGTCCATCAATTCGCCGAGCAGGAGCGCTCTCCCGTCGCCCAGCCGAGGGGCCAACGAGCCGAACTGGTGGCCGGTATACGCCTGTGCCACAGGAGTCGCACCGTCGGGGACCAGATTGCCGATCAGCAGCCGCAGCCCATCGGAACCGCGAAGGTAGGCGGGATCAAGGCCAAGCTCTCCGGCCAAGGGCTTGTTGAGGACCACGAGCCGGGGGTCCGGGGCCTCGTCCGCCTGCCAGGGGATGGACATCTCCCCCAGCTCCCGGGCAAAACGGCCGTCAAAGCTGACAGGTGAGGAAGCTGTGGCAGTCATACTCCAAGACTAACTGTGGCGCCTCAGCGGGCTGCCACCTTCTTAATGGCTACCATCTCTATAATCCTGGTCGAGGGCTCTCCAACCAACGCCGGAGCCGTCACACCGGTCTTCCAGGTGTCGTTCTGCAGACGGCCCAAAAAATCCACAGCCTCTTCCTGGGTATCAAAATCCATCTCCAGCATGACGTAGTCCTCTTGGTCCAGCGGCCGCGAAATCCGGAACGACCGCACTCCCGAAGCGGCCCGGTCCAGCGGGTCACTGTCGAAAGCCCTCCTCCACATGCCGAAGTCCCGGACCTGGTGTTCGATCTGCAGGGTAATCATGTGACTCTCCTGTCGCCGTGGTTATTGAAGCCCAACTCTAGGCCCGAAGGGCTGCTCAACGTAAGGTGTCCGGGACCTGCCAGAAAGCGGGGCGGTCCCTGGATCCGCGCCAAAATGACTATTGCCTGCTGGTGATCAACGCAGAGCACGGGCGGGCCGCGGGAATCATTACTGCACGGAATCACTACTGCGCGGAATCGGTCGGCGCGGCGGCCTGATCGGCCCGGTGGCGCTGGCGGCGGCTGGCCAGCAGGAAAGGCGCGGCGACTAGCCCGATGATGCCGCCGACCGCCAGCGACGCGGAGTAGCCGTACACATCTGCTGCCCGGCCGAGCATCGGCTGCACCACCACACCGCCGCTTGATCCCATCAGCGAGTCAAAGCTAAGCACTGTTGCCCGTTGCCGCGAGGCGATCATGTCGTTGAGGTAAGCCTGCCGCACCGGGGTGCCCGCGGACGTTACCAGGGCCCAGAGTGCCAGCAGCACCAGGGCCACCCAGAACACCTGGATAAACCCAAGAGTGACCAGGATTACCGCCCCCATAACGCTGCTCAGAATGAGTAAGGTCGTCCGCCGCTGCACAAGGCGCCGCAGCCGTGGCGCCAACCAACCGCCAATCACCTGGGCAGCTGCCACGATTGCCGCCGCCACCCCGGCCACGGAGTACGCGTGCGGGTCGCCGAAAAGCTCCAGCAGGTACGGCTGGAGCGCGTAGAAGACATAGATCCCGACGCCGGCACTGAACGGCGCGGCGAACATCACGTACCGGACGGGCGGATTCTTCAAGCCGTTCTCAATCGAGGCGGAGAGTACGGCACGGGTCGCCTGAAGCGGGTGTCCCTTCCGTTCCGGAGTGAACCCGACGTCGTGCATGAGCCTAAAGGCCACAACGAACATCACCATCAGCACTCCCACCCGCAGCATAAACGGCACGCCGAGGTTGGTGGCCTGGGCGATGACACCGCCGGCCACCGAGCCAGCAAGCATTGCGATGCCCGAGACCATCAATCCCCGGCCGAGTACCGTCTCCAGGTCGCCTTCGTATCCGGAAAACCGCAACGCGTCGACGAGCCACGCTTCCACCGCCCCGGAGAAAAAGGTGAATCCCAAGCCGAGCACAACGGAAACCACTGCCCACAACCAGAATGGGGCGGAAAGCTGCCACAGCAGGTAATAGAGGTAGGTGGATAGCGCCAGCGTGACGGTGCCGAGCAGGAAGGAAACCCGGCGTCCCCAGCCATCGGCGATCGCACCGGTGGGCACTTCAAACAGCACCATCCCGGCGGTGAAAAAGGCGTTCGCGGCAAAAGCCTCAAGGTTGCTCAGCCCGGCATCGAGCAGGAAGAGGGTGTTGATCCCCCATATGAACGAGGCCGCAAGGGTATTGCCCAGCGTCAACGTCAGATAGATGCGCTGAATCGTTAGGGCTGCGGCGTTCATCGGGTTGCCGTCCCCGGCGGGGCGAGCGGCTGGCACCAGGCCATTCTCGTCTCCTTGCTCGATGAGAGCCAGAGAAGCGGGCGGAGGAAACCCGCACGCAGCTCGCTCGGTTCGCCGGGGCACCACTCATTGCGGCGCTACATCTCGCCGAGCTCGAAGATCTCCAAGGTGAACGTCCCTTTCCGCTCGGACAGGAAGGGGTGTCCGTCCGCCAGGGCTCTAGCCGCCGCGAGGCTTTCGGCTTCCACTATCGAATAGCCGTTCAGATCCGAAGAGTCCGCCACGGCACCGTCGTCCACCACCGCTGTACGGGAAGGCGTAAACGGTGCGCCAATATCGAGCAGGGCCGGCCCGATTTTCTCCACCCAGCCGCCCCAGGCGGCAGTCTGCTCCGCTGACTGCTCCGGGGTGAACTGGTCCATCGGTGTGGCCGGACCCTTGTAGAGATAGATGAACTTGCTCATAACATGTCCTTTCATCTGCGTTCGCCTTTCGAACGGCCCGGCATGGACGCTGAGACCGCCCCGCCCGTGCGAACTATTAGGAGGCGGGATTGTGCAAGGGATGCAGCAGATGCGGCCGCCCTGGCATTGTGTGCTCCTGCCGTGAGTTGGCTTATCAGATGCCGGCGACCTCACGGCCGGTGAACGCAACGAGGCGCTCCATGCTCGCCGCCGACTCATCGACAAGCGTCCCCGGGGCGAAGTCGCCGCCGCGCTGGTGAGAACTGATCGTGTTCCGGGCAAGGCCCAGCACGTAGTCCGCGAGTACCGGCGAGACGGTGAGCTCCTGCCCGGTGGCCTTCGCAAAGTCCCAGGCGTGGACCAGGAATTCCACATTCAGGATATTTGCCACCATCGTGGCGGGAAGTTCCGCGAAGCCCATGTCCACGCTTCCCGCCAGGCCCCGGGCCCGGAAAGCTTCCAGGATGATTTGCGCTGCGTCGGCGATTCTAACCTCGGGCGGGGCCGTCGGCTGGGCAGGAACGGAAACACCGAGTGCACTGCCGATCGATGCAATCGACCCGAAGAGATGGTTCAGGAGGCCTTCCACGGTGAAGCCTGCGCAGGGCGTGCGGGCTCCCATGTCAGAGTCCTTGAGTCCGCGGAGAATGCGTTGGACTACGGCGAGGGTGGCTTCGGCGCTGGCAAGCTCATCGATCGGATCCGGGGCTGCCGCCCAGTCATCGTCACCGGCGTCGCCGGTCGTGGCCAAAAGTACGAGTCGCGCCATAAAGTGGTTCCAGCCTTGGGCGTGGCCGATCTCCTGCTCCGCGGTTAGCCCGTCGTGGATCAGCTGGACAGTCGTTCCGCCGTCGACCGCTTCCAGGGTCACTGTCACAGTCGAGGCACCCGGCGGCAACTGGGTGTCCCCCTCCCATCCCCAGGTGTAGATGACACGTTTACCCGGCTCGATTTCCACAAACGTCCCCAGCGCCACATGTCCCGGGGTAACGGTCCAGCGATAGCTTCCACCGATGCGAAGCTCGACCCTGGCCGCGACGGCCTTCCAACGGCGAAGCCGTTCAGGCTCCGTGATGAGCAAGAAGGCGGTATCCGGGTCAACCGGGAGGAAAACAGTTTTTGTGTAGGACATCAGTTCTTCCCTTGCCGTGAAGGTGGGCGGAGCCGGCCGGCGTCAGCGACCAGCAGATCCAGTTCGTTGGTCCAGAAGGAGTCGAATTGTTCACGCAGCCGGACCATCCCCGAGGAGTCCAAACCGTAGTACCGGTTCCTGCCGTCCTTTCGGGCCGAGACGAGACCGACATCGGATAAAAGCAACAGATGCTGCGAGATCGCAGAGCGGCTCACAGGAAAGTTTGCGGAGAGCTCCGTTACCGTTTTCTCCCCCGCTGCCAAGAGTCGAAGCAGTGCCCGCCTGGTTGGCTCCGTGGCAACTTCCAGAAGATCAGGCACAATTAATACGTTAGCCTTGGCTAACGTATTGTGCAAGTGTTTGTCGGGCATAACACCCGCTCGCTGGTTGGCGCAGGCCCGGACACCGACCGCCGTTGCCGGGACCGTGGATTCGCCCATGGCGAGGCTCCAACTGCGCCGATATTGTGCGAGGCTTAGCGGATGGATCTGGAGGTGTCGGCCGCGCTCACGATTCCCGCGGCGGAACTGGGCTGGCGGTTCTCGCGTTCGTCCGGCCCGGGAGGTCAGCACGTCAACACCTCGGACAGCCGCGTCGAGCTCACGTGGAATGTCGTCGCCTCCGCGGTGCTTTCGGACGATCAACGACTGATGCTGGTCACCCGGCTGGATTCCCGCCTCATCGCCGGAAGCATCACAGTTACCGCTTCCGAGCGGCGTTCCCAGCTGCGCAACCGCGAAATCGCCTTGGCAAAGCTCGCCGGCCTCATAGCAGGCGGCCTTGCGCCCGAGGCTGCGCGGCGCCGCGCCACCAAACCGACGCGGGGTTCCAACCGCCGGCGACTCGCGGCAAAGGAACAGCGCTCGGCGACAAAACGGCAGCGGCAACGGCCGTCAGCAGAGTAGCCGGGCGGCGGATCCCGGACCTGCGGCTGACGGGCGAGCCGGCGCCCGCGCAGGCCTCAACCCAGCGTGCCCAAGATGGCGGTCCGGCTCCCTCCGGCGGCGGGCCGGGTGACGCTGGGTGTGCTGTGGGCCGGGGCGCCGCGGGCGCCCCGGCCCAGGCGATCAGCCGTTCCGGGACATGGGCACGCCCATGCCGGGATCTATCTTGTGCGGGCCCGCAGCCGACGGTGTGACATCGAAGTCGAAGATGGCTGTGGGGATGTAGACAGTCGAGCAGGAGTTGGGGATATCCACAACACCGGAGAGCCGGCCTTCAATGGGCACGGCTCCCAGGATCATGTAGGCCTGCTCTCCGCTGTAGCCGAACTTCTTCAGATAATCGATGGCGTGGAGGCAAGCCCGCTGGTAGGACAGGTGCGAGTCCAGATAGCGCTGTTCGCCGTCAAGTGTCACCGACGTTCCGGAGAAGGCCAGCCACTGCGAGAACTGCGGGTCGACGTTGCCGGGCATAAAGATGGCATTCTCGCTGACGCCGTAGGTGTCCATGCCGCCTTTGATGATGTCCACCCGGAGGTCTATAAAACCGCCCATTTCGATGGCGCCGCAGAAGGTGATTTCGCCGTCGCCCTGGGAGAAATGCAGATCACCCAACGAGAGGTTGGCGCCGTCAACGAAGACCGGATAGAAGATCCGGCTGCCCTTGGACAGGTTCTTGATGTCCTGGTTTCCACCGTTTTCACGCGGCGGGGCAGTCCTGGCCGCTTCCGCTGCGACCCGGCTAAAATCCGCCTCGGGCAGGTGTCCGAGTACAGCGTGCCCGGCCTCGGGCGGCAGCGCCAGGGGTGGGACGCGGTTGGGGTTGGTGGCAATGAGGTCACCTTCGCGCTTGTTCCACTTCGCGAGCAGTTGAGCCGACGGCGCCGTGCCCATCAGTCCCGGGTGGATCAGCCCGGTAAAGGAAACGCCGGGAACGTGCCGCGATGTTGCGATCTGTCCGGTGAAATCCCAAATGGCCTTATAAGCGTCCGGGAACTGATCGGTCAGGAATCCGCCACCATTGTTTCTGGAGAAAATACCGGTGTAGCCCCAGCCCTGCCCGGCGAGCGGGCCGGAATCTTCCTGCGGAATGGGACCAACGTCGAGAATATCAACCACCAGCAGGTCCCCTGGTTTTGCGCCTTCGATGGCGAAGGGGCCGCTGAGTTTATGGACGGTCAGCAGGGGAGCATTCAGGATATCGTCTGCCGAGTCGTCATTGACGATCGCGCCGTCGAACCATTCCCGGCAGTCCACCCGGAACGACTCACCAGGCTTGACCGTGGCAATGGCAGGGATTTCCGGATGCCATCGGTTATGGCCTATTTTCTCCTGGTCCTCGAACTTCTTTGACGAGTCAAGGTTAAATATCTTTGCGGGCATTGTGTCTCCTTTGACTAGGTTCCGCTTCTTAGATTCCTAGGGCCGCGGTAGTTTCTGATGTAACGGGTTGGAGGTGTATGGCTGGACCCTCTTGGGGGCGCCCGGAATGCGGGAGTTCACCACCTGGGGTTCGGCGGCGCTGCGCACGGTGCTGTCGATAAGTTTGAACGCGGCTGACCCGGACCGTGAAAGGTAGGGACTGCTGATGACGCGGCGGGATACGCCGCCGCAGGCCGGGCATACTGCGGTCTCCGGCGCCTCTCCGATCGGGTGCTGCGATTCGAACAAAACCTCATGGGATGGGCAACGGTATTCGTAGGTGGCCATGGCCGGGTCCTCTCTTGTCCGGGTGGGAGACTATTCCCCCTACGGGATGTTTAAGCGGTCCGGGCCACATTGGTGGGCTGGGGCGCCAGGGCCCTGTTGCGCATCGCCTTCCGGCCGAGGAAGTAGGCCGCGGCCAGGGCCACCGCGGCAATCGCGGCAACCAGGGCCGCATACCCGTTGTTGGTCTCATAGCGGCCAAGAAGCAGGAAGAACGCGGGGATGGTGCCGGTCAGGTGGCTGATGAAGACGGTGAACCAACCGGTCATGGTGGTGAGCGAATCCTTCTTCAACCCGAGGACCAGGAAAAAGAGGAACCAGAGGACGGCCCAGACAAACCAGATGATGCCAAAGACCGGGTCCGCCACCAAGGTAAATTGCAGGACTCCGATCGCAACGGCACAGGCTGCCACAAACAGCGAGAACCAGCCCAGGCCTTCGCCGCTGATTCCTGTCATTTGCAGGATCCCTACATACAAGTAGGTAAACCCGAACAGATACAGACCGGCCGCACCGAAGATAACAGTGGGATCGTTGTTGGCCTGAAGGATGATAATCGTCGGAAACACCACCTGCATGGTGCCAACAAAAAAATTGAGGATTGCCGCAGACTTCCCCGGGATGACCCCCAAAAGCATCAGCCCGTTGATAAACAGAACTGCTCCAACGTAAAGCAAACCAACACTACCCATGTCAACTCCAGCGCGAGGTGAATAGAGACTTTGCGGGCGCTCCCGGCGTTCTTTGGCAAGTGCTGTGCCCGCCTAAAGAGCCGAAGCAAAAGAATGTCCTGAACTCAGGATTTATCCCTAGACTAGACCTCCCGGGCGGCACCCACTAAGGTCCTTTGGCCCTGCCGCTAGGGCCGAATTGACGGGGCGGTTATCGGAGCGGCGGCCCGGGCCTTGGGCCCGAGATAAGTAACGGGTTGGTGACGGTTCCCGGGTGACCCATCCGGGGTGGGGGGTGTTCCCGAAGTACTCCTGACAGACCAAGCC